>JBCCAQ010000193.1:0-10826 GCA_039814735.1 Cyanobacteria bacterium P01_A01_bin.15
ACCCTAATTGAGCATCCCCTGATCCAACACAAGCTCACCCTGATGCGGCAAAAGGACACGAGCACCGCTAAGTTTCGACAGCTTTTACAAGAGATTAGCCTGCTGCTGGCCTACGAAGTCACCCGCGACCTGCCGATGGAAAAAGTCGCGATTGAAACACCGTTTGCCCCCATGGATGCCCCCATGCTAGCTGGAAAAAAGCTGGTGCTGATTTCTATCATGCGGGCCGGTCAGGGGATTTTAGACGGCATGCTCAAGCTGATACCCTCGGCTCGGGTGGGGCACATCGGTCTCTATCGCGACCCGAGAATGCTGATGCCGGTGGAGTATTACTTTAAGGTGCCCCGCGATGTCAAAGAGCGGGAGATGCTGATTGTGGACCCGATGATCGCCACGGGTAATACTGCGATCGCAGCGGTCCACCGGTTAAAAGAGACCCGGCCCCAAGCGATCAAATTTGTCTGTCTTTTGGCCAGCCCCGAGGGGATTACCAACTTCCATGGGGAGCATCCTGACGTGCCCATTTTTACCGCCGCCATTGACAACCAGCTGGACGACCATGGCTATATTTTGCCAGGTCTGGGGGATGCGGGCGATCGGATGTTTGGCACACAGTAGACGGATCGCTGGCAAATGTTCTTTGCCACGGTCCACAGATCAGATTGTTTTAATTGAGAACAGGGGGGCTACCATGGAACAGCTAAACAACTACATTGCCGGTGCCTGGCATCGGTCCGAGACCGCCGACTATCTAGAAGTCACTAACCCCGCCACGAGCGATGTGCTAGCTGAAGTACCCCTATCGCTAGCCAGTGAGTTAGACCGGGCGATTATCTCCGCCAGCGATGCCTTTATTTCCTGGCGACGCATTCCCCCCACCGAGCGTATTCAGTATCTGTTTAAGCTCAAAACTCTTTTGGAAGACCATCGAGAAGACCTGGCTAAAACCATCACAACAGAATGTGGAAAAACCCTCAAAGAATCCCAGGGAGAGCTACAGCGAGCCATCGAAAATGTTGAAGTGGCCTGTGGTATTCCTATCCTGATGCAGGGATATAACTCCGAAGACATTGCCCGTGGCATTGATGAAATTATGATTCGTCAACCCCTGGGGGTGGTGGGGATTATTGCGCCCTTTAATTTTCCGGCGATGATTCCCTTTTGGTTTTTTCCCTATGCCATTGCCTGTGGCAACACCTGCCTCATTAAACCGTCTGAGAAAGTACCCCAGACGATGCAAAAGATTGTTGAACTCATTGGCCAAACGGGTCTGCCGGCGGGGGTGGTCAATATGGTCCACGGCAGCAAAACCGTTGTGGATGCCATGCTCGACCATCCCACCCTCAAGGCCATTAGCTTTGTGGGCTCTAGCCCGGTGGCCAAATATATCTATCAGCGGTCTGCGGAGAACGGCAAACGGGTGCAGTGTCAGGGGGGAGCCAAAAACCCGGTGGTGATTTTGCCCGACGCCGATCTAGAGATGACCACTCGGATTTTGGCGGACAGCGCCTTTGGCTGTGCCGGACAGCGCTGTTTGGCCGCGTCCCTGGCGATTACGGTGGGGTCTGTCAAAGCAGACTTTATCGACGCCATGGCCGAGGCGGCCCAGCAGCGGGTGGTGGGGAACGGTTTAGATACTGAAGTACAAATGGGACCGGTGATTAACCAGGGCAGCTGCGATCGCATCCACACCCTGATCCAATCTGGCATCGACGAAGGCGGCAAACTCCTGGTAGATGGCCGCAATCCCAGCGTTCCGAGCCAAGGCAGCTTTATCCGCCCCACCCTGCTGCAAGATATTCCCATCCAAGGGAATATCGCCAATACCGAAATCTTTGGTCCGGTGCTGGGGCTGCTCCACACCGACACCCTTGACGAGGCCATTACCCTGATAAACCAAAGCCGCTGGGGCAACATGGCCTGTCTTTTTACCAGCTCAGGGGCGGCCGCCCGTCGATTTCGCTACGCCGCCGAAGCCGGTAATATTGGCATCAACATTGGGGTGGCCGCCCCCATGGCGTTTTTCCCCTTTAGCGGTTGGAAAGAGAGTTTTTATGGAGACCTACACGGCCAGGGCTACCACGCCGTCGAATTTTTTACCCAGACCAAGGTGGTAGTCGAACGCTGGCCCAAAGAATGGTCCCGACAGTTTTGAGAGAGACCATACGGGAACAGTTTTTTCTAAACCGCTACCGTGGGTGCAAACTGGGCCTGTCGCAAAATTTTATAAAGGCTGATATCTTTTTCCAGCAGACAGGCATGACCGCTGTTTTGGAGGGTGACTGTTTGGGCATTGGGAAATATGGCCGCCAGTTTTTGCACCTCATTCACCGACGGCAGCAGCCGGTCGGCGGTGGATGCCACCAGCAATACGGGCCGCTTAACCGTGGCCAACAGCGACGGCTGGAGCCGAAAGTCTCGCATCAGGGCCAGTCGCCACGCGGCTGATTCCGGAGTAACAGCCTGCATGGCTTGCAATAGAGCCTGGCGATCGCCCTCGGCAATTCGCTCTAGGGCCGCCAAAAACGGCAGCAGCCCCAGGGCCGCAAACCGATAGGGTATGCCCGGTATCCATCGGACCAGGGGAGCGCCTAAACCACTCCACAGCTGACGGTTAAAGGAGGAGGCCGGATTAATCAAAATTAGGCGATCAAACAAATCGGGACGATAGCTGATGGCCCCTAGGGCCAGACAGGCCCCAAAGGATTCACCACAGAGAAAAACGGGTCGATCCGATTGCGGCTCCACCAGGGCAACCAGATGCTTTACCAGCCCCATCCAGTCCGTGGTGTCATCCTCCGGCAGACAAAAACAACGCGTCTCAAAGGCGGTTGTCAGCCCCCCCAGCTGACGCCGCAACGACAGATCACTCCCGTCCATGCCCGGTAAAAAAATTAGTAAGGGAGCATCGCTGCTCACCCGACCCATAGTTATCAAACGGATACGGTTGCTCAAGAAAAACCCTCGTGGAGAAGCGCTGTAATATTGGCGTAGCAGGACTGGGTTAGCTCCTTGGCCAAACGCCCTGCCTGTCTGCCATGGTACTGTTTTTGATCGGCCTGGGTAATGGAGATCGGCTGACCCACCGAAAGTGTCACCCGGCGGTAGTTGACCAGTGGGTGCCAGCCAGGTCGATCAAACAAAGGTTCTGAGGGATCAAACAGACTCAGCAGCCGCAGCGGTGCCACCGGGCTGATGGTTTCCTCTACTGATGAAATCGCCACCGGAAGAATCGCCAACCTGCTGACCGGTGCCCTTAGGGCTAGGTGGGCAAATCCCCGGTGGAACCTGCCAACTTGATCCGGACGGGTGGACTGCACCATGGGCTGTGCCCCCTCCGGAAAAATCCCCACCGGCTGATTTTGCTTTAATGATTCGATTGCTGTTTGAAAAAACGTCTGAGGCCCCTGGCCCGGACCATCCAAGGGAAAACATCCCATGGTTGCAATCATATCCTTGAGCACGGGTACCTGGCTCATATAGTGGTGGCAGGCAAATCGCACCGGACGATCCACGGCGGTCATTACCAGGGGCGCGTCCAAAAAGCTGCGGTGATTGCTAATCACCAGCATGGCCCCGCTACGGGGTATGCGCTCCCGGTGACGCACCACAACTTGAGTACCCAGAGTTTTGAGTAACCCGTGGGACAGATGGAGAGAAGGGTTGAAAAGCATAAATACCAAGGATGGGAAAGCGGACAAACCGCTTTTGCAGGCCGTGGGGGTTAGGTACGGCGTCTCTAAATTCTTTAGAAATTATAAAGGAATGTAAACCTTGGCTGCTATTTCTAGAGGAATAAAACAGCTGCCTGTGTTCTAAACGCATGTTCTTAGACGCTATTGACAAACGGCTCCCTGGGGGAGGGTAAATCTACGGAAATGGGTTTTCCCTAGCATCCGGTGTTTTGGGGGCGTGCAATCTTATCACCGACCGGGGCCAAGCGGGTCTTTTTAGGAATACAACAATGTTGTTTCCCTGGGACTGGCATGGTCGCCCTGGCGTTTCCCTAGGCCTCCGGCATACGCCTGTGCCAGCACAGGTGGGGTAACAAAAAAGTCTAGGGACTAAGGGAGAGAGTCGCCCAGGAACATCCTAAGCGCGACGGGGATGCTTCTACCATGGGGAGCGGCTGTGCAGCGATATTTTGACAGGGAGCGAGTCCGGGCTGGGATAGTCCCTATTCATGGTGTAAAGATAGTACATCCTTTACTATTACTATGGTGGCAACCCTAGCTGCATCCTATGCTGCTGGCTATAGCGCTCAGCATAGGGCCTTTCCACCCAGGGCCAAATCTCTTCTTAGCTTACGGAAGCAGCTTATTAAGTTTATGAGCAATTCGGACTCGGTAACTGAAGAATCGGTAAGCTCAACTGAGCCACCATTGCCAAAGCCAAAACCAAAGCCACCCTTTAAGATTTGGCAGCTGTGGAACATGAACCTAGGCTTTCTGGGTATTCAGTTTGGCTGGGGATTGCAGATGGCCAACATGAGCGCCATTTTTGAACATCTAGGGGCCCAGGCCGATCAGCTACCGATTCTTTGGATTGCAGCTCCGCTGACAGGGCTGATTATCCAGCCCATTGTTGGCAATCTAAGTGATTACACCTGGGGTCCCCTGGGTCGTCGTCGCCCCTACTTCTTGATTGGTGCTATATTTGCCACCCTGGCCTTGATACTGATGCCCCACGCATCAGAACTTTGGATGGCCGTTGTGCTGCTGTGGCTTTTAGATACCAGTGCCAACATTAGCATGGAGCCCTACCGAGCCTTTGTGGGGGATTTATTACCCAAAGAACAACGTACCCAAGGCTTTGCTACCCAGAGCCTGATGATCGGACTGGGGGCTGTCTCAGCCTCGATCCTGCCCTGGCTTTTAAGTCACATTTTTAATGTCGACTCCACTAGCCGTATTCATCGGGTGCCACCCACCATAGAAATTTCCTTCTATATCGGGGCGGGTCTTTTTTTGATGACGGTTTTGTGGACCATATTTACGACCGAGGAGCGTCCTCCCCAAAATTTTCAAGTTTTTGAGCAGCTGCAGGAAAAACGGGGCGGGCTGATCGGTAGTTTTCAACAAACCTGGAAAGCACTACAGCAAATACCAACGGCGATGAAAAAGTTGGCCTATGTGCAGTCGTTAACCTGGCTGGGTATATTCTGCTTTTTTCTCTATTTTCCACCGGCCGTTGCCCGCAATATTTTTGGAGCCGTCGATCAAAGTTCTTTGCTGTACAGCGATGGCATTGAATGGGCGGGCATCTGTTTTGCTGTTTTTAACCTTGTCTGTGTCGGCTTCTCTTTTTTGATATCATCGCTGGCTGGCCGATTTGGCCGCCAGACTCTCCACAGTTTTTGCCTGTTGCTCGGCGGGCTTGGTCTCTTTTCTATCGCAATCATCCCCAACCAGTATTGGTTGCTAGTAACGATGGTCGGCTTTGGCATTACCTGGGCTAGCGTACTGGCGCTGCCCTATTCCATGCTGATTAACGCTATCCCCGCCGGTCAAAAGGGTATCTATATGGGTATCTTTAATTTCTCCATTGTGCTACCCGAAATTTTGGTTTCCCTATGCTTTGGCTGGGTGATGAGACACTTTCTCCACAGCGACCGTTTGCTGGCGGTGGGGGTGGGGGGCGTGTTTTTAATATTGGCGGCGGTGCTAATGTCCCAGCTGACATTTCCGTCCCTGGTGGGTGTGGCAAAAACAGATGATGAAAATCCAGATAGCAAGTCCTTTGCTAAGGAGGCTACCGTAACGTCTTAGGTTTTATCCGTATTTGTTCCAAGGTGCATTAGCCGTCCTTTAACAATCAATATCCGTGGTACAAGCTACTAGCTTTTTACAAAAACAGATGCGATTAGACAGACGCACCCAGCTGCTTTTGCTGGCGGGGACTGTCATGGTTTATAGCGTTCTGGGCATGGCTATTGGTAACTCGTTATTTGTCAGCTACATTGGCGCAGAGTATCTACCGCTGGCGTTTATATCCATCGGGCTGTGTTCAATTCCGGCCTATGTTCTTTTTTCCCAGATTGTTGATCGCTACAGCCGTCCCCGGTTGTTTCGCTATGTGCTGCTGGGGTCAATAGTTATCGCCTTGGGACTAAGACTCCTGCTAACCCAGGAATCTCTTTACATTTATTATGCCCTGCTGATTATTGTCTTTTTTCAGTGGGACTTTCATAATAATGTGCTGTTTCCCACCCTGCTGACCGACTATTTCACCACGCTGGAATACAAACGCTATGCACCCTACATTGGTGTTGCCCAGGCGGCCGGGACCCTGGTGGGGGGCGGTCTGACCGTAGTGCTGTCCCAATATCTAAGAACCCGGGATCTGATGCTATGTTTGCCGGTGGTGTTTCTAATTGGTATCGGGCAGCTACTGTACCTGGAAAAGTCTCAGCGTCAGCTTAATTTGGTTAAACCAGAGCAGGTTGGGGTCCTAGAATCGCTGCAAACGTTTCCCGATTTGGTGAGCCGCTATCCCCTGGCGCTGTTTTTGGCGGCCAGCAGTTTTTTGCTGGTGATTATCTATATCAGCTCCGAATTTTTGTGGTTTAACATCTACGGTGCTCGCTTTAGCGATCAGGCACTGACGGGCTTTTTGGGGCTGATGCGGATCGTGATCAGTCTGGTGCAGATGGCTGTAATCTATGGCGTCACGCGACCGTTGCTAAAAAACCTGGGGGTAGCGCGGATGAACACGGTTTATCCCTTGACCACCCTGGTTAGCTTTTTGGCCCTGGTGACTAATTTTGGGCTGCCCGCCGGGATTGGGCTGCATCTCAACGGCGATGCCCTGTACAAGGCTATTAATTTACCGGTACACCAGCTCAACTACAATGCGATTCCCCGTGAGTTTATTGGTCGCATTCGGACCCTGGGGGATGGGTTTATTTATGCGTTGGGGCTCACCCTGGCCGGGGGACTGCTGTGGATTTGTGAAACGCGGTTGAGTTTGGAGCAGATCACCTGGTTGGTGATCGGACTGACGGGACTGCTGCTGGCGGTGCGAATACCGATGGGGAGCTACTATGCCAGCGGCTTAGAAGACATGATTCGCTCCAATAGTATTGACCTAGATGAATTTGATAACTATCCCATACCCCTGACACCCCAGTCCGGGGAGGCGGTCCGGGCGCTGTTGATCAGTACGGATCGCTACGCCCAGCTGAAGGGGCTAGAGCTAGCCGCTCGTATGGATCAGCCCGATCAGTTTTTGGCTGAGGTGGAGGCTCTGATTCCAGGGGCAGAGGAGCCGGTTTATGGGGGTGCGATCGCACTCTTTACCCAATGTCCCAATCTGGTGGACCACTTTCAACAGCGGCTCCAAAATCCGGCGCTGCAGCCCTTTGCCCTAGAGATTTTGCTTATCAATCAGTATGCACCCAGCCAGCCGCAAATTGATACCTGGCTGGGCCATACCCGAGTAGAGCTAAGGGTTTTAGGAGCCATGGCCCAGCTGATGGTCAACCCGTCTTCTGCCCAGCTCACCTGGCCCAAGGCACTCGATGGTGCCACGGCCCGCAGCATCTATCGAGTCGTTGCCTACAGCGACACACCCACCTTAAAGCCCTTAATTCCCAGCGTCATCCAGACCCAAAATAGTGCTGATGTTATTTGCGCCGGGTTAGAAGCCCTAACCCCCCTCAGCTACCGGGGGGATGAGGATACCGCTGCGCTGGCCCACACCCAGTTAGCCCACAGCGATCCGCTGGTGCGGATGGCGGCCTTTGACCTGCTGCAGGCCACCTGCTGTAATAGCCAGCTGACCGCCGTGAGTGAGGGGCTGGGTGACCCTGATCCTCGGGTGCGTCAGCGGGCGGCCAGTGCCCTAGCCGCCTATGGCCGCCCCGGACTCGCCCTGGCCAAACAAAAGCTCTCAGCCAATCGGCCAGAAGTGGTCAACGCTGCCATTACCACCATCGGCCAGGTCCGGACCAAATACGCCAGCAATCTGCTATTTGACTATCTCACCCCCAGCTACAAACAGCTCACCCAGACCCGTAAGTGGCAGCAGCAAATACCCGGCAATGCCCCCAACTGGCAACCCCTCACCACTGCCATCAGTGACTATCAAGAGCGCTTGCTGCAAAAAGTCCTCTATGTGCTCTCAGCCCTGGGCCATGGCCGTACGGTCAATTCAGTCAATCGGCTGCTGGCCACCAGCGACCAGCAGGAACTTGAAAATGCAATTGAGGTGCTGATTTCATTAAACCATCGTCGGTTTGTTATGCCTCTGATTCCCTGGTTGGAAGCCCAGGTCAGCGCTAGGCCAGTCGCTAATCGGGTGCAGGAAGAAGATCCCCAGTGGCTGCGCACCAAGGGATATCGGCTGTTGCTAGAAGCCTTAGAAGCACCAGACCGCTGGATTAGAACAGGAGCCTTAATCGCTTTGGCGATGATCCCGTCCTCATTGACCCACGATCCCGATCCGTTTGTGCAACAGGTTGCCAGCCAAATTTTTGGGGCGATCGATCAGTCAACCCTGCCCGTCAATACATCGATGCATCGAATGCTGCTGCTCAAAAGCGTAGCGCTGTTCAAAAATCTCTCCCTAGATGAGCTGCTGCTCATCGATAAGGGGTTAGAACAAATCCACGTATCGAAAAATGAGACAATTTTTACCGAAGGAGACTGGGGCACGCATCTTTACATTGTGGCCGATGGCACCGTCCAGGTGATCAAAGAAACCGATGGCACCCGACGTGAGCTGCGTCAGCTCACCCAGGGGCACTACTTTGGTGAAGTTTCTTTGTTTGACGATGCGCCCCACTGGGATGAAACAGTCGCCTTAACGGACTGTACCCTCCTAAAGCTTGAGAAAAACCGCTTTCTAAGTTTGAGCACCCAGCGTCCCCATATTATCCTGGAAATCTGTCGATTCCTGAGCCAGCGGCTGCGAGAAACTGACAACTATCGCTCCTACGCTGCCCTATCGCAATCTTCTGAAGCTGACCCGTTCAAAACGGCTAGCGGGGCACTGCCCGTGTGATTGCTGAGGACATTTTCTAAATCTGTCGAAAAGGCATGTAGCTCAGGTCTTTGCAAGGCTTAGTTGGCCTGCTATTAGATAGAATAATTTTTATGGGAAAGATATTGGCACCGATGCAAACTTTTAGCCTTGATGGAACCGTACAGCTTGATATTGGCCTACTTGCTGTATTGGGCGGCGGGCTAGGCGTGGTGCTTGGGCTGCTCCTACTGCCACGGGTCATGCGTTCGATTACATCGCAGGTGCTGCCGGATAAGTTCAAACTAATATACGACAAGACTTTCTATCCATTTATTGATTGGATCGGCATCTCCCTGCTGTTCCTAGTCGGTAATATTGTCCTTTTATTTTTCCAGGACCAGGCACTGTGGCTTGATATTACCGAGTTTATTGTTGGGGTGGCCCTGGCGATCAACTTTTCCCTGCTGAGTTTTAAGATTTCCAGACAGTTTTTTGATAGTTATCTGCTTATCCAGGCGGTTCAGGGTGAAGGCAAGGCCAATAGCGAGCTGCTCCTACTCTATAAATATCTATCTAACGCCATTATCCTGTTGGTGATTGTCTTTATTTTTGCCCAGACCCACCGGGTTAATGTGGTGGGCCTACTGGCTAGTCTGGGGATTGGGGGACTTGCGATCGCGCTGGCTGCCCAAAAGGTAATCGAACAGGTACTCTGGAGTACGCTGATTTTTCTAGATCGGCCTTTTGTAGTCGACGACTATATCCACCTGACCGATGGCACCTTTGGGCGAGTGGAGTCCATTGGCTGGCGTTCTACACGGATTCGCCTTTCCGGCAAAGGGACGCTGGTGGTTATTCCCAACAGTATGCTGACCCAGATGGCAATTGAGAATCTGACAGGTGCCCAAAAGGTGATTTCCCTGATCAACATTACCTTTTATCGATTTATACCCGACGAAGAAAGAGCCCTGGTTCGCCAGCTTATTTTATCTAGCACCAACGACATTTACGGCATCGATCACCGGCTGACGGAAGTGGCCTTTCAAGATGCACCCAACGACAGAAATGGTAAGTCGGGTGTTATACAAGCCCAAATCCGCTTCTTTATTTTGGGTAGCGGTGAGAGTTCCATGGAGATCCGCAGTCAGTTTTTAGAAGCGGCCCGTCAGATCGTAATGAAGCAGCTCAAGGACTATGGCATCGACTTTGAAATCGAAGAAAACACAGTCAACATCACCTCGCCCATGAACATCTAGCAATTGCCATCCAGACGGTCTGGGGAGTACCGAGTGAGACCATGCTATCGAAAAACATTCACTGATGGATCTACGAGAGTTTATTAATAGTTTTAATCTCGGTAATTTTAACCTTCAGCTAAGCGAGGCCGCACAGCGAGCCCTAACGCTATTGGCCATTCGTCTGGGTAGTTTGGCCATATGCATTGGTGTTGCCATTATTATAGGTCGGCTCATACCGTGGGTGACCCGGTTTATCCTACAGCGAATATCCACCTCCGAAAAACGAAAGGGGGAATACACCGCCATTGTCACCTCCGTGGAGCGTCCGCTTTCAATGGCGGCAGCGCTGATTTTTATCTCGATCAGCTTAAACCTGATTAGAAACTACAGGGGGCTGTACTCCATCACCTCATTTTTTGTGGATGCGGCTGTTACCATCACCCTTGCCTGGGCCATCTCACAAATGTTTAAGCAGCTGATTCGTCTATATGGCGTTAGCGTGCTGGGGCGAGTCAGTGATGAGGTCAACGACATGGTTCTCATCTTTGAGACTGTCGTCAATTTTCTGATTGGCTTTTTTGCAATTACCATTTTTGCCCAGTCTCGAAATTTTAACTTTCTAGC
>JBCCAQ010000347.1:0-4235 GCA_039814735.1 Cyanobacteria bacterium P01_A01_bin.15
GCATAATACTAGGTCAGAAAGTTAGCTTTTTCAGATAATGTATGCTCCCACCCAAATAGACATGTTGTATCGGAGCTCCCATTGGTGCATGGATGGGACCCGCGTTTCTCAGTTCGCGGTTGTTTTCTAGTAACAGGGTAACAACATCCGCTTCGGTTAGGGCTAGGGCCTGGGTGGGTTCAGTCGAGCCGGCTGGCGGGCTGGCGGTCGGCTCGTTATTGTCTGACGGCGTTGGTGTAGGACCCTCAATGGTGGGAAGATCGGGTAGCTCAGCCCCAGCCAGCTGTACCGTGGATGCCACCAAAGCACCTGCTATGAGGGTGATTTGTAGACAATTTTGTAGCTGCATTAGTCACTCCGTAGGGCTTTGACAATATCGATTTGGGTGGCCCGCAGGGCGGGAATAAAGCTGGACCCCACACCCACTGCCACCGCCGCTCCCATGGAGAGGGCCGCATTTCTAGGAGAAAACTTGTAGGGTGCTTCTATTACAACCGTTGTAGCAGCCCGGGTCAGGCCGTGGACAGTCGCCACAGCGGCGGCTCCTCCCAACAGGCTCAGGAGTACGGCCTCCAAGATAAACTGGCTCATCACCTCCAGTTTAGATGCGCCGATAGCCCGGCGAATACCAATCTCTTTTGTGCGTTCTAAAACAGCCGCAATGGTAATATTAGCAATGCCGACTCCGCCAATAACCAGGGCAATTAAGCCCACAGCCGTCAGGGCAGCAGAGGCAATCTGTTGTACTTCTAAATCTTCCAACAAATCGTCAGCATTACTCCAAACACGCACCTCTGCCTGGGGAAAGTTTTGTATCAAGAATGCTTCGACCGCCTCACTTAGGTCATTGATCTGGGTGAGGGAATGGGCACTAATCTGCAAGGAATCCCAGGTATATTCCCCAGCCAGGACCTGGGCAAAGGTTTGCGTCATCCAAAGCTCACCCCCGTCCCCCCACTCAGAGTTCGATTTGGATTCCATTACCCCGATGATTACAAATCGATTGCCGTCGGCATAGATCGCTCTGTTTAAGGGGGATTGCGCTTGAAATAGGCTCTCTGCTAGCTGCTCGTCCACCAGGGCTACCGGACGGTACTGCTCTACGTCGGCCTGGTCAAAAAAGCGTCCTTGCAACACCCGTCGTCCGGTGGTGTCTAAATAGTTTAGGGAGACGCTGCGGGCGCGCATTTCAGCTTCTTGCGCCTCATACTGGGCCGTATCAATACTGTAAACACTACCAATAGAGCTAATGGAACGAATTTCTGAAACCGAGTCTTTGAGAGATTTTTGAACGGCTTCATCGAGTTCCGGTGGAGGACCCTGTCTGGAATAAACCCATGGACTGACAAACGGCTGGTCCCGCTCTGCCAGCTTGATATCAATCTGTTCGCGGGTGATGGCTTGAATATTTAAGGTGGCGCTGACGGCACCCACCCCCATAAATACTCCAAACGTAGTCAGACCCGAGCGCAGCCACTGATTGGTCAGCGAACGCCAGGTCATAAATAAAAGATCAGGCAGCGGTAGTCCCATGGCTATTGTTTGTCACCGGCGGTATCGAGAAGGCCAGATGCTTCGGTCAGGGGCATCCCTGGGGTAATGGTGAGCGTAGGTGGCACCAGGGCAATTTCATCTCCCTGACTCAGGCCATCGGTGACCGCAAATAGGTCTAGCCCCTGTAGCCCCAGTTCAACCGGCTGTTGCTCAGCCTTGCCACGCTGGTTGCGGATCCATACAAACGTCTCACCCCCGTCACGCTGTATGGCTTCAGGGGGTACTACCAAAACGTTTTGCTGCTGTTCTGTAATAATTTCAACACTGACAAAACTGCCCGGAATCAGGGTTTGGCTAGCGCTCTCTAAGGCGACGATGGCGTTGACCCTGGCCTGGCCCTCCTGGTTATTGCCGCCCCGATTGGGGGACAGGGCCTGGGGAGATAGGGAAACCACCCGCCCGCCGTAGTCCTGGGCATCAGGGCCAATGGCACGCACCCGAGCGGGCTGATTGAGGCTAACCTTGGCGGCATCTAAGGTGGCCAGCTGCAGCTCGACTATTTCTTGGCTGGGGTTACCCAGGGTCAGCAGATCGGTATCGGTGGCAATGGCTTCACCGGCGGTGGCCTGGACCTCAAGCACCACGCCGTTGATGGGGGAGGTGATAATGCGATCGCTAAGCTGCTGTTCTAATAACGCCAGGGTCTCCGCCGCCGTCTTGAGGTCTAACTCGGCTTTAGTCACCGCCAGCTGGGCATCTTTTAGCTCAGAGCGCACCCGATCTAGGGCCTCTTGATCGTCTCGCACCTCGTCTTCGGATAAAAAACCTTGGGCCAAAAGCTGTTGAGATTCCTGGTACTGCTCGGCTGCCGCTGCTACTCGCTGCTGCACCTCTGTTACTTTTTCTTGGTTACGACCCAGATCAAGCTGGGCTTTTTGCATTTCGACCTCTTGCGATCGCACCTCCTGTTCCTTGCTGCGATCGCGTAGTACAACCAGTGGCTGCCCCGCCTCCACTGCGCTGCGCACCTCCACCAGCACCTGCTCCACCGTCGCCTCATTTTGCGGTGATTTGAGCGTTTGCTGTCCGCCCAGGGCCAGGGTGCCGCTCGCTGTTACCGTTAGCTCCACCGACGAGCGCTCCACGGTGTGTAACGGTACTGAAATCGCCTCCTCCTGGGTACCGCGATAGCGCCCGTAGCCCCAGACGGCGACACCCGCCAGGGCTGTAAACCCGATCACATAGACTGCGATCGCACGATACGTCAGCGATCGAGCCGTGGCTTCCGCTGTCATCCCAGGCTCTACAGCCGTCAACAAATCTTCCCCAGACTGTCCCGGAGACCTAACATCCGTCATAGTTTCCGATGTCCAAATGGCAAACACCCACGATGCTTGTTTAACAAATATCGAGAGCACTGTCCATCATGATCAAGCATTGAGCGCTGGCATAGACTACCCGGATGACCATTGAGACTGACGCTGCTGGCATCGTATAAAACCAACATAAAAAACCACTTACTATAATACAGGGACATTCTGTTCCCCGCGCGATTTTTTTGGACGCCTACTATTAAAGCTGCCAAGGAACAAAATTCTTAGGTTCAGACGTTCCATGGAACCTCTCTTGGATGTACAGACGTTCCATGGAACGTCTCTCCAGCCTTAAATGTTTGGACCTGATTTTGGGCCCCATAAAAGACTTATTCCTAACCTTGAAGCGACAATGGAAAGAATTCAAGTCAACCTCACCCCCAATTCCAGCGAGACAGAAGAATCATTTCGTCGCCGTATGCAGCTAAAAATACAGCGCGCTGAGATGAATCAAGCTGGCACAGGGTTTGCGATTAAACCGTTTTTTCTAATCCCACCTTATCTTGACAACTTTGTTCCCATCGGGACAATATCGTCTGAGCATCGCATCATCATTCGCCCGCAAAATGAATTAGTTGCAGGATTAGCACAGTTAGGGTCCTGTCCACCCGTAGGACTCAAGTATCTGCATGGATCCCCAGCATCAGCCGAGAAAGTCTTGAGTTTCCTCCGCCCGATCTGTCTATCTCTAGCAGTTTAATTAACAGTTTCTCCCGACCCCTAGGCAGTATTCGATATCAGAATGAAAGTCGCACAATTTTTATTCACACGGTGCAGTATATATCCAGATATCCCAAAGCAGACGTATCATACTGGCTTTGGCGTGATGCCAATGGCCTGCTGAGTGACGGCACTGGTGTGAGCCTAATTCCAAGCAGTGAGGCCGATCCATCTGTCATAGAAGCCTATGGAGGCTGTTATCAAAGCTTTGCATACCCTACCTTTAATCAGGCTGTTTTTTTCAAAGAAGATATCGCAGCCTCAATCGCAACCAATGCACCAATGACAGAATTGCTAGACATTGCTGATGATATTGTTTTTGAAGGCGATGAATAATCGTAAACGTAGGTTGGGTTCCCCATCGTCAACAGCTCTCACATTTTTGAAAATCCTTGATCAACCCAACATCCACAAACAACCACACCCGCAAACAAAACACGGACCATGGGTGTTAAATCTGTTGGGTTGATCAGAAAATGGTCGAGTAGTAAAAATCAGGGCTTTGTTGTAACCCAACCTTGTATCTTCAGAGTAAGAGGAAACCCGTTCCAACCTTGGTGTTGAAACACCGTTATTCGTAGCTTGGGATCCTCTGCCCTATATTGTAAGGAAGAGCGTGGTAACCCCGTTCGACCCCGGTGATAAACA
>JBCCAQ010000394.1:0-2597 GCA_039814735.1 Cyanobacteria bacterium P01_A01_bin.15
AGTATTTTGAAAACAGAACGACCAGCGGTGTTGTCGAAGGCATTAATACTCGTCTCAAGCTGATTAAGCGGTCTGGGTATGGTTTCAGAAATTTCGAACGCTTTCGACTCAGGTGCCTTATTTGCTGGCATCTTTAATTCTTAAAAAGCATATTCAATCCCGAAGAGCCCAACAGTTTGGGAACACAGCGTCTATGAAAAATATCTCCCTCAAGGTCTCTACTAGCAGACTTGAGATGAATAAGCGGGAATAGGATTCAGTTTGTGAAGTTCATATAAACAGTCTTTAAATATTTGTTGAACTCCCTAAACTAAACACGCCATAACCACTGTTTTTTTGAATGGCAATCGCAGTTAGCCGAAAACCCCGAGTGTCCATTGATACGGCTAATACAATCTGATTGCCATTAAAGACAATCAGCTTTTTCATCCCTATGGGATTGGGCCAGCAGATAGCTGACTCAGCAGCAGCACCAAAATGGCTCGAATACTGTCATGGGAATAGACCGCCTCCGGATGCGCGTCTTCCCCTAATTTTTGAAAGGAGGGTCTTTCTCCATTGAGCTGTCCCCACTCCACGGCCACCTGTCGGGCAAACTCATACAAAACCTGGGGCTGCTCGACAATGTCTTTCACAATCAGCTGTAGGGCTACCCGCGGCTCGTCCAAATATTGACCAATCCGTCCGTCGGTTTTAACCCACTGTTTAAGACAGAGCTGTAGCGCTCCGTCCGTATCGTTTAAGTACCGATCAATTAGCCCGTTAATGGTAGTCAAGGCCCTCAGAGGGCGGGGCATCTGACTATCCTTTAGAAACGAGCCGCCCTCACGACCAATCGCTTCACCCAGGCTAAATTTGCGCTCCGCGCGAATGCGGCGTTGTAAATCGGGGGGTAGCGCGTCTTGGGGTGGAGACATCAGACAACAGTTGGCAAGATCCTAGCCCAGGATACCAGAGCCACGTTAGGCTAAACGATGTATCACGGCGAGCGAACCGGACTCGAGCCAGAAATGGTTCATAATGACAAAACCTCGTACGCACTTTGGACAGTCCATGGCTGTTGATGACAGCGAACTCAACCCTAGAACCTACATTCCTGATTTATCGCCTACGGCAGCGGTACATCAAGATTATTTTATTGTGTGCGGCCTGGGGAGCTTAGGTCAGCAAATAATTGTCAATCTTACCAAGTTTAGTTTTGATTCTTTTGAGGTGCAGATCGCAGGCATCGATCGATTGCCCGTTAAAGAATGGGAGGTGGAGCAGCTACCGGCCATGCTCAGCCAACCGCCAATTGTGGGAGACTGCCGCCGCGATCATGTTTTAGAGCAGGCGGGTATTGAGCGGTGCCGGGCGGTTTTGATCGTCACCAGTGATGAGAGCACCAATGTGCAGACGGCCATTGCGGTACGTCGGTTAAATCCTAAGGTTCACATTATTGTACGCTCCTCACGTCAGGGGCTAAATCGATTACTGAGTCGGCAGCTGGGTCAGTTTGTGGCCCTGGATGCCACGGAGCTACCGGCCATGACCTTTGCCCTGGCCGGGTTAGAGGATAATACCCTGAGTGTGTTTAATATTGGCAGCTTTCAGTTTCGGGTAGTAGAACGACAAATTGGTGCCAGGGATACCCAGTATTGCAATCTGCCGGTACATCAGCTACACCGACAAACGGTACGGCTGCTAAATCTCAAACCCTTTAATAACCCGCACCAGCCCATCGGCTGGGCAACAACGGCCTCGTCCATGTTCCACCGCTGGCAGCCCCACGTGCGCGTACAGACGGGCGACCAGGTTGCCTATGTAGAGGTCAAAACCCTCACCCACAGTCAGATTGAGCATCTGCCCAAACGCTCTGATCCCTGGATTAAGCTGCGTCAGGGGATTGGGGATGTGATTGACGGTGACTGGTGGCGGCGGCTGTCAAACTTTTGGCAACGTTCGGACCAGCAATCGTTACGACGGGTAGTTGCGATCGCACTCACCACCGGCTTTACCCTTTGGATCCTCGGCACGCTACTACTCTATTTCAATATCCCAACCATCAGCTTTACCAAGGCCATTGTGCTGGGGGCCATTCTTATCCTGGGCGGTTACGGCGACGTATTTGGCGGCTTTGAAGACAGTGGTGCCGATGGCTGGGTGCTAGTGGCCTGTTTGCTGATTGCCATCACCAGCTTGCTGATGGTCATCGGCGTCCTGGGTCTATTGGCAGACCAGCTGATCAGCTCCCGATTTGAGTTTCTCCAGCGTCGTCCCAAAGTGCCCAAGGAAAACCACGTCATTGTTGTGGGGCTGGGCCGGGTAGGCAAGCGAGTTACCCGCATTTTACGAGACCTGCGGCAGCCCCTGGTGGCCATCACCGATCGCTTAGACCACCCCGCCCTGCGCAATCAGGTTCCCCTCTTAGAAGGGCCTATGCTGCAGCAGCTGCAAGAAGCCAATCTCTCCACAGCTCGCAGCGTAATTGCCGTCACCGACGATCCGGTCCTCAACCTGGAAGTGGCCCTGATCGCAGCGGAGGTCTTAGAAAACGACAAACGTCCCTTTACCCCCGTCATTCGCACCCTCAACCAGCTCTTTAGCGACAATATCAA
>JBCCAQ010000086.1:0-17734 GCA_039814735.1 Cyanobacteria bacterium P01_A01_bin.15
CATCGTTCCCAATTTTACTTTGCATGGGTACGATACACGGCTCTGAGCATTGCTGCAGAGCTTTTTTATGGCGTTTGACTGAGGTGTTTTTTTATACACACCTGAAAGGTGTATTTGTTTCCCGTCTTAAAGAGTTACCCGTAAATACATGACCTAGGCTTGAATCTGAGAGCGCGTTTCATAGACTGTTTGTAAACAGTCCTCAAAATCATCACCGGCCCAAATGTCCGTATTTTCCAATAATGAGCTATTTTCAGCCGGGCGAAAATCATCATCGCTGGGCTGCCCTTGCCGTTCTTGCTGCACCAAAAAATTGATAAAGTCAGCCACCAAACGCAAACGTTCGCCAGAGAGCTGATCAAGGTATTGATTAATCGTTTGGCGAAGTTGAATAGCGTTCATAAGCAACTCAGGAAATCCAGCTTTCTAGTAACCACACTACCTAAAGCCAATCAATTCAATCTAGCCAAAGCCTACTGTAGATATTATCCTCTGGATTGTCCCAATTAGTAAAGACAGGAGCAGTCAGCTCTGCCAATACACTAACTGATGTACGTTCTGATTGAAATGTTTCCGCGTTAGTTACGTTGCCCTGGAATGGCTCGGCAACAATAGACTCAGTCAATTCTTCAAGGGATGGAATACTATTTTCTGTTTCTAACCACGTTAGTAGAGCTTGCCATAGAATTTGGCAATAGCTGAGCCCCCCATAGGCTATCCCTCCAAATGTTCCTGAAAATACTCGCGATAAATCTCACACAGTGGCGAAGCTTGATTCCCTGACAGGGTCACCAGACCCATACTCTCCAACTTAAAAGCAGACTCCGCATCAATATCCACCGGACGCCGTTTGGTTACAACCTGTCGAAAGGCTTCGGCCAGCTGAGGATAGTCCTGTAGCACATACAGGTGTCGCCGCAGATGATCGCTATAAATACCTGCCTCAGTTGCGGCTGTCTCCGTTAATGCATTAATGCTCAAATCATCCCGTCGCAGATGGTACAGCGCCTTGCGAATCAAATAGGGATGTCCGCCTACCAATGCCATCAACGCCTCTGTTTGGCTAGAGCTAGCCGATAGCCCATAGCGCTGGGCCAGGCCCTGCACCTGCTCTGCTGAAAACTCGTCTAGTTGTAGTCGATGTCCTTTTTTCCAAGATATCTATTCATATATAGACACTGGCTCCATAGCACGATAGCGCTTTGCCCCAATTAGCTAACAAAGTCCTGCAGCTCTTGACGTAACTTTTGATAGAGCCTGGTTTGGGCATCATCCAAGATCGCTTCGGCATCTTTTTGTTTTTGTAAGCTGTAGAAAATAGCCAGGTTACGCAGTTTCTCAGCATCGGGAACAATATCTCGATTAAACTTGGGATGCCTGGCGGTACGGTCCAGCTGACCATTAGCTGAGCCTAGGGCAGCAGATAGCTTTTGGCTTTTTAACAACAGTTCTTCATCGCTGCCGACTCGAACCAGGGTAGGAACAACTTTGACAACAATATAATCGTGGGGAAATGTCTGAGTACTGTCTGGATGCTTGACCTGGAGCTTATGTAGTCGATAGTGAGAGCCCTCTACGGGTTCTCTAAAAAAGACATAGGCTCCGTAGCGCAGCCTGGCTTCGCCTTCTCCCCCTTCTCCATACAGATCGAGAGTACTAAAAAAAATGCGGCGGCGCTCACTTCTGACGGCGTTTAATCTCTCCATGGCATCAAAGGCGACGCCGCCAAACGATAGCAGGGCACTTGAAACAACGCCAAAGGTATTTTTAATTGTTTTTAGCCCGCTGGCAATCTCTCGATTGAGGCTAATATCTCCCTTTAGTTCCATCACCTCCACCTCTAGGTGAACCCGATTTAGCGTGGCATAGGCGGCCTGGGAAAAAATATGCTCACATAAAAGATTGGTTTTAACTGTGCCCGCTGGGACATCATTTTCAAACAGGTTAATGGCTTCTAGACGGGGATCGTTGCCGTATTTGAGTCGCGATCGCACCAGCAGATCGTTATCGCTTTTCCGGTCATACCTATCGACAACCAGCAGGCTCTCCAGGGTAATCATAAATGAATCCCCTGCATTGACCAGGCCGTCAGATTCAGACGGTCTCATATCAGCTCGCTGCAGCGGCGTACCCGTTTCAGAATCGAGCTGCTTGAGGGGTACAAACCAATGGGTGGCTGGGTAAACAATGCTAGGGTCGACTGCCATATGAGCGAATAAACAATGCTGAGGAAAGATAAGCTGTGCGCCTGACAGCTTGGAAAATTGAGCCGGAAGATATATCCTGTATTATTCAAACCTACCCACGCCCCTGGCTGCCATCAGCATAGTTTAGAGAACGTTACGTACCAGAGCCGCCCAGATTGCAGGTTGGCAATCAAACCGGGCACGGGCTACACCATGATCTGAGAAACCATCTTTCTTATGATTGTCCAGGTTTACATGAGTTAAACAAGACTCTCTACTCTTCTATTTTTTGTTTAACAGATACCTAAAGCGTTATTGGGTACCGCCACCGGTTTTAGGAGATTTTAGTCGTTGTTTACGCGGCTGCGGATTAATAATTTCATAGGGGGTTCCCCACTCATTTAAGGATAGCTGCAGGCCAGCCAGGGGAAAACAGATATCCCGCAGGGTCAGCTGGCCGATCTGTTCTTGCTGTCGCCGCTGCTGCTGCTGCTGCTGTTGCCAGCGCCGCTGATTATGATAGATGCGATGACACGAGCCGCAGAGAACAACGGCCCGTTCAAGTTGCTGGGCGGGCTCACCCTGATAGAACCTGGTGATATGGAGTGTCCAGCGACGGGGATGGGCTGCAATCACGTCGATATCCTGACCAATGCGTCCAGCAAAGTCACCCAAGGATTCATTGGTATGACGGCACATCCGTCCACAGCCGGCACATTGCCAGTTGGCCGCTTGCTTGAGCGCCAGGGCCGCCGATGGTTTTGGGTTGGGGCTAGACGGTGGCATCGACGAGACCGTACGGGTTGGGCCATAGCTTAGCGCTAAACGGGTCTTTTGTGTGCAGCAGTCTAAGTATCGGATGTTCGCTGCAAAGGGCGAGCATTGTTTCCCAACCGTCGATGAAAGGTTTCAATCTGGGCCAGGGAGGCCTCAATGGGGGTGGCCATCACCAGCCAGGTAACGTTTTCTGAGCAGGGAGGGGTGGTTAAAGAGCCGCTGTACTGTACCAGCCGACGATCGGTGGGCAGCAGCAACTCTGGATTTATCCGAACGGCGCTGCGGCTCGTCTGCCCCGGTGGGGGTAGCAACCGGGCCAGGCGAGCCAGCTCCGGCTGCTCGGCACCAGGCATGATCCAAACACTGACCACCGTTAGGTCCTGGGACGACCGATGGACCAGGTGCAGCTCCATGGGGTAGTGACGGCCCCGGTGGGTGTGTTCGCTGGGGGTATGAACATGAAACTGCAGCAAACCATAGTCGGTGCCGTTCAGGGTCAGGTGGCACCGGCCGTGGTCGGTCTGCTGAACCGTGCGACCGTTATTGCTCAGGTCTATGGGGATGGGACGATAGTTAAACGCTACCGGGGCCTCAACGGCGGTGCTGATGTCAATATCCACCGGCGACTGGCGCTGGCCATCTCCGCAGGTATGATACCTAGCCGATAGCTCTGCCCAGCGGCTGGGACCGGCATCTCCGCTGTAGCTCCAGTCCGGTCCCATCACACTAGCAGCAATCAATTTTAAGCAAGCACGTCGGCCAATCAGTGGGCTAAACATTAAACCAGAGAAGTGGGTCGTGGTCGCCGCGCTCCCACGTTACTATTGAGCCAACGCGACTAAACCGCTAGGGTGTATAAGTTACACTGCCCTGGCAAACGATAGCAACTCCAGCATGCGATACCTCATCACCAGCGCTCTCCCTTATATCAATGGTATTAAACACCTGGGCAATCTGGTGGGCTCGATGCTGCCCGCCGATGTGTACGCACGCTTTCTCCGCCAGGAGGGTGAAGAGGTCCTCTATATATGTGCCACCGATGAACATGGCACCCCAGCTGAAATCGCCGCCCTAGAAGCAGAGCTGGATGTGGCCGAATTTTGCACCCGCCAGTATCAAAAGCAAAAAGATATCTACGAGCGCTTTGGGCTGTCGTTTGACTATTTTGGTCGCACCTCGGCACCGGAAAATCACGAGCTAACCCAGCACTTTTATCGCCAGCTGGCCCAGCACGGATTTATTGAAGAGCGAGACATTAGCCAGATTTATTCTTTAGATGACGAGCGCTTTTTGCCGGACCGCTATGTGACGGGTACCTGCCCCAACTGCGGCTACGACAAGGCTCGAGGAGATCAGTGCGAGAACTGTACCAAGGTGCTATCGCCCACGGATTTAATCAATCCGCGCTCGACCATTTCCGGCAGTACCAACCTGGAAGTGCGCAGTTCCAAACACCTGTTTTTATTGCTAGATAAGCTCAGTGACGAAGTTCGTGCCTGGGTCGACAAACAAACCCAGTGGCCCAAACTGACCAAATCCATTGCGGGTAAGTGGCTGGATGAAGGGTTGCAAAGCCGGGGCATTACCCGTGACCTCAGCTGGGGTGTACCGGTGCCCGCTGAGGGCTTTGAGGGCAAGGTTTTTTATGTGTGGTTTGATGCCCCCATTGGCTATGTATCGGCCACCAAAGCCTGGGGCAATGCCACTGGCAACGACTGGGAGAGCTGGTGGAAAGATAGTAACGAGGTGCACTACACCCAGTTTATGGCCAAGGACAATCTGCCGTTTCATACGATTATGTGGCCTGCGACCATTCTCGGCAGCCGCGAACCGTGGAAGCTGGCGGACTATATCAAGGGCTTTAACTGGCTCAACTACTACGGGGGTAAATTTTCCACCAGCTCTAAACGCGGGGTGTTTCTTGACCAGGCTTTGGAAATTGCCCCGGCGGACTACTGGCGCTACATGCTGATGGCCAGCGCGCCGGAGTCGTCGGATTCTGCTTTTACCTGGGAGCTGTTCCAGAATCGGGTAAATAAAGAGCTGGCGGACAATCTGGGTAACTTTGTCAACCGGATTTTGAAATTTACGGCGTCTAAATTTAGTAAAGAACTGCCGGCGGGCGGTACTCCTGGTGAAGCTGAAGCGGACCTGGAAGCGACCTGTAAAGAACTGGTGGAAAAACTGCGGGGGCATCTGCGTCAGCAGGAATTTCGACGGGCAACGGAAACCTTAAATGCCCTCTGGACGGCGGGGAATCAATATATTGATGTGCGGGCTCCCTGGGCGCTGTTTAAGAAAGACAAAGACCAGGCCGCCGTGGTGATTCGCACCTGTATTAACCTGATTCGGCTGTATGCGATCGCAAGTGCCCCCTTTATTCCCCACACGACTGAGACGCTGTACAACGCGCTGCAGCTCACCGATACAGAACGTAGCAGCACCATGGCAGGGGCGACAGACCTGACTATTTTGGCAGCGGGTCGTACCTTTGAAATCCCGCCGCCCTTGTTCCAAAAGCTGGACGACGACCGCGTGGCTGAACTAAAGACCCAGTATGGAGGAGAGTAATAGAATATGACGCATTTTTCTAGCATGATACCCCACCGTTTTTCACCCAAAACCCTCATTGCTCCGGCACTGCTTTCAGCCACTCTCCTTGGCTGTGGCAACAACGCCGACCTGGATGAATATGGCGACCCTGTTGCCACCGATATCCCCCACGTGGCGGTGACTCAAATTGTGGAGCACCCGGCCCTAGATGCCGTCCGCGATGGCGTCCAGGACAAACTCAAGGAGGAAGGCTACGAGGCCGATAGCTCCCTCAAGTGGGAGTGGGAAAGCGCCCAGGGACAGGCGGCCAACGCCGCCCAGATCGCGCAAAAGTTTGTCGGGGATAGCCCCGATCTGATTGTGGCGATTGCCACGCCATCGGCCCAGGCGGTGGTGGGAAACACCGACACAATTCCGGTGGTGTTTTCTGCCGTCACTGACCCGGTGGGGGCCGAGCTGGTGCCGAGCCTAGAGGCCTCAGGCGGCACGGTCACCGGCGTCAGCGATCTCTCACCCATTGACGAGCATCTGGCCCTGATTGCCGATATTTCCCCCGAGGCTAAAACCATAGGGGTGATTTACAACGCCGGGGAATCTAACTCCGTGAGTCTGGTGGAACTGCTCAAACTAGAGGCAGCGGCCCAGGGCTTTACCCTAGAAGAAGCAACGGTATCTAGCTCCGCTGACGTGGTGACGGCGGCGGAAAGTCTGGTGGGTAAGGTGGATGCAATCTATGTTCCCACCGACAATACGGTGGTATCAGCGCTGGAGTCGGTGCTCAAGGTGGGTAACGATAACCAGATACCGGTATTTGCCGGGGATACGGATTCGGTGGAGCGGGGTGCGATCGCAACCGCCAGTTTTGACTATTACGAAGTCGGTCGCCAAACCGGCGACATGGTAGCCCGCATCCTCAGCGGCGAGAACCCCGGTGATATTCCAGTAGAGCTAGCCAACACCGTTGATCTAGCCGTGAATCTAACCGCCGCCGCCGCCATGGGTGTCGCAATACCCGATGTCATCAAAAATAGCGCCGATCAGGTATTTGAATAGGGGAATATCCACGTTGTCGGGGCGTTCCATGGAACGTCCCGACAACGTGGATCATGGAACGTCCCGACAACGGAGATCGGATATTGTTTTGGGTAACGGAAAAAAAGGGAACGGACGCATGAACATTGCTTGAGTTGGGCTTATGAAACCAAACCTATGCCAAAGGGCGAGGGAGTGTCTGTAAACTATGTCCCTTGTCGCCTTTCTTGGAGCCATCGAAACCGGTCTGCTCTACGGCTTTCTTAGCCTGGGGGTGTACCTTTCCTTTCGGGTGCTCAAGTTTCCAGACCTGACCGTAGATGGAAGCTTTCCCTTGGGGGCAGCGGTTGTCGCCACTTTGATTACCCAGGGGGTCAACCCCTGGATTGCTACTGCTGTGGCCATGGTGGCCGGTGCTTTGGCCGGTCTTTGCACCGCCATCCTCAGCGTACGGTTTAATATCCTAAATCTGCTGGCCAGTATTCTCACCATGATTGCGCTTTACTCCATTAATCTGCGCATCATGGGACGACCCAACGTGCCCTTGCTCAATCAGGCTACTTTATTTGATGGCTTAGGGACGGTCTTGCCCATCTGGGTAATTTTATTGGTGGGGTTGGGTCTGGCAAAACTAGCCATTGATCTTTTTCTAACATCAGATCTGGGTTTGGCCATGCGGGCGACGGGGATGAACCCGGTCATGGCCAAGGCCCAAGGCATTTACACCGACCGGCTGATTCTGCTGGGGATGGCCATGAGTAATGCCCTGGCGGCCCTGGCGGGGGCGCTGTTTGCCCAGGTCAATGGGTTTGCCGATGTGGCGTTGGGGGTGGGTACGGTGGTGGTGGGACTGGCCACGGTGATTTTGGGCGAAGCGATTTTTCCCAGCCGCACGGTGCGTTGGGCTACCCTGGCGGTGGTTTTAGGCTGTCTGATCTACCGTTTAGTGATTGCCCTGGCGCTAAATGCCGATTTCCTTGGGCTGCGGGCTCAAGATCTAAACCTGGTGACGGCATTGATTGTGGTGCTGGCGCTGGTATTACCCCAGGCAAATCTTTTGGCAAAACTTAAGCGCAAATTTTAAGCAGCATGATTGCTCTCTCAGATATCCATGTTACCTTCAACCCTGGTACGCCCCTAGCAAAGTCTGCTCTGCTGGGGATTGATCTGGATATTGCCACCGGGGAATTTATTACGGTCATTGGTAGCAACGGAGCGGGCAAATCTACCCTACTCAATATCATCAGCGGCGACATTTTGAGTGACCGGGGTCGGGTCACCGTCGGGACTCAAGATGTCACAACCTGGCCAACGGCACAGCGGGCATCTCTGGTGTCGCGGGTCTTTCAGAATCCGCTGGCGGGGTCCTGTGCTGAACTTACCATCGAAGAAAATCTGGTGCTGGCGTTTCGTCGCGGCCAGTCCCGAGGGCTACGACCGGCCCTGAATAGCCGATTTCGAGATCAGTTTCGGGCCAGGCTGGCAAGTTTGGAGCTGGGGTTAGAGGATCGGCTTTGCGATCGCATCGGCCTCCTCTCCGGTGGCCAGCGACAGGCCCTCAGCCTGGTAATGGCAACCCTAGCCCCGGCCAAAATTCTCCTGCTCGATGAACACACGGCGGCCCTGGACCCCAAAACAGCCCACTACATTATGCAGCTGACGGTGCAGCTGGTGGCGGAGCATCGGCTGACCACCCTGATGATCACCCACAGCATGCATCAGGCACTGGATGTGGGTGATCGTCTGCTCATGCTCCATGAAGGGCGAATCGTGTTTGATGCGGCTGGGTCGCAAAAAGCCGTCCTGAGCGTCAGTGACCTGCTTAATCGATTTACCAGGGATGCTGCGGTCAGCGATAGCCTGCTACTGGGATAGGCATCGCAGCCCGTGCTTTAAAAATTTGTTGAGCATTAAAGACTGACTGAACCACTAGCCCGCTAATGTCGCGAATCATCCTTTATCCTATCAATATCTTTAAAGTTTGGCTAAAATCAGCCCGGTTGAACGTCTAAAAACTTAATGTAAATAAGTCCAATACGGCTAAATTTATCTAAAAATCTAACTGTAATTTTGTCACCCTTGATGCAGCTCAGCCTATATGAATCAATTACTCTAAGTCTTATAAAATTAATTAAACCGGGGCACAAAGAAAAATTTTGGCCCAAAAAGTAAAAAACGCTTCTAATAAAAGTTACATTACTTAAAATTATGCTAATCTTGTTTTACACAAATGCGGCATCACTATTCTTTAGCTAGGTAGCATCTGTTATTTCTTGATTCAAGAGCTGTTGTTTCTTGCTCCAAGAGATTAAATAGCTGTCCTCCTTACTGGCATCTCCAGGTCATACAAACTTTATTTCGTGGGCACAGCGAAACATTCTGGGTATCTAATCCGACAGATGGTTCAAAGGCCCGCTTCATTGCTTGTAGCTCAACACACTTCTTGACTCTATTTTTGTCCACCGTGTCTTTCCTCTCTCTACCTGGGGAGGGATATCACACTGTCTCTGTAGTTTGCGCTCTGTCACATCTATGAAAGCTCCTCAGACGTCCAGCGACCTAGTTCGCACGTACCTTAAGGAAATTGGGCGAGTACCGCTGTTAACCCATGAGCAAGAAGTTGTTTATGGAAAACAGGTGCAAAAACTCGTCGCGCTACAGGCTCACCGCAATGAGCTAAAAGAGCGTTTAGACCGCGAACCCACCCATCAGGAATGGGCCGAAGCCGCTGAGCTTTCCGTCGATGAAATTACCCAAATCATGGACGCGGGCGAACTCGCCAAGCGACGCATGGTGGAGGCAAACCTGCGTCTGGTGGTTTCAGTGGCGAAGAAATACATCAAGCGCAACGTAGACCTGCTGGACCTGATTCAAGAAGGCACCATTGGTATGCAGCGCGGTGTAGAAAAGTTTGACCCGCTCAAAGGCTACCGGTTTTCTACCTATGCCTACTGGTGGATCCGTCAGGCAATTACCCGAGCTATTGCCGAGAAAAGCCGCACTATTCGTCTGCCTATCCACATTACCGAAAAGCTCAACAAGATTAAAAAAGCCCAGCGTCAGCTTTCTCAAAAGCTAGGGCGAGCGGCTACGGTCATTGAGCTAGCCGAGGAAGTCCAGCTCACTCCCAAACAGGTACGGGACTATCTAGAAAAGTCTCGGACGCCCCTGTCCCTAGATTTACGCATTGGCGACAACCAGGATACCAATTTAGGTGACCTGCTAGAGGATCCGGGCCAGTCCCCTGAGGATTTTGCTACCCAGTCGTTGCTGCGCAAGGACCTGGATCGGCTGATGTCGGAGCTAACACCCCAGCAGCAGCGGGTGCTGCATCTGCGGTTTGGCTTAGATGATGGCAAGCACATGACCCTGGCTAAAATTGGTGAAATGCTCAGCATCAGTCGTGAGCGGGTACGCCAGATCGAGCGCGAGGCGCTGACGCGGTTACGTAAGCGTCAGGGGGATATGCGTGAGTATCTGGCAAGTTAGCTCGCCTAGCTATCCACAGGACTAGAGCCCGACTACCCAAGGATGCGCCCATGACGCATCCTTTGTTGTTTGTAGTCTAGACATATAACGCAAGAGGAACAATGACAGCATCGCCAGCAACCGGTCAGACTATCCAGCTGATACCCAACGGTCCTGAGATTCCACCGCTGGGGGTAGGCACCTGGTCGTGGGGAGATTCTTTATTTTGGCAGTACGGCAAAGATTATGGCGTGGACGATGTGCAGCAGGCATTTACCGCATCCCTGGCGGCGGGGGTCACGTTTTTTGATACGGCTGAAATCTACGGTTTGGGCAAATCAGAGGAGCTGTTGGGGCAGTTTATCCAAGGGACGGCGGATCCTGTGGTGGTGGCAACCAAATATTTTCCCCTACCCTGGCGGTTTAATGCCCAGTCTGTTGCTGATGCCCTAACCGCCAGCCTCAAACGATTACAAACGGCAACGGTGGCCCTATATCAGGTGCACTGGCCCTTTGATTTTTTGATGGGTCAAAAAACGCTGATGAATGCGCTGGCAGCGGAGGTTAAGCAGGGGCGAATTCAGTCCATTGGGGTGAGTAACTATTCAGCCAGCCAGATGCACGAAGCCCAGGGCTATCTGGCGGAGTGGGGGATTCCCCTGGCGGTCAATCAGGTGCAATATTCCATCCTCCATCGCAAGATCGAATCTAACGGCGTGCTGAGCGCGGCCAGCGATCTGGGTATGACCATCCTGGCCTATAGTCCGCTGGCCCAGGGGTTGGTAACGGGGAAGTACCGGGTGGCTAGCTATCAGCCGCCCACAGGAGCCCGTCGCCTCGACCCGCGATTTAGCAAGGATGGTCTCCGTAAAATTGAGCCGGTGGTGGCGGTACTGGGGGAAATTGGTCGGCGCTATGATAAAACACCGGCCCAGGTGGCCCTCAACTGGCTGATCGGGCAAGGGGGTGTCGTCCCAATCCCTGGGGCAAAAAACGCCAAACAGGCACAGCAAAATGCCGGAGCGCTGGGCTGGATGCTATCGGCAGATGACCACTATCAAATTAGTGAGATCAGCAGGCCATGGCTCTAGGGTTACAGGCGGCGGCGTACGATATTTTGAGTCAGACCCGACGACAGCGGGTGAGCGATGGCGATCAGCACCAGCTGCTGGTCCCCGGCGTGGCCAACCAGCTAGTGCTGGTGTGGCCACAGCTGGGTGATTTTGACAGTTTAGAGTACGCCTGGTGGCTGCAGCGGGAGACCGATATGCTGGCGGCAAAGGGGATCACGGTGCGAGCCGTGGGCATTGGCGATCGCAACTCGGGTCGCGCCTTTTGTGCCTATACGGGATTTTCTGAAACGTCATTGCTGGTAGATGCCGATGGCTCTCTACATCAAGCGTTGGGCCTTTATCCAGGGCTGAACCTATCGATACCAGGGTTAAATCCGCGTCAAACGGCCTGGATAAATCTGCTGCTTATGTGTGCCGGTATCGGTAGCCCCGGCACCCTGCCGGAGGTTTTTCGTGGCTACCTGGGCGATCGCAACGCTCCCCAGCTCATTGCCGACGAGGAAGTGGTGCAGGCCACACCGCTACCGCCGATCCAAGGAGAATTTTTTAAACGGGCGGGTGGCAAGGGATTTCAGCGTCCCTTTGAGCTGGCCACCCTGCGGCTACGAAACATGGCCGAGGTACTGGGTAAGTGGCCAACCTATGTGCCGGATGTCAGCCACATTACCCAGCGGGGGGCAACCTATGGGATTGCTAATGGTGAGGTGATCTATGCCCATTGCGATCGCAATATTCTTGGCTTTGCTGCCAATATGAGCCGTCCGCTATCGTTTTTGGAGCAGTTGGATTGGTAGCCCAGGGGTAGCTGCAGCCAGATCGCGGTTATTCGGTCTTGCAGGCTGAGGGCCGAGAGGGCAGCAGCAGCCCTAGACCCCAGCCCAAAAGCGGATAGATGGCCCAAGTCACGGTGCCCTCAAGGGTAATATTTAACGCAATTAAAAAAATGTTGACCACAGCATAGGTCTTGAGCTGCTGATAAAATTTTTGTCGCTGTGGCTGAACAGAGCTAACCGGCAATGTCTGGCAGGTTTGCTCCGCCTGTGCCAGAGCGCTGGCGGAGATGCCCAGGTCAGCGGCCATGTCTTGGAGCTGCGATCGCGAAAACCCCTCCTGCTCGCCCTGCTCCATTGCTTGAACCAAAATCTGCTGCACCTGCTCGGTGGAGTAACGCTCTGCCATACTCAAAACTCCTAAATCCTAAACGCACTCCTATAGATGTTAGCTAAAGGTTGGCGATATTGACTTTGAGGGGGGATGTCACGGCTATTAATAATCTCGCTTGCTTTTGAGACTATAGGTTTTCAGCATTCAGTAAGGGCAATCCCATGGGGTTTTTCTATCAGGTCGTCCCCTGTGGTTGCCCTAGGATAACAGGGACCGGATGACAACTAATTTCATGGATTTTCGCCATAATTCAGCTAGAATCAGAAGCTTCAAACCGTGCCAGGAGATTTTTCGCAGTGAAAGCAAAACCTTCCTTTGCCCTCAAAGACCAGCTTTTTAACCCCAAAAAAGTCGACTATCTAGGAGCGCTGATTGCACAGGTATTTCCTGGTTTTGCCCAACAAACGTTCTACCAGGAGGTGGTCGCAGCGTTTCCAACCCTTGAATTAAAAGAGCGTATCGCCCACATAACAGCCTGCTTGCACAGTCATCTACCAGACGATTATCGAGAGGCGCTGACAGTTTTACTCAAGTCAATGCCAGCTGAACTTGACCCCACCAATACAGACAATGACTTTGGGGACTTTATTTTTGCCCCACTTTCTCTATTTGTGGCCACCTATGGCTGTACGGCAGACTATTTAGAAATCTCCCTAGACGCACTCAAGGAAATCACCAAACGGTTCTCAGCGGAAGATGCTATCCGCTATTTTATCAATGGGTTTCCCGATAAAACACTTCTATTTTTGTTAGATTGCTCACATAGCGACAACTACCATGTGCGTCGTTGGGCCAGTGAAGGCACAAGGCCCAAACTCCCTTGGTCGCAAAAGCTAACCATTGACTATAAAGAACCCCTGCCTATTTTAGAAACTCTTTTCACCGACAAAACCCGCTATGTGACCCGCTCAGTTGCCAATCATCTCAACGATATCAGCAAGGTTGACCCGGACCTGGTACTCAAGACGCTGCAAAGATGGATCGCCAGCCAACGGCAAACAGAGCAAGAGATGGCGTACATTACCAAACATGCTTTACGGACCTTGGTAAAGCAGGGCAATCAAGAGGCTCTAGCGCTGTTGGGCTTTGGAGCTAAACCAGATATCACGGTTACAAACTTCTGCACCAGCACTCCCAGCGTCAAGTTAGGCAGTGCTTTTGAGTTTTCATTGGACATTTGTTCACATAAGTCCCAACACCTTTTGGTTGACTACCTAATGTACTTTGCCAGCGCTGGCAAGAAGAGCACTCAAAAAGTCTTTAAACTCAAGCAGCTTGATCTTAAAGGCGGCGAGGTTGTCACCCTCAAAAAAAAGCATCCCATGCGTCTAATGACAACAAGACGTCTGCTGCTTGGAAAACATCAGATCGTGTTGCAAGTCAATGGTCAAATGTTTGATTCACTGACCTTTGAGCTAACTGAGCCATAAATCTTCAATCTATTCAGGGTCAATCAGCACTGTTTTTGTATGGGTGCCTCATGGACCAAACCGAGAGCTGTTAAAACAACAGCTCTCGGTTTTTAGGGGTGATTAGACTATGGCCACAGACGCGTGTTTACTTCGATTTAACCATGCTGATCCTTTACAGAGCGTGTAGTTTTTCCTGAAGCTTTGCCCGCTGTTGTTCAACACTGAGGGGTTTATAGGTCAATTTAGACGCTATCACAAACGCAATCAGACCGACCAACGGGCTAATCAGTGTGGGAAATCCATCAAAGTCGATGGTAAAGAGACCATTGGGAACATACAACAGCGTATTTTCAATGCCAAACATGGTCGGCATTAGCAAAAAGAAGGTAAGTCGGGTAATGGAGCCAGCAATAATGCAGGCTAGCGCTCCCTGACGTGTAGCCTGCGACCAAAACAGGCCACCCAGCAGAGGCACCACCAGTCCGGCAAACCCCAGGTCAAACCCCAACAGGAGTAAAACGCCCGTTTGGGGTACCCGCAATCCTAAAAACACCCCCAATAGCGTAATCACAATAGACAATACTCGAGTGACCAGCAACAACCGATCGCCCCCTCCACCATGGGCACTTGCTCCATGACGAATACCAAATACGTTATGGGCCAACACCGAAGATGTGCCCAGAATTGCACCATCCGCCGTAGAAAGAGATGCCGACAGGATAGCCGCCAGTACCAATAACCCCAACACGGGGGGAACAACATTTTGCAGCAGGGCAAATAGCACCGGACCATTGGGCGTAGCCCCAACCTGTTCGAGAATACCGTTGGCTGACAGGGCAATAATCGAAAAAGGAATCCCCACGATCAAAGTACCGCCAGCAGCTATGTAACAAGCCTTCTGAGCCGTCTCTGGGCTCTCTGCTGCAAAAATGCGAGCCATAAAATCAATGGCGACCATATTACCAAATCCCAGGGCCAACAGGCTGGCCCAGTTGATGGCAGCCCCCGCACCCACTGATGTCAGCTGCTCTAAGGCGAGCGGGCCGGTGCCAGGGGCAATATCCAGGCCAAAGTTGGTTAGCAAATAGGCCAACAGACCCAAGGTCCCCGCCAGCGCAATCACAATTTGTATAGCATCGGTGTAGGCAACGGCAAAAAGACCACCCGCTACGGTGTAGGCAAACACTAGCGTGGCCAGCAGTGTGATGCCGCCAACGTAGCTGGTGCCTAAAAACGTTTGGAACATAAAGCCGCCAGCAACCAGGTTTCCCGCCAGTAAAAATGAGAAACTGACCGACATAATACAGGCGGCGATTAACTCCACCAGACGACCATACTTAACCCGGTAAAAGTCGGGGATAGTAATTAGCCCCATGCGATTCATAGGTTTTGCTAGAAAGGTCCCGGTCAAAAATAAACACAGAGACAACCCAATGGGTAAAGCAGCCCCGGCCCAAAAGCCAAACTCTGCCGATAGGTCGGTATTACCCAAGGTGGCATTAGAGTCGACGGACTGAGCCATAAGCGTGGCGGCGGCTAAGGGCAGCGTGAGTCCACGCCCCGCCACCAAAAAGTTAACGCTATCTCCTTTAATTTGCTGGGAGGCCCAGACTCCTACGCCCAACGTTCCTAAGAGAAAAGTGATAATCCCCCAGGAAAAAACCGTATGTTCCATTTACCTATCTCCAAATCTACTTTTTGGCGATAACAACAAAGCCCGAGAGATTCAAATTGACCCCCAAGCAAAGGTCAACAGATTCTCCCGGGCTTTTATCCCTCCGTGAACTAGACAAGGCATGATTACACCTCCCCTAGCTGCATCTCTCGGACCAAACACTCAACCAACTGGCTAAGTTGGAACCCTAGATGCAAAGTTTTAAATTGTAGTTATCTCAAAGCTATTGCCAAAAACTCTCTTAAATATAAAAGAATACTTTCGGCTAAATGCTTTAACTATTTTTATCAGTAGAGCACAGCATAGTAAGTGTCTCGTGATACCGTCTGCTCTCAAATAGTGTCAGTATCTCTTGACTTTTGCAGCTGTTATTCGCAGCAGCTCGGCAACACCAGAGACATGGATCACGGGTCAGATCTGTGGGTATATCGTTCAAAATTTCATCAAAAGTAGACCGCTGCTAGCGGCGGGTGCGCTCGTCATCCCACTGACGTATCGTCAGAAACATACGCAAATGCGCCTTCAAAATTGCCGTTGCTGCTTAAGAGAATGAAGCGAGCTGTTAGAAATACTGTATGGCATCATCCTTCGCATAAAGCCATAGTTCGCATCTGCAGCGTCTCAAAATCACAAGGGCATCGTTTTTACGGTATGAGTTCTACTCTTTCAAAGCATAGCTCTAGGCAGCAGCATTTTATTCAGCTATCACGGAGCCTATGGCTGCCTGGTCTTGGAACTGTCTCCGTCAAAGGGCTGTACCCCCGTCGCAGGGTAGTCGTCGTCATGGGGAGAAAACGGCCGTTTGGCCGCCTCCAACAGCGAAACGATAGCCCCTTGAATAGACTGACCCATTTTAGTTAACATCTGTTTTACCGCACCCATAACAAACTTCCCTTACTTAGCTATATTTTTCTTTTGAGGAATAATTCAATTTCCAACAGTTTTCTAAAAATTGGATTTTGTTATGGCGGTCAAACTTCCATGGATCTAGAATCACGGTGCTGTTTTTATCAAACAGCGGCTGTTCTAGGTAGCGCCACAGAGCCATCCAAAAGCTCTTCAAGTTGGTTTTCCAGGCAACCATCACCCTCAGCTCTCCCCAGCCTTTATCCTCAAACATCCATAGAGTAAGGTAAAAGTTTGGGGATATTATGAGGAAACCAAGATAAATCTGACCTAGGGGTCACCGTCCATCGGGTCAAAAATCCACAGGCCCCAGTCCCATAGAGACCCCAGCGGACCCACATCCTAAAAATCAGCGGTGGTCCACTAGCGGCTACCTTTGGGATCAAGGGCATCCCGTAGACCGTCACCCAGCAGGTTAAATGCGAGTACGGTTAGGGTAATAAACAACCCTGGGAAAAGAATGGTCCAGGGTGCAGAGAGAGAATAGCCGCCCTTGAATGCATCGGACAGCATGGTACCCAGTTCAGGGGTAGGGGGCTGGGCACCCAGACCCAAAAAGCCAAGTCCGGCGGCTTCTAGGGTGGAGGTACCAATGGCAAGGGTCGATTGCACCACCAGCGGCGCTAGACTAGCTGGCAGTATGTGTAAAAAAACAATACGCGGCGCTTTGGCCCCAAAGGCACGCACCGTTTGAACAAATTCCTGCTCCCGCAGGGAAAGTACCATGCTGCGGGTCAGGCGGATAAATTTGGGGATCTGGACAATACCCACGGCAAACATGACGCTAAGAACGCTAGGACCGGTGACGGTGACCACTGCGATCGCAAGTAAAATTGACGGAAACGCCAGCATTACATCGGTCAGCCAGCCGATTACTGTTTCTATACGGCCACGAAAATAGCCAGCCGATAGGCCCAGGGTAACCCCAATTAATAAACCAATGATCACCGACACCAGACCAATCACCAGGGATGTTCTCAGGCCGTACCAAACCAGGGTCAAAATGTCGCGCCCCAACCCGTCAGCTCCGAACCAGTGCTCCAGGCTCGGCCCCTGCAGCCGCGCCGCATAGTTACGGTCAGAAGCCGGATCGTAGGGGTTGAGCACCGGAGCCAGCAGGGCCGCCAGTCCGATAAAAATGGTAATACCTAGACCAATTAGCCCCGAGGTTGATTCTAAAAAGCGCTGAACGGCACGGTTTCTAAGCAGTTTAGGCAGTGTGGCGGTGGCAGGAGTCATGGATTTATAGAAAAATTGCAAAAAACACAAAAGCAACCGCAGCTACTTGTATTGAATCCTCGGATCTAAAAAGGCATAGGAGATATCCACAATCAGATTAACCAGGACAAACACAAAGGCCACAAACACTACACCACCCTGCACCACCGGATAGTCTCGCTGCAAAATTCCCTCATAAATCCATTTGCCAATCCCAGGCCAGGAGAAAATTGTCTCGGTGAGAATAGCCCCGCCCAGCAGGGTACCAAA
>JBCCAQ010000112.1:0-15215 GCA_039814735.1 Cyanobacteria bacterium P01_A01_bin.15
GAGTTGAACTGTGAGCGTATCGTACCGAAAACTGATTGTCACCGAATGTAGTGTCGTATTGCCATAAAACTCTAGCATACCTTGCCAGCCGCTGATTTCAATTCTTAAGAATTGATTTTCCTTCCTTCTTAAAGCAGGATATGACCTGATATTAGAACGGTTTTAGCTCCCCAAAAAAGCGTTGACCGATCCTGGCTATTGGCTATCAAAATACGTATTTAACTGAGCCTTTAAATCATCTAGCGAACTCGCTAGGAGATCAAACACCGATAGTTGGCTGGGATAGTAAGTATCAACCAGAATTTGAATTGTTTCATCCTCAGGCGAGGTCCCATTGATGGTCGCGGCGACTGTATCTGCTAGACGTCCACTGCCAGCAACGATGGTAACCTGTCTGCCCAGCTCCAAATTGAGTCTCAAATCTTTGAGGGATACCTGACCTCCATTAATTAATAAGGTTATGGATGGAAAATGCCCGGCCAAAACTGAAGAAAATTTAGCCAGCCACTGCGACTCACTCCCCCAGCTATCCCCCGGCACTAGAAAAAAATGGGTGTGGTGGGGTTCTAGGTCCACCGGGGGATAGTCCTGATCGTTGGCGGTCGGTAGTCGACGCTCACCAATTGGGGAAATTACCCTGTTTAAGGGGGCAACACCAACTAGATTGAACTGGCCGCTGATATTATGGCGAGCCTGACCCATCATATGAATAACCCCAGCATCGGTGCCGCCGTCCAGTACGGTGATACCCCGCTGCTCCGACAGGGTAGCCAGTGCACTATTAAAAAACTGAAGCAGCTTTGCCTGACTCTCGGGCGTCATGTGGCTTGCTCCGCCAATCACTAGCAGTGTGGGCACAGGGCCGTGTAAGCCTACGGTAGACAGGGCGTTTTCATAGCCTGTGTCGTCACACACCTTCAGAATCTTGGCAAGTTGCCCGTTAGCAAACGTATGTTCAGCGAGTTCGCTGGCTGAGGTGTTGGGCATTTCGTATATCTCTTAACAAAAGCGACCTGCTAGTCAGTGATTGTTAGCCCCCGTGCATCTCCAAAATACCCTTATCTTGCAAAAAATGCGCAAGTTGACGGACGAGGTAAGCCTATTTTGGGGGATGCACAGACCGATAAAGAACATTTAGGCAGGGGCTGTATCTTGAGTGAGTTGCAGCCAACCGTATCTACGCTCGATTGTTGCGTCCTTAAGGAAAATTCCGGGGACAAGCTGGAACGTGAGTTTATGCTAGTTGAGTTTTGGCGCGCTCAACATATTTTGAAAAAACATCCCACCCATGGTAGCCACCGTTGACTAGTTTGCGTACCCGTCGCCAGTCCTCTGAGCGGGCGGCTGTTGCCACGCCGCGCTCTTTAAAGTAGCAGGCCAAAACCAGCGCTGATACTTCAGGGTCCATTGCTAGATCGGGGTTTTCTTCTAAATCCACGCCCAGCTTTTTACCGTAAGTATTGTAGTTAGCTCGACCTGTCAGCTGAATGTATCCACGGCCGTGGTATTTAATGCCATCACCAGGATGAACATTGCCCAGGTCCGCACGCTCCTCGTAGCGTTTCCAGTAGCTTTCGCCGCCCCACTCGTGGACCGGTTTAAACCCGCCGGTTTCGATTCGAACAGTGGCGAGCAGACCAATAAGTACCGACTTGTCCAAAATGTCGTACTTTTGCATCGCTGCCAAAATTCCTGGTAGATAGACTTTGCAGTCTTCTAAGGAGCATTCTAAAATCTGAGAAACCTTCGTGGGGGTAACTAGCTGAGCCCCGGTGTTGGTGGCTGTTGGCGTTTTCGCGGTTCCATTGCTCTGATTGCCGCCGCTATCTACGGCACTATTTTGCTCAGTCAAAATTGTTTTTAGAGCCTGAAAGTCAACGGTCTCCTCCCACTCGAGGGCGTGTTGTCCCAGGGGGGGAAGGCTGCTACTTGACGTAATTGTCTTTTTAGTGGCTGCAGGTGTTGATGATGGGCTTGCAGCGGTGGGTCGACGGCTATGGCCAGCTGTCTTAGCTGGGGATGGATCTGGAGACGAAGAAGAGATTAGAGGTTGGATATTGGTGGGCGTCTCTGGGAGCTCATCTGTCCCTATATCTTCTGGTTGGGAGACAGGTATTTCTATATCTAGGAGTCCCCCCGAATAACCGCTTTCTTCTGTCCGCTGCTGGTTGGCCTGCTCCGCCAGTCGTGCCCTCTCTAACTCGAGACTTTGAGCCCGCTCCTCTAACTCTTGGTTTAGCCTCATTAGGGCCTTTTCAGCATTGTTGGTAGCCTCCTCTGCATCCCGCTTGTCGTCTTCTTGCTTTTCATCCAAGCGGGCAACAAAACCCTCTACATCTTTTTGAATAAATATTTCTACCCGTTGGGCAAACGCTTTGTAGGCGTCTTCATGAACTTTGAACCGGCGGTAGGGACCGGTAAGTTGCATAAACTGCCAACCCTCAATCTTTAGATTTTCTGCTGTACTACGATAATTGCGATACTTTTCGCCATGGCCAAAGAACTCTTCTACGGCTGCTGAGATGGCGACCGTTTGGCTGACACCAAAAGCAACCCAGGCGACAGTCCGCTCAATTCTCTGGTTGTCTGGGCTTCTAAAACCCACCATGGCCGGGACGAGCACCCCACCAACAATGGTCAGCATGCGCAGGAAATAATGATTGTTACGCTCTTTTGTGGCGCGTCCCTCTAGCCACATTACCTGGTCTAGCCAACGATTTTTGAGAAACTCTTTACGTAAGTCTCCAATCTCGAGTTTGTCAATCAGTCCGCCTAGGGTTTGTTTGAGATACTGACTGTAAGCGTTTTTCTTGGCCATCTTGTTGCCTGTAGATTGATTAGATGCAGATTAAGAGCACGTTTAAATAAATCGATGCTATGTCTAGTGGCGCAGTGACAGCGATAGGTGCCCAAAACAGGATAGAACCGTAGGACAATCACTGACCAAAGGGTGAACAGCACCAAAAGCTATCTATACCGGATTTCCGTATATTTGCTGATAGCTAGCGAAAAAATATGATATTAGCTAAAAACAAATAGCTAAGAATACACCTAGGACATAACGCACCTCAAAGGTACACGCTTTAGCTTTATGATCTAACTTTTTGATTTATAAAAATTAACTTACAGACAATTCATCTGTGCTTCATTTAATTTATTCCGTAGGTATACCGGAGTTAAAGTGTAAATTCGATTGTTTATCGATTATTCGAGATGGCATAAAGTTTTTGTGAATGTTATCCGCTTATTAACATGGGGACAAAGTATATAGTCACTATCGGATAAATTTAATGTGTAGCGTAGGTTCCTTAGACCGACTATTTTTTAATTTTATTTTTATCAAGGGCTGCTGTTTCATCTACCAACTTTCATGGATTTAACTTTAAAGAAGCTCGAGACAGAGTATGGAACGGCGTTTGAAAGCTGTACTTTGCAGCCGGAAAAAGAGCCGACTGTCAGAGGCATTGTGGGGCGCATGGTGCAGCTGCGATCGCACTATGAAACCGTGGAAAAATCGACTGGCGTGCCCTGGTGGTTTGTCGGTATTCTGCACTACAGCGAGTGGAACTTTCGTGAGCCTGCTCAGTTTGAGCGCCAGGTGATCGATGTGCTGATCGCCAAAAAATATCACCAGGCCAAGACCCGTACCCTAGGCGCATTTTTATGGGGATTTGACCTATGGAACGGCTTTCGTGACGGGTCGGGAAAAGACTCCAGCTGGGTGTGGGGCGGCACTAGCGTGCTGGAGAAAAAAAACAACCGGGTGGGGGCAGCGGCTGTTATCTGCTACCTGCAGCAGCAACAGCTGATCGACATGGGTCGCCCTAAAACCGCTACTGAGCTGTTGGTACTGGCGGATACCCTATTCAAAAGTAAGCCGGAGCAGAGTTTTAAGCTCCCAGACAGCGATAAAATACTGGTGTCGGCTGGCACTCGTCTGGAGCTGCTGAGGGATGATCCAGGTCAAGGAAACCATGCCAAAATTCAGATTCCAGACGGTGTGCTGGTGGGTCAGAATGACCGCATTGACTGGTATGTTTTTGCCCAGCATATTCAGCTCGAAGGCACCGAGCCCAATAATAAGCCCAAGGATCTCCCCGTTGAGCCAGAAACCAAAATTGAAGAGAGAGATCGGGGTCGGCCCATCACTGTGCCCAAGCTGGGGACGGTTTATCTTGGCGATCCCATCGTGACAAACGGCCACTTTAGCTGGGCTGAGGCCACCAAAAATGGCAACCGCATTCCTGTTGATGAAACTGTGGTCAACGGTATTCTTAAAATTGCCGACGTCATGGAAGAGGTGCGAGACTATTTGGGAGCACGTCCAATCACCGTGAATTCCTGGTATCGAGATCCTGCCTCCAATCGTAAAGCGGGTGGTGCCACCCGGTCTCGTCATCTTTCTGGCGATGCGGTGGATTTTGTAGTACATGGAATTTCTCCGCCGGAGGTAAACCGAAAGCTGGAACCCTGGTGGAGCGATCGCGGTGGGCTAGCCAGTGCGACCGTCTTTACCCACTTAGATGCCCGCGGCTACCGAGCCCGCTGGAACTATGGTTTCTAATCTGTTTTTAACCTAGTCCCGATATCTAGTCCTGATATCTAGATCTGAGACTGGCTGTATGGCTCTGACTTGTACGACCGGTCGTAGAGCGTTACTAAAACTAATCCTGAAAATCTCATGACACACCCATCGTCCTTTCTGCAGGATGTCTTTATTTCCTACGGCAGGGCAGACAGCAGGCTGTTTGCAAGACAAATTAAGGATTGTCTAGTAGAAGCCGGTCTTTCCGTTTGGTTTGATTTTGATGATATTCCCCTGGGGGTGGACTATCAAAACCAGATCAACGACGGTATTGAGAAAGCAGATAATTTTCTGTTTATAATTTCTCCCCATTCTGTTAACTCGCCCTACTGTGCCAAAGAGATCGAGCTGGCCCTGGCCTGTCATAAGCGGATTATCCCCCTGCTGCACGTTGAGGAGATCAGCTATGAAACCTGGCAACAGCGTAGTCCCGATGCCAGTGAAATCGGGTGGTCTGCCCTCAAGGAAAAGGGGATGCATAGCAGCTTTCCCAATATGCATCCTGAAATTAGCAAAATCAACTGGGTGTACTTTCGTGAGGGGCTTGATGACTTTGATGCCAGCATGGCCGGACTGCAGGCCCTTTTGTTGCGTCAGCGCTCCTATGTACGTCAGCATACTCAGCTGCTAGTTCAGGCCCTTGACTGGCAGCGTCAGCAGCGGCAATTGGCCTGTCTGCTGACGGGGGAGGCCCTAGCCGATGCCGATAGCTGGCTGGTTCAGCGCTTTAAGGAGGAACAGGCTCCTTGCACACCAACGGATTTGCACTGTGAGTTTATTACCGAGAGTCGGAAGGCGGCCAATGACCAGATGACTCAAATTTTCATATCCTACAGTGAAGAGGATATGGCAATTCAGGAGAGATTGCGTCGACGCCTGCTGCGCGAGGGATTTACAGTTTGGATCAATACCGTGGATATTCCCACGGCGGCAGACTTTCAGGTGGCCATCAACCGTGGGATTGAAAAGGCCGACAATATTATCTTGTTGCTTTCGCCCAATTCTTTGGCCTCGCAGTACTGTCAGCAGGAGTTGGCCTATGCCCGGCGCTACCACAAACGGATTATTCCACTGCTGGTGCAGTCTATGGATGTGGCAACATTGCCGAGCGACCTGCGCACCTTGCAGTTTATTGACTTTTCATCCCTGGCTTCAGAGACCCATTTTAATCGCTCCCTTGATGAGCTAATTCGGACCCTGCGCACCTCGGCGATGTATGTGGAGCAGCACAAACGGCTGTTGGTTAAGGGGCTGGCTTGGGAGCGTCAGGGGCGCGATCGCAAGTTTTTACTACGGGGCAGTGACTTTACCCTGGCCCAGACCTGGCTATCGGATCCGAGCCCTGCTGGCAGTGCTCCCACCGATCTCCACATCACCTTTATCGAGGCGAGTCAGGGGGGAAACCAATTTTATGACGCTTTTATCTCCTATGGTCGAGCCGATAGCAAAGTGTTTGCCACCGAACTTTATCAGCGTCTCAACGATCGGGGGTTTCAGGTCTGGTTTGATCAAAACAACATTCCCCTGGGGGTGGACTTTCAAGAACAAATTAACGACGGTATTGAGAAAAGCCACAGTTTTATCTTTATCATTGCCCCCCACTCGGTCAACTCTCCCTACTGTGCTAAGGAAATTGCCCTGGCGTTGAAGCATAACAAGCGAATTATTCCGATTCTGCAGGTGGAAGAAATTAGCGATTCCACCTGGAAAGAACGGAATCCTGGGGGCAGTCCGGACCAGTGGAAGCTGTATAAGGCCCAGGGGAAACACTCTAGTTTCCCCAACATGCATCCTGACATTAGTAAAATCAACTGGATCTATGCCCGTGATGGGGTGGATGACTTCGATGCGGCGGTCAGCGGCCTGGTGGAGCTGTGCCATCGCCACGAGGGCTATGTCCATCAGCACACCGAACTTTTGCTCAGTGCGCTGGCTTGGGAACGTCACCAGAGCCAGGCATCGTATCTGCTGATGGGGGAGCCACGGCTAAGGGCTCAAACCTGGCTGACGACGGAATTTGCCACGGGGCAGCCGCCCTGTTCTCCCAGTTTGCTGCAGGCGGACTTTGTGACCGAGAGTATCAAGGCTGCTAACGGTGGTATGACCCAGGTCTTTATTTCCTATGCTGAAGAAGATCTGACGACTAAGGAGCTTGTTCGCTATCATCTGCTCCAGTCCGGTGTCACCGTTTGGACCAATACTACAGATATTCGCACGGGAGAAGACTTTGAGGTCGCTATCCAGCGAGGAATCGAGGAGGCTGATAACGTTGTTTATTTAATTACCCAGGCGGCTTTAGATTCAGAGTACTGTCAGTTTGAGATCAATCAGGCATTGGATCTCAACAAGCGGATTATCCCCATGCTGGTGGAGGATATCGATCTACACCAGCTGCCCGATAATATTCGTAAAATTCAGTTTATTAAACTCACGGATAATAAAGCTGCCGTCGATTTAGAAAAGGATTTAGCAGAGCTACTGCGAACGCTGCGGCGAGAGGCTCCCTACCACAACCAGCACAAACAGCTGTTGGTGCGTGCCCTCAAGTGGGAGCGTCAGAAGCATAATCCCAGTTTGTTGTTGCAGCGCCAGATTCAAGATACCTACCTGGCCTGGGCTCAAAATGCCAAGGATCGCAAGCTCAATGGGGCCTTGCCGCTACAGCTAGCATTTTTAGATGCGAGCCAGAAGCAGTCTCCGGATCAGACCATGGGTGTATTTTTTATTCACCACATTGATGATTTCGACTTTTCCCAACGGCTAAATGAAACCCTGCTGGTGCAGGGAAAAAGCTCCTGGCTATCCCCTGAAGGGGCGGCAGGGGAAACCGGGCGACCGGATGAAACCCACCAGGCGATTGATAATGCTGAAAATATTTTGTATGTGCTATCGCCTAGCGCGGTCCGATGTCAGGCCTGTTTGGATCAGCTTGCCTATGCCCAATCGCGACAAAAGCGAATTCTGCCGGTTGTTTATCGAAACGTGGTGAAATCGAGCCTGCCTGAGGGAATTGAGTCACTGCCCTGGAGCGATTTTCGACGTCACGATGGTGACTTTTTAGTAAACTTTGGCGAGCTGTTTCGGACCTTAGAAAGCGATCCGTACCATGTGCGATCGCACACGCGGCTGTTGGTCAAAGCGACGGAATGGGAGGGAACCCGGCGGGACGACAGTTTTTTGTTGCGGGGCAACGATCTAGCCGAGTCCACCCAATGGTTGCAGCAGGCGGAGCATAAGGTGCCCCCGGTTACAAAGCTGCAGAAAACCTACATCAAGGCGAGCCAGGCCCTGCCCTTTAAGAAAATTAAGGCCCGCTCCGTAGCTGTGGCAACGATTGTGACCACAATAGCTGTCTCTGCGATGCGGCTATTGGGGGGGCTACAAACCTTAGAGACCCGCGCTTACGATCAGTTCTTGCGGCTGCGTCCCGATGCAACCGAACAGGATGAGCGGCTGCTAATTGTTAAGGTGGACGCCCCCAGCGGTGAGTGGCTGCGGGAGCAGATGATTGGTGGTCGCTACGATCCGGGCATTGGCACCGTTCCTGACGCCGCCCTGATGGAGACGATCGGGGTGCTTAATACCCACGGTGCCCGTCTGATCGGCCTAGATTTTTTCCGTGATTTTCCAGCCCAGGGAGCCCTCCAGCCAGGGCTAAGGGCCACGGACAACCTGTTTGGCATCTGTCAGACCGCGAGCGATCAGGTGAGTGAGATTGCCAATGAGATCCCCAGCTCCCGCGTTGGGTTTGCCAATCTGCTGCAGGATGGGGATAAAGTTATCCGTCGTCAGCCCCTGACCCAGCTAGCAGACGGTGACGGCGGCTGTGTTTCTGAAGAGTCCTTTGGTCTGCTGGTGGCTAAAACCTATTTAGAGGCTGAAGGGATTGCCTATGACAATACGGGAGATGACGAGTTTCTTGGCACCATTCGTTTAGGGGATGTGGTCCTGCCTGATATCTACGGCGATGGTACTGCCTACAGCGGTAACACCGGTGGTCTCGGCTGGAGCGATTTGACGGATTATCAAACCCTGATCAATTTTCGCACCTACAGTGACCCGGAGGCTCCGGGTCAGGGCTCTCGGCTCAAAAACTTTGCCCCCCAGGTATCCCTGGAGGCCGTGATCCAAAATCAGGTGCCGCCTGAGATGATTCGCGATCGCATCGTCCTGATTGGCTATACCGATTTTAGCGATCGCAATTCCGATGACTTTAATACCCCCTATGGCGACTCCATCCCTGGGGTATATTTGCATGGACAGATGATCTCTCAGCTGATCAATGCGGCCCTAGAAGAGCGCCCCCTGATCCGCTGGTGGCCGTTTTTAGGAGAAACTGGCTGGATCCTGCTGTGGTCCGGTGTTGGCGGTCTGATCTTTTGGCGATTTGTAAGGCCGCTGCCGGTGGTGTTGGCTAGTGTTGGGTCCATTGGACTATTAACACTAGCCTGCTATGGCTTTCTGCTGGGGCCGGTGATTTGGGTGCCCTGGGTGCCAGCCCTCGTTGGCTGGGGCACGGCTGGCGGTGCCGTTGGCTATATGACCTATCGATTACGTAAAAGGTGACTACCATGGTTCAAGTCAGAACAATATCGTCGCTACGCCCGACCGTCTTTAATCTGTGGCCAAGACGCTATTTGGCCCTGATATTTGTGTTGGGGCTAGGGGTGGTTGAACCCGTCCTCAACCCGCCTGCGGCGGATGCCTGTTTTTTTTGGCAGGCCTGTGCTCGGCGGCGCGGTCAGGCGTCCAATACCCGCGCTGGGGGCAAGCGTACCGGACGTATCCTGGGGGGAAATGACGCCTCCTTGCCCTATGTGATTTCCCCCCGTAATGCCTGGATTCAACAGCCAGGTCCAGGGCAACCCTATCCTATTCGCTGGAACGCGGTTGACGGCGTTAATAGCTACACCATCAGGCTCTGGCAGTGGACCTACGAGCGTGACCTGCCTGATCTTGCCCTTTGGGAAACAACGGTGGAAACAGCCGACCCCATTCCGTTTCCGGCCCTGATCCTAGATCCGGGGACCTATTATTCCATTGAGGTTGTGACCGATACTGGAGTCTCTTCTGATTTGGATGCCGGCTATTTTGCGTCCGGTTTTCAACTGTTGTTTGAAGAGGACTATGGGGTGTTGCGATCGCAGCTGGCGACGGTTGTTCCTGTGAACCCAGCAGATTCGTTGTCGACTGGTCAGAGGGCGTCTGAAAATGAGGCTCTGGCTCGAGCTGGCGTATTCTTTCTAGAAGAAATGTATGCTGACGCCCTAGCTGTGCTGGAGCCCCTGGCCAACAGCCCCACGACATCTAATTTGGTCTACACCGCCCTGGGGGATACCTACAGCAACATTGGGCTCAACCAGCTATCCATCGATGCCTATGACCAGGCACTGACCCTGGCTAGGGCCAGTGACGACCTCCTGAGTGAAGCTATAATCCGTGTCAATTTAGCTGATGTCTATGCCACCCTAGGACTGTTTGACGATGCCCTCCGGCAGCTGCGGCAGGCCCGTCGCGCCTATGGGCAGCTCAGCGCAGAGACGGAAGTTGCTCGATTGAACCGTCGCATCAATGTGATTTCCAGTCGTCTAGATAGTCCCAGTGAGTACTCGCCCGCCCCCTAGGGCAAGTCACTGTTCAATCAGGGTGCCTTGCGATCGCTGCTTTGCCCACCGGCCATAGCGCCATCAAGCAGATGTAATGTCCCAACCGTGTTTCTCCTCTACCTGTTCCCGACATGTCTATCCTGTTTAATCGTTACTACGTTCCAGTCTTATGGTCGCTGCTGGGTTCTGCCTTGGTGACTACTGTTGCCCAAGCCCAGTCAGTCACAGCCGCCGATCCGCTCACCACCGTTCAACAGACTGACAATCGATACCAAATTGACGGAGGGGGCCTATCTGCCGATAGCACAACACTTTTCCATAGCTTTACCCAGTTTGGTCTGCTTACAGGAGAATCAGCCCTGTTTAGTAATCCCGCAGCTGTTGAGACCGTTGTAGGTCGGGTGCTGGGTGGCGATGCCTCGATGATTGATGGCCAGCTAGCCGTTGAGGGTACAGCCGATCTTTACTTGCTAAATCCAGCCGGTATCCTCTTTGGGGAAAACGCACAGCTTAATCTAGGCGGGTCGTTCTCAGCGTCAACCGCCACCGGACTTATTTTTGATGATGAATTGTTTAGTACCCTGGGCACCAATGATTTTAGTCTTTTTAGGGGTGTTCCCGAGGGCTATGTGTTTGCCAGTGGACAGGCAGGAACAATTGTAAATACCGGCAATCTTGCGGTCAATTCGGAGCAGTCCCTAACCTTGATAGGGGGGAACACCATCAATACAGGACAGCTCTTAGGCGGCGATGTTTTAGTCATGGCTGTCCCAGGCGAAAATCTGATTCGACTTAGCCAAACTGGCTCACTCTTAGGGTTAGAGCTTGAGACCTTACCCGCCGCGCTTGCTCAGCCGACCGCTGCTTTTGCCGCCTCAACGCTGTCCGCCCTGCTCACCGGGGCCAATAACCTGGGTATGGCAACCGATATTACGGTCAACCCCGACGGTACCGTGAGTTTGTCGGGGTCCTCACTTCAAATTCCATTAGAGCCAGGCACTGCTATTGTCAGCGGACAGATAGACACCGTGGACAATTTTGGGGGTAATATTGGCATCCTAGGTGACCAAATTGCTCTTATCGGTGCAGCGGTGAATGCCTCTGGAGCGATGGCGGGGGGCACCGTGTTGGTTGGTGGAGACCAGCTGGGTAACGGCCCTGTCCCCAATGCCACCGCAACTGTAATTGATGCAAACTCTGTTATCCAAGCCGATGCATCCGATCGGGGTGACGGCGGCAAGATTGTTGTCTGGGGTACTGAGCTGCTAAGAATATCCGGTCAGCTGTCTGCTCGCGGAGGAACAAACGGCGGTGACGGCGGCCTGATTGAAACCAGCAGTTTAGGACTGTTGGATGTGAGCACGACCCCTAATGTGACAGCGCCTAGTGGCGCGGGGGGGCTGTGGCTACTGGCTCCGGCCAATATTCGCATTGTTGCCGGTAGCGGTACGAATAACATCAGTGCAATAAACCCGTTTGAGGTTGAAGGAAAGACCACCGATGCCCTGTTGGGGGTAGATTTAATTACGGCGGCCTTGACCGGTGGAGCAAACGTTGAAGTTATGACTACAGGTACTACCCCAGCCGATGGCAATATTATTCTGGAGACACCGCTGGACTATCACCAAACCGACGGCGGTACCCTAAGTTTTCTGGCTGAGGGCTCAATTGAAATTCGAGAAGATATTTTTGATAGTCAACCTACGGTGACCACGTTTGAGCCGACAGGAGGCGTATTTACGATACTCGGTGATCCCGATAATTTGAGTCTAACTCTGCAGGCAACCGATCAGATTATTGTCAGTGGTAACATCAATACTGGAGACGGGACGCTAACGATCGAGTCTGCCCAGGGTAATGTTGACATTAGTGGTGAACTGGTTACATCCTCTGGAGATATTGCTATTCGGGCTCCTGAGGGCGCTGTTACCATCTCTGAACCGATTTTAACAGCATTGCTTCGACAGATTGGCCCAACTCCTACAACCGTGATTCCAGCTGGTGGAGATGTAACTATCACAGGCCAAGACTTGATTAGCGTCAACAATATTTCTACTAGCGCCGACAATACCAGTGGAGATATCTTTATTGAATCGCAAGCGTCTATCCAAGTCGGTGAAATCGATACGAGTAACCCGGTGGGTAGTGTGGGTGCCGAACTGGCAGGGGATGTTGACCTGATTGCCCTGGGAGATATTACCTTTAGCTCAATTGATGCTAGCAGCACCGTTGGTAGTGGAGGGGCGGTTACTATCGGCTCGTCGTTAGGTCTGGTGAGGGGGATCGGTACGATTGCAGCTTCATCGACCACAGTCTTAACCGACGGCGGCGGCAGTGACGGCAGCGTGACCATTTTCCATGATGGGGGCAGCACTAACACGCCGTTTGATATTGGTAATGCTGCCTTAAATGGGACTGTAGGCGATATTCTCGCGGGTATGACAAACCTGACTGATGGGTCCCCGGGTGAGCCACTGAAGGGCAGTTTCCGGGTGGGTAATATTGAAATTGTGACACCGGAAACTGTGGAGGGGCCTGGAGAGGTTGACGAAGGTGAAGAGATTCTCGCCGAGGCCAGAGAAATCCTAGATAATGTCGAGTGTGAATGTATTCGTATCGAACCTTCAACGGAAGTTGATCCTATCGTAGATATAGGTTTGACCCGTTTTTTCACCGATATAGGTTTGGTTCCTTCTTTCACCGATATAGCTTCGATCCGTTCTTCCACTGGTATAGGTTCGGACCGTGCTTCTACCGATACAGCTTCGACCCGTGCTTCCACCGATATAAGTTCGGCTCCTGCTTTCACTGATGCAGCTTCGGACCCTGCTTCTACAAATACAGCTTCAGACCCTGCTTCTACAAATACAGCTTCAGACCCTGCTTCTACAAATACAGCTTCGGACCGCTCTTCTACCGATACCGATTCGGACCCTGCTTCTACTAATACCGACTCGGACCGCTCTTCCACTCCGGTTTCTAGAGAAAATAGACGAGCTGTCGAGCGTCACTTCTCAAACCTTGAAAATCAGCTAACTGCTGAATTTGCGGACTATCTCCAGCTGGATTCAGAGGTGTCGGCTGACACCGTAGATCTGGCCAGTGCCCAGAGAAATTTGCTGACAGTACAGCAGAAAACGGGTAAAAAACCGGCACTGATCTATGCGGTTTTTGGGCTTGATGGGGCCACCGGTAGTCAAGGAAACGTATTGACCACATCCAAGTCCACGGATCCTCTCGAACTGCTACTCATTACCGCCGAGGGTGACCCGGTCTTTGTTCCCCTAAACGTTACCCGTCGAGAAGTGATCACCATGGCCCAGCGTTTTCGACGTCAGGTGGCCACCCCTAGCCGTGCAGACCGACAGGATACGACTTATCTCAGTGCGGCTCAAGCCCTCTACCAATGGCTGGTTGCCCCTGTTCAAACTCAGCTAGTTGAACAAAACATCGACACCATCAGTTTCATCACCGATGCGGGACTGCGTTCTGTTCCCATGGCTGCGCTCCACGATGGTGAAAACTTTATCATTCAAAATTATAATGTTGGGCTGATGCCCAGCTTGAGCCTCACCGATCTGACCTACCAGGGTCTAGATAATGTCAGTGCCCTTGTGGCTGGGACCTCTGCTTTTGCCAATCAGGCATCGTTGCCTGGGGTGCCGGTTGAGTTAGAGGCTATTTCGTCCAAATGGGATAGTACTTTGCTGCGGGGGGAGACGTTTAATCTGGATAAGCTTCAGAATGAGCGCCAACAAAACCCTTACGGAATTATCCACCTGGCTACCCATGGTGAGTTTAATGTTGGCGATTTGTCTCAGTCGTACCTGCATCTGCACAATGAGAAATTGGGACTCGATCAGCTGCGAGACCTTGACCTGCATCAGCCTTCGGTGGAGCTGCTGACTTTGAGTGCCTGTCAAACGGCCCTGGGTAGTCGCTCTGCCGAGCTGGGTTTTGCGGGTTTTGCCGTCCTAGCGGGGGCAAAAACCTCCGTAGCCAGCCTGTGGAACGTTAGTGATGAAGCGTCGGCGGGTTTGATGATTGAATTTTACCGGCAGCTGCGGACAGCCCAGCCCATCATCAAAGCGGAGGCGCTGCGTCAGGCCCAGCTGGCCATGATTCAAGGCAATATTACCGTTGATAATGATCAGCTCAAGGGGCTAGTCGAGTCTAGAAAGCTACCGGATGAACTGGTGATTGAGGGGCAACAGGAGCTTCGTCACCCCTATTATTGGGCTGCATTTAGCCTGGTGGGCAGCCCCTGGTAGCGCGTGGGCATGTTGTCTCAAAACGATGGGCTGTCTGATCGTAGGGGAGAGAGACGAATAGGAACACAGCGTTTTAGCTCCTGCATGAGACGATGGGCCTGGTAGTCGTAAAGGGCCAGCTGTAGCGTGTTGGGAAGGGTTTTCATAAGCCGGGTACACTGTTTTAGCGGTAAGTTGGATAGTCTCGCTAAAAGACTACTCGCTTCTGACGTCATGTGGGGGTTGAGGGGCGGATCTATTTCTAAAAGCCACTGTCGGGGTGAGGTCATTTCTCCCCGCTCTATACGGCGCAGCCCGTTGATTGAAGAGAGAACGTAGAGCTTGTCCTTGATGTGAACCCGCAGATCGTCGGAGGGCATTGGATGATTTTGATATTGCCGGTTGGGCTGACACTGTCGTAACAAGATAGGAACAACTCCGTAGCCGTAGGCGATCTCTGCTAAGGGTTTACCGTTGAGGGTATCACCGTACTCGATAGCGTACTCTGTAATTAAAATAGTTTGGTGGTTGAGTCGAAACAGTCCTAAGATATTTTCTCCAAAAGCGGCTCCGGCAAATGCTTCTGCCGATAGGGCATAAACGGAATACGAGCGAGCCTGGGGTAAAAATGATTTGATATTGTCGCTAAAGAGCTGGTTGAGGGTGCGAATGACGGGGGTAAAGGGACGTTTGTCGTTTTCTAAGACCTCCGCTGCGATCAGGGCCACTTCCAGGTTGAGGACCGGATCGTCGGTGACGGCAATTACGCTGCGA
>JBCCAQ010000115.1:0-15125 GCA_039814735.1 Cyanobacteria bacterium P01_A01_bin.15
TTGCTGCGGGGCAATGTTGTTGACTTAGCTGTCGCCGTTGTTATTGGCGGTGCTTTTGGTGCTGTTATCACCTCATTTATTGAGGATATTATTACTCCCCTGTTGCTGAGTCCTGCCCTCAGGGCTGCCAATGTGGAAGACATTGCCTCCCTATCTGCCAATGGGATCAAATACGGACTCTTTCTCTCGGCTGTGATCAATTTTGTCGTGATTGCATTTATTTTGTTTGTGCTTATCCGTTCGTTTGAGCGGCTAAAACGTACCGAGGAGGTTGATGCCGGTCCCACCACCGACGAAAAACTCAACGATACCCTGGGTCGGCTGACCGGCTTTTTAGAGCAGCGCATGTAGGTGACTAGGCGGCGGCTGGGGATGCCCTAGCCGCTAGAACTATGGGCGCAAAGCCCGTGGGCAAAGCTATAGTATGACGTGCCCATGGGAGGGATATTTCTGGCTGTGAACTCACCGACCGCAACGCTTTTGATTTCATGCCCTGACCGCCAGGGGCTAGTCGCTAAAATTGCTAACTTTATCTACGCGAATGGCGGCAATGTGGTCCATGCCGATCAGCATCGAGACGAGCCGTCGGAGCTGTTTTTATCGCGAATTGAGTGGCAGCTAGCGGGGTTTAACCTGCAGCGGGAGCTGATTGGTCCTGCTTTTGATTCTATTGCCAAACCCCTAGAGGCGACGTGGCAGCTGCACTTTTCTGACGTGGTGCCCCGCATGGCCATTTGGGTGAGCAAGCAAAACCACTGTCTGCTGGATTTGCTGTGGCGACACCAGGCGGGGGAGCTAGCGGCCGAGATTCCGCTGATTATTAGCAACCATGAGACCCTGCGCCCCCTGGCCGAGCAGTTTGAGATCGCGTTTCATCATATCCCGATTGACAAGGCGTCTAAGGCCGAGCAGGAGACAAAACAGCTAACTCTGCTCCAGGAGCACGCTGTTGATTTGGTGGTGCTGGCTAAGTATATGCAAATCCTGAGCCCTGATTTTTTGAGGGCGTTTCCTCGGGTGATCAACATTCACCATTCGTTTTTGCCTGCTTTTGTGGGGGCCAACCCCTACCACCGCGCCTATGAGCGGGGGGTGAAAATCATCGGCGCGACCGGACACTATGTGACATCGGACCTGGATGCTGGTCCAATTATTGAGCAGGACGTGGTGCGTGTGAGCCATCGCGACCAGGTGAGCGACCTGATCCGTAAGGGTAAGGATTTGGAACGGATGGTGCTGGCTCGCGCCGTGCGGCTGCATTTGCAAAACCGGGTTTTGGTGTATGGCAACCGTACGGTGGTGTTTGCCTAGGCGGTGGATAGGGGAATGCCATCAAATTTGTTGAGGGCTACTAGCGCCAGACTTAGCACCAGTACCATTCCCCAGGGAGATAGTCCGGCCCCCAGGGGAATCAGCCCCAGGGCTAACAATGCCAGGAGCAGTCGAGCCCCGATCACCCCTTTGGGTAAACAGCTAGGGGAGGCCCACTGCAGCGCTGTAACCCCCATAAGAAAAATGGCAATACCACCGCAGAGGACGGTCCTGGCCTCAGCGCTCAGGGTCTGGCCGGATGCCGTTTCCATGGCCACCTGGATGCCAATGCCGGTGGCGACAATGCCCATAAAGACAAACAGGTGGCTGTAGCCATATATGTAGGACCGCAGTAGGGCTAGCCTGCCGCCCCGCAGCGCCCAATTGATTACCGATTCACTGGCCCGTTCAAAATACATCCACCACAGGCTAACGGCGGTAAGAAAGCCCCCCATGCCGGTCAGTATGCTGTGCCACTGCCAATCGGTTTGGGAAACGCCCGTGGCTACGGCAATAATGGCTTCTCCTAGGACAATAATGACAAACAGACCAAAGCGCTCATCCATATGGGACTTTTGGGTGGGTACCTGGCGAATTGTTAGATAGGTAATGGGGCCGTTGCTGATTTCAATTAAGAGTGCCGTTGCCCATAGCCAAAACCGGGCCGGTTCGGGGACGGCGATGGATGCCAGCCACAGCAGACATGCGATCGCAAAACTGATCCCATAGCGAGCGGTGAGTTCCCTTGACTGGGGGACAAACCGCCACGCCTGCCCATACAAAAATATAATCACCAGCCGCAGGGCGCTATAGCTGGCTGCAAATTGGGCGGAGCCGCCGTGGAGCGCATCGTGAATCGTCAGCGCCATGACCACCAGCCCAAACATGACCCCGAGCATGACCAAACGGTAGGGACCACGGTCCACGTCAAACTGGTCAGCGTAGTAACTAAAGTCAATCCAAAGCCACCAGACGGGGACAAACAGAGCCGCAAAGCCAGCAATGCCGATCCAGCTAAAATCGTCGTGTAGCAGATGGGCGAGTTCTGCGATCGCAAACACAAAGACCAGATCAAAAAATAATTCTAACCAGGTGGCATGACGGGTATCCTCACGGTCTTTACCCAGATGCAGTCGCAGTGGATGGGGACGTTGACGGGCCATTAGAATGTTTCTAGGTTGCTACTTTGATGAACGGCACTAGGTGCATCATGTAATCCCGCTTGCCAATGGGTACACCAGCCATGCGAAGAATATCGTAAGCCGTGACCATATGGAAATAGAAATTTGGTATCAGAAAGTCATTTACATAGGCGCTGCCAGACAGCTCAAGATAGAGATTCTGACCTAAATCTATGCGCGAAATCTCATCTAGCTTTGCGTCTTCAACGTCAATGCTTGAAAGAAGCTCCTTTGTATTTGTGATGTGCTCGTATGCCTGCGCGAGAGATTTAACATCCGGGTCTAGATTATCCGCAGGTTTGTTGTCGCACCACAGAGCAAAGTTGCGTGGCTGATTGCAGGTAAAGGCAATCTGGGTGCCGAAGGGAAGCATGTCATCGGCAATCCGCCTTTGCAAGAACGACTCGCTGTCAGAAAAATGGGCTTGGGCCGATTTCATCAGGTGCTCAAGCGTTGTTAATCGACTTTCGAAACGGGTTCGGATTAAATCTACATTTTGATGACTTCGCATTTTAGGATCCCTCAAAACTGAATTTCACAAAGTCTAGCTGTATTAGAGACACCTGACAGCCTAACGATGAAGTGAGGCGACACAAAGATCGGCTACTGCCAGGCATTGTCAGGCGTCTGAAACAGCAACGTGCTCCATAAGTCCTAGTCCATTCTGTCCATCATCTAAGATTAATTGATTGACCTTAAACTCCCCAAAAGCTAGACTAAGATTAGCTTACTAATCTTAGTCTAATGCTGGAGATTGCAAAGGCAGACATTCTATCCCGTCTTCAGTTTGATAATCCTTGGTGGGAAGAAGGGGGCAAAGAAAAGATTTTTTATGAGGATACACCTCGACGAAAATACTTTGAGACTTTTTCTCAAAATATTCTAGATACAAGCGTACGACGAGCAATCGTTTTGATGGGACCAAGACGGGTTGGTAAGACCGTCTTGGTTCATCACAGTATTCGTAAGCTTTTGGATTCTGGTGTCAGCGCAGAAAACATCCTATATGTATCTCTCGAAACTCCAATTTATACCGGACTTTCATTAGAGCGTATGCTCAGTTATTTTCAAGAGTTATTCAGTCACAAGCGTGATACAAAGCTATTTGTCTTTTTTGATGAGATTCAGTATTTACGTGAGTGGGAGGTTCATCTTAAATCTCTTGTTGATTCTTTCTCGGATTATCGTTTTGTGGCCACTGGTTCTGCAGCCGCCGCTCTACGACTGAAAAGCAATGAGTCGGGGGCTGGCAGATTCAGCGACTATATTCTACCACCACTAACCTTTGCTGAATACTTGATGTTTATCGGTAGAGAAGACGAGCTAATAGAGACTGATCGATATGATTTTGAAAATTCTGGGTATCTCTCTCAGAAACATGTATACCTGTCGCGAGATATTGAGGAATTAAATAAAGAATTTGTTAACTACCTAAACTTTGGTGGATATCCCGAAGCCGTTTTTTCTGAGACAATTCGGCAAGCGCCTAGCCAGTATATTAAAAGTGACATTATTGACAAAGTCTTACTGCGAGACTTGCCAAGTCTCTATGGTATCAGTGACATTCAAGAACTCAACAGGCTGTTTGCCACATTGGCCTATAATTCGGGTAATGAAGTGAGTCTAGAAGGACTGTCAAAATCCTCTGGCGTGGCTAAAAACACTATTAAGCGTTATCTCGAATATCTAGAGGCTGCGTTTTTGATTCGTCGTGTTGAGAGAATTGATCAAAATGCAAAGAGATTTAAAAGGGCAGTTTGCTTTAAGGTTTATTTAACTAATCCATCAATGCGAGCAGCATTATTCGGACAGCTTAAAATGGGCTCTAAGGCGATGGGAGCGATGACCGAAACGGCTATTTTTAGTCAGTGGCAACACAGTAAGATGGTTGAACTTTACTATGCACGTTGGAATTCGGGAGAAATCGATATTGTCCATTTAGACAAGGCACATCAGGTACCCGCTTGGATTGTTGAAGTCAAGTGGAGCGATCGCCCTCATAATTCACCCTCTGAACTTGATAACTGTATAAAATTTGCGCAGAAGAATCCAGGAGTATCTCAGCCAATTTTGATCACTAGTAAAACTATCAGTGATGATGATTTTTTATACAAGGATATAAGATTCAAATTTGAACCAGCCAGTTTGTATGCCTATATTCTTGGTACAAACCTATTGTAGAGAACTGGTGCCAGCGTGCTGCAACAGCGTATTGGTTTACCCTGTCCTACACTGTCCGCCAGCGGGGCTACTCTGCCTCGGTTGCGGTCTCGCCACTAGCTTCTCCCTCGTCTTCTCCTACGGTGCCGTGGGGCTGGCGGTCTGTGTGGGCGCGGTGGCCATTGCTAGGGCTATTGTGGTCATTGTGAGAAGATTTATCGTTTGAATCCTTGGCAGGCCGCTGCAGCTCGCCCGATAGGTTGACCCGTATCCCCTCCGGTGCGTTGAGCCAGACCTGTCGTTGGGGAAAGGGGACCTGCGCGTCCGTACTCTCTAGGGCCTGCTTAAAGCGGCGGCGGTATTCTCGGGAGACATCCCACTGCTTCATGGGTTGGGTCTTAATCCACACCCGCAGGGTAATGGCGCTATCACCCAAATCCTCGACGCCTAAAATGTCAGGATCTTCTAGGATGAGGGTGCCCCAGTCTGGATCGTTACGCAGGTCGTTGCCCACCTCACGGACAAGCTGTAGCATCTCATCGATATTGGCTTCGTAGTTGATGGGCAGATGCAGGTCGCAGCGGGACCAGTGGAGTGAATAGTTGGCAACGCGGGTAATGTCGCTGGTGGGAATCGTGATCAGACGGCCCCCGGTATCCCGCAGCTGGGTAATCCGCAGGTTCATATTTTCCACTAGGCCAGCGTCGTCTCCAATTTTTACCACATCGCCAATGGCGTACTGGTCTTCCAACAGTATAAAAAAGCCTGTGACGGCCCCCTTAATTAGGTTCTGGCTGGCTAGCGATAGAGCCAAACCGAAAATACCAAAGCTGGCTAGCAATACGCCTAAATTGATCCCCAGGATTGCCAGGGCGACAATCATTCCCACCACCAGCCAGACAAAGTTGGCAATGTTTTTAATGACGCTGGAGATTGTCGAAATTCTGAGATCTATTCGCCGATGATTGTCGAAGTTGATGCCGCTGCGGTCTTCTAGGGTGTTGACGAACCGATCGATCAGCTTGTAGCTAATGCGCACCCCAAGATAGGCAACGATGGCAATAATAACGATCGCGGCGGGTACTTTGGCCCAGATGATCAGGCTGTTTTGTAAGGCTCTCAGGTAGGGGAACAGCCCCAACGACCAAGTAATGGCCGCTGCCAGGATGAAAAACTGTAGCAGGGGTAGGACGAGGTGACGAATGACGTGGAACGGCTGCTGGTAGGTTTTGAGCAGTTTTTCGGGGCGCTCGCCGGGGAGACCTTCCTCAGCCCAGTTGGATAGCTGATAGCGGCTGAACCGTATTAGTAGAGAGAGTGCGATCGCACCCACAATTGCACCTGCGGACATCAGTCCCGCCCGCCGTAGGTAGGCTGGCTGCCGTTCCCGGTAAGCCTCCTGTAGCGCCTGGCTGATGTCCTGACGAATATCCTGCTCTAGGCCAGCGAGGGTGGTGCCCTGCATCCGCGCATCCGGGTCGGTCAGCGTCATCAGGTAGCGACCGTTGACATACAGACTGGGCGTGTCGGCACTTTCTGTGGTGTTTTTGACAATGTCTGCCTCAGGATCCGCCATCTCTATGTAGGTATCGCGAATATCCCTCAGGTTCTCGGTAATCTTTTTTTGGCGAATCGATAGGGCCGAAGATGGTGCCGCAATTTGAAACACCTGTCGACCGTCCAGGTTGATCCACCCCACCGCCGTCTGGTTGGATGAGCCCCCTCCCATTAGACCGCTGAGCTGAGCTAGGGCCGGTGTTGGTGCCACTGTCGTTAGGAAAATTAAAACCATACCCAGCAGAAAACTGCCCAGGCGGTATCGCCACCTGCGATCGCAACGCAGAAATCCGCTGATATTAGAACGAGGCGAGCGCATAGGGCTGATTCCATCTAGTAAGTTAGACAAACACAGCCTGCAGATTACCGGTGATATTTTTTTCTGACATCTATCGTCTGGATGACTTGACCCGGTGGCAGCTAGTTAGTCAGCGCTTGCTTAGAAACCTTGGAAAGCTAGAAGGCGAGTACATACTATGACAACACCTTGTCATAAAATTTTTAGACAGTGCGGTTCGATTTGTTCCTCGTGAATCTCTTCGCCATTCGTACGCACCCGATAGGCATATACATTTGTTCGCGAGCTGACAATCGTTTTGATGGAGCCATTAACGAAGTGTAGTGCAACACCATCGTCTGCGGCCCATCCGTCAACAATTTCTCGACTCTTCAATAGTCGGTGATACTCACGGCGACGGTTTTCCTCGCTATCGTAATGGGGGCAGTTGCTGCCCTCTAGAAAACCCAGGCAGTTGATGCTTGCCAGTTGCGTTGACCTCTTCGGTGTCATCGAATCGGTCACTCCTTGCTCAAACCAGCAAATCGAGCCAGCACTGATGCCTGCTAAAACAACGCCATGTTCGAGTGCCGTTCGAAAGACACGATCAAGACCCCAGTCGCGCCAAATGGCCAGCAGGTTCCGAGTATTTCCACCACCCACATAGATCAGATCCTGCTCCAGTGCGTACGATTGCAGGTCGTCAACGGGTGATTGAAAGAGCGCCAGGTGACTGGGGGTACAGTCCAGTGTGCAAAGTGATTCGTAAAAGCGACGAATATAGTTGTCGCTATCGCCACTGGCAGTGGGAACAAAGCACACCTTTGGACGTGGTTTTCCAGTTTGTTCGAGAAGGTAGCGATCTAGAGCCAGGTTATCGGGCTCCATTGAGAATCCGCCGCCACCGAGGGCTATGATCTGTTGGGATACTTTCATGTTTTTTCATAACAGTGAAGTTCTGCAATGACAAGCGCTATTGACCGAAACCCTCGTTTTTAAGGTATCTCCTCTTACTAAGAGGAGAATTTTATATAGCATGGCGCTGGGTGGTATTTTATTTCGACGCAGCTCCCTAATGAAATGTTAGGCTAACATACAACAATTTAAATCCGGTGTTGTTCTGCCCAGGTTTTAAGCTCTTCCAGAAAACCCAAAGCAGTCTTACTAAACTCGGTAATTCCATAGGTGACTGCAATTGGCCGATCGCTTACCACTGTACGCTTAACTAAGCCCGCTTCCTCCATTTCACGAAGCCGCTGTACCACCATCTTTTTGCTGGCTCCCCCCAGCTGCCGTGCCAAATCGTTAAACCGTATGGGACCATCTTTTAGGTGCCAGAGAATTGATCCCTTCCATTTTCCACCTAAAACTCTCATGCCTCGTTCAATTGGGCAAGGTTGCAGACAGGGCTCTGAAACGTGTTTGCGGCCTTGAGCATCGATAGTGATTCCTAGAGAAGTACCCATACGTGGTTACTAAAAGTAAACTAGTTGACTCTGGTTACTGGCTTGATTATGTTAAATCACGGCAGCAGCAAATGGCATGAATTTTGATTTCTGGTGGGCTATTTGCCGCTGTGCATATCGTTCAAGCAACCATCGGTTCCTATGTCTATCCCCGATATCCATCTCTACACGGCTTCTACCATGAATGGCTGGAAACCGGTCATTTTTCTTGAAGAGGCCGAGGTCGAGTATGAGCTGACCTATGTCGACTTTGGCAAAAAAGAACAGAAGTCTGAGTGGTATATGCGACTCAACCCCAACGGTCGTATTCCTACGATCGTTGATCGCGGCAACAATGATTTTGTGGTTTTTGAGTCAGGCGCGATTCTCTGGTATTTGGCCGAGAAGTATCAGACATTTCTTCCTGTCGGCGAAAAGGCGCGATCGCAAGCGCTGCAGTGGTTGATGTTTCAAATGTCGGGCATTGGTCCCATGATGGGTCAGGCCATGTACTTTCAGCGGATCGCAGCTCCTAAGGGTAACGAAGACCCCTACGCCATCGATCGCTATGTGACCGAGTCCAGGCGGCTGTTGGAGGTGTTAGATCAGCAACTTGCAGGCAAGGCTTATTTGCTAGGTGATAACTTCACCATTGTAGATATGGCGACATATCCCTGGGCCCGGTCTTACCCCTGGGCCAAGGTTTCGGTAGCGGGGCTAAACTACTTAAAAGCCTGGTTTGATCGCATCGATGCCCGCCCCGCTACCCAAAAGGCGCTCACCATTCCCAAACCGTTTCCTGCCTTCTTTGGCAAAGGAGATGAAGCCACCTCCGAAGCGGAAAATGCGTCTCGTTTTTAAGACCTGAGACTACAGTCTTAATACATGCTCTCCCTCACCTTAAATGCCCCCAAAGCAGCCTTTGATGATCCCAATCAGTGGTTTTTTGACGGTAAGGGATTGGACGATTTGTTTTAGCCAATGCATCTGAACTTTAAGTTTTTTGGTATGCAACCGTTGGTAATCTTTGCCTGTTTTGATGTGATGAAAAACCCTGATATCGAGAATGATTTTATGCGGCTTGAGGCTCATTTGAACCAGCACTTCCTAGCCCTATAAAATACCGCCCTGAAGATTCTCCTATGCCTAACCTGCGATAGTAGAAGGTCGCCATGTAACCTGGTTAGAACGCTATGGTAGCAGCAGGGGGCTTGATCACCCAATAAACACGCGATTATGTTGCTGGTCATAGCAGAGTTCACCGCGAGTGATCATATTGTGTAAGCTATTACTCAACGATGGCATAATCTCACAAATGGGAAAATTCAGTTGCTGAGAACATTCTTGGGCAAGTTCACAGAGACCATAGGCATGTATTTTGAGTAAACCAGGCACCACCTGGCTAATGCTGGACATTAAATTGGTATCAGAGGTAACTTTCATGAGTACATATACCTAACGCTTCCATTTCATTACGCCATAGATCCTATGGCGTTGTGGCAAGGTGTATAGTCTGTTGAGAAAACTTTAATATCCCATACCTGATGTCATCTTTCTTTAAGGTCTCTCAGGGATACAGCCTGGCAAAGTACGGTGGAGACTACGTTGATTTTGACGTTTTCCTGGGGCTGACTCTTGCTTGACGGTCAAAAAAATTTGCCTGAAACTGCCAGGAGACTTTCACTAACCTCTATCCATCCCTGTCCCATACCCATTAGATTTGAGCCTGCATAGCAGCAGTGCCACAGAGCCCTTGGTGTATGAGAATTCTGTATTATTTTATTTTGTGTAGTCTGATACTTATTTAGGCTTACCTGTGTGCAGGTTTGGGGCAGCCTCGTCACAAAAACTGCGGTTTTGTACTTGTAACGGCGATTTATCCCCCCCTAAGGCATAGTAAGTCGAGGGTGTCGGTGGTAGTATTCTACTCAATTCTTTTGAAAGAGAAATTAAAAGAATTTTTCTTGGTAGCTATGGGTGCGTCAATGATTAATCGATGGGTACTGTTTTTCTAGAAACCTCGTTGTGAAAGCTTTCTAGAATTAATCTACCTGTCAGGTAATAGTTGTGTGCCACTAGCCCTAGAGGATTATAATCTACTGCTTTTGTCTGATTTGAGAGGCTGATATGCACTAACAAATTGGGAGAATTCAGAGTTTGGTATTGATGCTTTGAGAAATTTTGAAGCAATTGTTCCTGCTTTGAAGAGTTGTTTTGATTGGGCCATAAACAGGTTGGTGTGTGAGGAATTAAGGTGCGCAAATTTTGGGGTTTTGTAGGGTGCGGAACTGCAGTTTGCAGTTTGGTTATGGTCCTACCCGTGCAAGCACAGATCACGAATGTCGAAATCATTCAAGTTGAGACGGGTTTACAAATTTTGCTGGTGGGTGAGGCAGCGGCTCAGACTAGAATCTTCGAAACGTCCTTTGGCCGTACCCGGATTGTTGATATTACGAATGTTCAGTTGACAGAGGGAGCGACTTTTCAGCAGGACAACCCAGGTGAAGGGATTGAGTCGGTGACGGTAGAGTCCCTAAACACGAACAGCGTGCGGATTCGAATTGTTGGGGAAACTGAACTGCCGACGATCGCGGTGGAGACCAGGGAGACTGAAATTGTCGTGGGGGTAAACGGGGCGATCGCAACCCCTCCCGAGACGTTGCCCCCCGCCGCCGAAATTGAACCTGATGTGCCTCCCCCCGCAGCAGCGGTCGAAGTAGTGCCGTCAGAAGAAGAGAGCTTACGTTTGGTGGTTACAGCGGCCCGTCGTCCAACGCCCGAGGTGGAGACCTCGGCCACGGTTGAAGTGGTGACTGAAGCCGAATTGGAGCAGCAACGTCCTCTGATTCGCACTGTCTCCGATGCGTTGCAAACTTTGCCGGGGGTCACGGTTAATCGCCTAGGGCTGATTACCAGTACGGTTAATATTCGCGGTATTGCCGGAGAGCGGATTGGGTTGCTTGTTGATGGCGAACGCCGTCCCAACTTAGAGTTTGGCCCAGATTTTGGCAGTATTGACCCTTTTCGGGTAGAGCGCATCGAGGTGTTGCAAGGACCCGCCTCTTCCATCTACGGCGCTGATTCCTTTGGCGGTGTCGTTAATATTATTACCAACACGCCCGACCCGGATCAGCCCTTTATGGTGACCAGTGAAACCTACGGCGGCGGTTTCTCAGAATTCAACACTAACTTGGAGTTTTCTGGCCCAAACTATGTATTGGGTGCGACCTATCGCACGGCTGGCGATGCCCGCGATGGCGATGGCGATATCATTCCTCTGAATGGTACCGAATACAGTGTATTTGATCTGTATGGGACGGGACGCTACGACATTAATGACCAGTCTCGACTCATCCTGCGACTCGATCGCTACCGTCAGGATGACGCCGATCTCAACGGCTTCCCCTCACCGCCTTTTACCGAGGCTCGCAACGAGTTTCGAGAAACCAACCGCTACTCTCTGGCCTACATCAACGACGGCGTACCGGGCGGCACCGAACTGGAACTGCGAGGTTACTATCAGCGCAGTCGCCGCCAGTTTGAAACGCTAACGGCCTTTACCATTCCCGGTCCCTTTCCGGCGGAAATCACGGTGCCGAGTTCAGACCTGACGGATACGGTGAGCTACGGTGTTACTGGAATTGCCACCACCGCGATTGGCGATGCCACGCTCACCTATGGCTACGACTTTAGCCAAGATACTTCCGAGTTTGAGGATCTAATCAATGACGTTACCTCGCCCGATGCTACCCGAGAATTTCACGGCTTGTTTGCCCAATCGGTCTATAACGTTACCGATGACTGGACGCTAACGGGCGGTGCCCGGCTCGATTTCTTTACGGCAAAAAGCGCTGACCAGTTTAAGGATGTCAACGCGGTCACGTTCAACCTCGGCAGTGTGTACGAGATTACAGATGAACTGCTGGTCCGCGCTAACTTTGCCCAGGGCTTCCGTCCGCCGAGCCTGCTATTTTTGTTTGGGAGTGCTTCTGACGGCTCGTTCTTTGCCCCAACCCAGGGGGAAGTGCAGTCTAATTCAGACTTATCGCCAGAGCGAGCCAACAATATTGATATTGGGTTGGACTACACCAGCGGTGATTTTACCGCCGGGCTGGTTTATTTCCGCAATGATATTAGCGACTTCCAGGGCTTTGAAAGCTTTACACCGCTGCCTGGGCCTCCGGGACCGCCCGGTCCACCGCCGCCATCCATTCAGGTGGCCAACAAAGACGTGCTGATCCAGGGAGTGCAGCTCAACGCGGCCTATGAATTCACACCGGGCCTAACCCTAGGGGGTAATCTTACCTTCGTAGATAGTGAAGACGAGTCTGGGCGTCCTTTAAACCAGCTGGAAGTATTTCCAACGACGGCGCTGGTGCGGCTGACCTATGCCCGCGATCGCTTCCTGGGGCTGATTCAGTCCCGCATTTACGCCGATCAGGGTGATGTCGTACTGGAAAACAACGAAATCGGCCCCGGTAGCGAAGGAGCGGTCGTGTTTGATCTGACCTTGGGCTATCAGATCAGTCCACCTGTGCAGCTAACTTTCACCGTCGAAAACCTATTCGACACCCAGTACGTGTACCCCACTGGCAACTTTGCGGCCCCCGGCGTGAGAGTGTTGTTTGGTGTCAATGCCGAGTTTTAATCGAAGACAATCATGGCGCAATCCTCTAAATCCTGGCAGCTCCGAGACTACGTATTTGCTGCTTTTATGACTATCGGTATCGCGGTGACGTCGGTGATCACGGTGCCGCTGACCCTATCGATTCCCCTGCCGGGAATTCGCACCGTAGTTTGGGCTCCCTTTGCGGGCATTTTTCTTACTTTGGGCATGGCTCGACTGCAACGCTCTGGCAGCGTTGCCCTGATGATTGGGGTTTTGGCGTTGGTTCTGAGCCGCATCTCTTGGATTATCACGGCTTTTCTGGTGAGCGCCCTGGTGGTGACGGAGGGGGTCATGCTATTGCGGGGCGGGTTCTACGGAAAAACCAACCGTCTGTTGGCAAATGTGGTGTTTTTTAGTAGCGCTACCGTGGCAGGAGCCCTCATTGGCGCTTATGCGGCCGGGGATATTTTTGCTGCTTGGGTGGGGCAAGTCTGGGTACTGATTCTGATGACTATTATTTCTGGCTTTGCCGGGGCCGTCGGTTGGTGGCTAGGAGAACGAGTTGTCAAGCAGTTACAGCGGGCGGGCAAGCTGAATGTTAGCTAACCCGGTGAATGCACCAAAGCGGGGCTGGCTGTGGCGGGTGAATCCGCTGCTAAAGATTGTTTTGAGTGTGGTGGCGGTCAGTATCGCATTTGCCCTGCAGAATTTGGCAGCGACGGGGCTGCTGGTGGCGGGGCTGCTGGTGCTGCTGCTGACAGCGGGGATGTCGTGGCGAGTGTGGTTGGGGGGCGCGATCGCGCTTTTCTTGTTCACTGCCCTAACCTGGCTACTGCGAGATTGGCCAGCCGCAAGCCTAAACAGCTTGCGGCTCTTGGCGATTTTGCTGCCTGGCCCGATCTTTTCCTTGACCACCTCCCCTGCGGATTTGACCCGTGCTCTACAAGCGGTGAAACTGCCTTCCTTTTTGGTGCTAAGCCTGATGCTGGTGTGGCGATTTTTGCCTGTCGTGCAGCGGGAAGCTCAGCGCATCATTGAGGCCAACCAGCTGCGGGGAGTCGATCTCAGTCGCCGACCCGGACAGTGGTTTCCGGGGCTGTTTGTACCGCTGATTTTTCGCATCGTTAGCTACGCCGATGAGGTCACGGTCGGGTTGGAGACTCGCAGCTATAACCCCAGCGCCCGCCGCAGTCTGGGCCAACCGCTACGATGGCGAAGATTGGATACGGCAGTTGCGATCGCAGCGGCTGTAATATTTGGGGCCGTCGGGTATCTGCAATGGAGCCAGTAATTCAGATTAAAAATCTCAGCTTTACTTACGCCAACGCCACCCAGCCTGTGCTGAGTGACATCAGCCTGACCCTCAAGCCTGGGGAGATTGTCCTGGTAGCCGGTACCACCGGCAGCGGTAAAAGTACCCTATTGAGCTGCATCGCAGGTATTGCCCCCACCCATATCGGCGGCACCCTAACCGGAACCATCCACTGTCAGGGACAGGACATCGAAACCTGGGATGTCTGCCAGCGGTCTCACCGTATCGGTACCCTTCTGCAAAATGTTGAAACCCAGATTTTCACAGATACCGTCTACGATGAGGTGGTTTTTGGTCTGGAAAACCTCGCCACTCCTACCCAGCGCATCCCTGCTTTAACCCAGGCGATTCTGCAAGAATTTGACCTGCAAGCCCACAGGGACCGGTCCATTGCTCGCCTCTCCGCTGGTCAAAAACAACGGCTCATTATCGCCTGCGTCCTAGCCATGGGCCAACCGGCCCTCCTGCTCGACGAACCCTTTGCCTACTTGGATCAAACCACCTCCCACCGCTTGCTCAGCCTACTCAAACAGCGAGCCGCCCAGGGACAAGCCATTCTTATCGTTGAACACCGTCTGGATTTGGTACAGACAATTTGCGATCGCACCCTCCACATCCACCAAACCCATCTCCACCCTGGCCCACCTGCCCCACCCACTGCATCGACCAAACCCGCTCCCAAACCCACCCATGCGTCCCTATCCCCCATCCTCCAAACCGATTCCCTCACTCTCCACCCCTATCCCCCCTACCTTGATCTCGCGCTATACCCTGGCGAAACCGTCCTACTCAAAGGCGACAACGGCAGTGGCAAAACTACCCTCCTGCGGCTGATCAGTGGCCTGGTAAAACCCACTGCGGGCAGTATTCAATTACTTGGGTGCAGCATCGTAGGAAAGCGAATTGTAGAAATCGCTCAAATGGTAGGCTTTGTTCTGCAAAACCCCAGTCACCAACTCTTTGCCGATACCGTACAGCAAGAAGTGCAGCAGCCTGGCGTCCCTGTCTCAACGGCTGAGCGCATCTTGGCTCAACTCAACCTCAAGGAACGCGCTGAGCAGCATCCCCAGTCTCTGTCTCAGGGGCAAAAGCGTCGCCTCGCCCTAGGAGCTGTTCTCGCCAGGCAGCCGAAGCTATGTCTTCTAGATGAGATCACCGTTGGTCAAGATACTCAATCGCTACAGCTAATGCTGAATTTACTACAAACGTTTACGCGCTCAGGGGGTACGCTCCTACTCACAAGTCACGACCCGGCTGTAGCAAAGGCATTAAA
>JBCCAQ010000173.1:0-11993 GCA_039814735.1 Cyanobacteria bacterium P01_A01_bin.15
GACGCCCAGCTGCGGACCGAAACCCGCGCCCAGATTGTGGCGCTACAGCGGCGATTGGGTACGACTACAATTTATGTCACCCACGATCAGGTGGAAGCGATGACCATGGGGGATCGGATTGCGGTGATGCACCAGGGGGTCATCCAGCAGATTGCGGCTCCCCTGGTGCTATACCAGTATCCGGCCAACCAGTTTGTGGCCTCGTTTATTGGTTCACCACCGATGAACTTTCTCACGGTCCAGGTGCAGCCACCCCTGACGCTGGTGCACCCGGCCTTTCGTCTGACCCTACCCAGCGATTGGGAACCGACCCTGGCTGGCCACGGCACCCTGACCCTGGGCATTCGCCCTGAGCATTTGCGGCTGACGGTGCCAGCTCCCAAACATTTAGCGGTGGCCGTACAGCGGGTTGAGGCCCTCGGTAGTGAAACCTATTTGAGCGTAAGCATGGAGACTACGCCCGATGAAAACCACCTGTTGGTACGCCTAGATGGCCTAGCCGAGACAATACCCCGCCCCGGTGACCGTCTGACCCTGGGTATTCAGGTGGATCATATCCATTTATTTGACCCGGAAACCGGAGAGTCAGTGGCTAAAGCCCATGATTAGCGGGGCCGGTACTATTTTTTCCGGTTGCAGGAACGTTTGCTCAGCCGCAGACCGAGACCGGCTAGGGCTGCGATCGCAATTCCCGAGGTGGGCTCCGGTACAGCAACCGGGTCACCGGGGTCAATAATCTCGACCTGAAACTGGCTGATAGTGGCGGTCGCTCGGCCCCCTTGATTATCAGCCGTCCCAATTTGAAATCCAAAAATTTGATTTGCCTCCACCTGGACACTGGCTGTGCCCGACTGCTCAGACGCGCCATCGCGGTCAGTTAGCTCAGTAAACAGGCCATCGGTGAGCGGAGCGTCAGGGGGAAAGGTACCGACGGCAAAGCCAAACGGGTCAAACGCAGCTCCTAGACCATCAGCTGTACTATAGCTCCAGTTAAAGGAAAGGACGCTAGCCTCAGGAACAGTCGCAAAGACAGTTGTAAAGCTGCTGTCACATAAAAATAATAGGTTGATTGGCAGATCTTCAGAATTACAGTCCAATCCAAACCCATCCAAAATGGCAGACAGGTCGCTACCCAACAGGGTGAGTGAACCGGGCGCATCCGTAAAATCCACCGAGCCATTAAACGGTGCTAGGGGGACGCCGCCAATAGTAATTTGCGAATTATCAACACCAGGCAGTGCCGGAGCGCTGTTAAATAGCTCCCATTGTTCGGGGGCAAAGCTACCGGTAAATCCTTGAGCTGCGACCGTCTGAGCTGTTGTTCCAATCACAGCTGCAGAGGTCACCAACGTTCCTAAAACGGTGTTTAAAATGGCCTTTGCCATCGTATCTCGTAGTAAAAAACCTTAACCTTATTGCTCTTAACAAAGAGTTAGTTGACCTAACCGGAAGATGACCTGATATACGTACAAAACAACATACGCTTGACGATGCGCTTCAATTGATTTGTCGTTACGCCGACTATAGTCTTCCAAACCTAGGAACGTCGGGCATAGCCCCAGGCATTTACTAAAACAATACTGTTGCTCTAGCTTTATTAAGGTTGGTTGATGGCGCTTCACTAAGTTCTGATAAAGGCCGCGTAAATCCCCATAAATCTCTCTGTTGTCATCGATAGCTACCCATAGATGTGAGAAATACTACGCCTCGCAAGATGCCGACAGAAAGATATTGGGAGACCAGGTGGGACACTAAACAAATTGGCTGACCCACCGGCGGTATCCTCAGCTACTAACTGCTCAATTACCTCAATGGGGTCGGAGCCGCAGATAGCAGGCCCGACAGTACTGCACCCAGCAGGGACAGCTGAATGTAAGCTTCTGTTAACCAATGATGTGATTGAGCAGATCACGATAGACAATAGCCCCAGGGCATAAAATGCTATTGTGGCCATGCTCTGTTGTTGATTTGAGAGACGATCAGCAGCGTCCAGTTTTCCAAACATACGCGCTAGGGCGACTTTGTATGCAATCTGCTAAATCGTTGACGTCGTCCCAGGATGATACCCAAGAGAAAATTCTCGGAGCGGCCCAGCGGCTGTTTGCCCGCCGTGGCTACGGTGGGACCACTACTCGCGACTTGGCTCAAGCGGCAGGCGTTGCTGAAGGCACCCTGTTTCGACACTTTGAAAATAAAAAGGCTATCTTGATCGAAGTTGCCACTCGCGGCTGGGTAGAATTACTTACCGATCTGCTGACTGAGCTGAGTGAAATGGCCAACTACAAGGCCATTGCTAAGGTCATGCGTAAACGGATGCTCAATCTTTCTGCCAACACCGATATGCTGCGGGTCTGCTTTATGGAAGCGCAGTTTCATCCGGAGCTGCGGGAGCGGGTACAGGCTGAGGTGATTGCCAAAATGACAGATGTGGCCGAAGCCTTTTTCCAGACGGCCATGGATCGAGGTACCTACCGCCCGATGAATCCTCGGGTTGTTGCCCGTATTTTTTTGGGGATGTTTACCGTCGCCGGATTTAGCCAAACTACCCTGGCGGATGAGGCCAGCTCTCCTCAAGATATGAAGGAACTGGCGGAAACGCTGGCGGATATTTTTCTCAATGGCGTATTAGAGCATACCGAGGCTTAGCGCTGTCGTCGGGGTTCTAGAGCGCTGAGGTTGTCGGGGTTAACGCGATACGCTGCACCAAATCCCACCACAAACTGACCTGCCTGGGGGGTAAGCTGAAATAGCTGAAAGTCAGGCAGTCCTTTCATCAGACCGATAACATTACCAAAGCGCTGCTCAAAGCGCTCGATCAGCGCCTGCCACTGGGTGGTATCACGGGGCAAAGGGGCGGCAACGCACTCATAGGTTAAACGACGACGGGCAAAAATCTCCTGGGTCTCGGCTTCGTCTTCAATCAAGAGGACGCTAGCGCAGCCGGTTTGTTTGAGGTTGGCCGTGTGGGCTGACAAACCACTGACATATATGTAGAGAGTTTTATCCGCATCGATCAAAAAGGGAGCGTAGCTGGCTTGGGGACTGCCATCGGCGCTGACGGTGCTTAACATCGCACTGCGAAACTTCTCAGGAAATTCTAGATAGAGCTGGGTAACGCGATCAAAATCAGCCATGGTCTACAGCAGTTATGGGTTGTAGCTACATCACCTTTCAAACCTAGCACCATGGGGTTTCTCCTGGGAAACCTGGCGATACGGTCAGCGCTCCCGGTGTTTGGGGATATCCGTTGCCCTGACTAATCCGCCTGACTAATCTGACAGATACTATAGAATACTCAGGCTGGTTATTGAGGGTCACACCATGGTTCGTCGCATAGTTCAAACGGAGAACGCTCCCGCTCCGGTTGGTCCGTACAATCAGGCCGTTGTGGCCTCGGGTGAAATGGTATTTGCCTCCGGGCAGGTGGCGCTGGACCCCGATGGTACCTTGGTCGGGACTGGCGATGTGGCGGCTCAAACCAAACAATGCCTGGATAATCTGAGTGCTGTTTTAACGGCAGCGGGGGCCACCCTGGCCAATGTGGTGAAAACATCCGTTTTTTTGAAGGATATGAACGACTTTGGCACCATGAACGGTGTCTATGCTACCTATTTTGATGAAGCCACAGCCCCTGCTAGGGCCTGTGTTGAGGTGGCCCGTCTGCCCAAGGATGTTCTGGTCGAAATTGAGTGTATTGCGGTGATCGAAAATTAATGGAGAGACGTTACAGGCAACGTCTCTACCTTCAACGGTGGAGCCTCATAATTTTTGTTTCCTAGGCGGACGTAGTTGACGGTTTCAAGTTGGCGCGTTACCGTACATGTATTCAAGCAATACCCGCTTTAGGCCCATGCAGCACCCACTTTTTTACTTTTGGTTTTGTCAGGTTCACCGGCAATGAGCCCCTGGCGTTAGCATGGGAAGCCGGTGAACCGCAGGGTGTAAGCTCTGCGGTTTTGTTTTTTGATATCGCTTTCTCGATTGATTCCACTATTCCAGCCGCGGTTCTCTCTCAATATCCGTTTTTACGTTTGACCCCATGATGCTTTGCTACAGCTGGCAATTTAGTTTCTACTTTTTTACGCCACCACCGGGTAGGTAGCGTCAGCTTTGCTGTATTGACTTGCCCGGAGCCCTCACAGGCTGCGGGCTTTTTGTTGTTATCCCTCTTTTACTTTCCAAATTCATGAAAAACGCCAAACTCGTTGCCAAGGCCCATACCAGTCACACCAGTGAAATTGAGATAGTGCCAGCCGATCGGCTGACGCCCCCCATCACCGTCGGTGGCAAAGACCTATTTATTATTGGTGGGCCGTGCTCTATTGAAAGCATGGCCCAAATGGATACAATCGCCCAAACGTTGCGAACAGCTCCTGTACAGGGGCTGCGCGGCGGCATCTATAAGCCTCGCACATCTCCCTATGCGTTCCAGGGGCTGGGCGATGTTGGCCTAGATATTTTGGCCGCAATCCGCAAACGCTACGGTTTACCTGTGATTACAGAGGTGATGGCCATTCATCAAATTGAAAAGCTTGCTCTCCATGCCGACGTACTACAGGTTGGTAGTCGTAATATGCAAAACTTTGATTTGCTCAAGGCCCTGGGTGATGTCAACAAGCCCGTGCTGCTGAAACGAGGCCTAGCGGCGACGGTGACTGAATTTGTCATGGCAGCGGAATACATTGCCAGCCACGGCAACCCCAATATTATTCTCTGTGAGCGGGGCATTCGTAGCTTTGATAGCTATACGCGCAATGTGCTGGATCTTGGAGCAGTGGTCGCCCTCAAGCAGATTACCCATCTGCCTGTGCTGGTTGACCCCAGCCATGCCACGGGCAAGCGGGAACTCGTAGCGCCGCTGGCCCGAGCTGCGATCGCAGCGGGTGCCGATGGCTTGATAATCGAGTGCCATCCGGAACCAGACCAATCCGTCAGTGATGCTAGACAGACCCTCAGCCTAACCGCAATGACTGAACTAGTACAAACCTTAAAGCCCATTGCCCAGGCAGTTGGGCGCTCCGTAGGCCGCTCCGTAGTGCCAACCACCACCTAAACAAGTATCTGTTGGAACAATGCCTGGCGTCCCCAGGTCTGGAATATCTAAAAACACATCAGGCCAACTATCGTCAGGCTTTGGCCATCAGGCTTTGGCCATCTCTACCCAGGCTATACCCAGACAAATCATTGCGCTTTGAGCCGTTGAATATCAGAACCAATATCAGAACCAATATCAGAACCAAAGGGCACCGACCTGACCAGGGTGTTCCGACTTCTGAATTTTTACCCGTATCGTACCCATTTGTTCGGATCAACCGCCGGTTGGGCTGTTGATTAAGGTAATAAGTTTGCCATCGCTCCTATGTATTTACTGCTATCAAACATTCACTACCGTCCGACTTAAAATTACAGGCTTGTAAGACGATTCCGGCGTTGCATAAGCCGTCTGACTAACTAATCAGAAACTATTATTTCAATTTTTGGAGAAGTCTGAGGTGAGACGAAAGCACTTATTAAAGGGTATACCTGCTGTCGCTACACTCTCAGTTCTGGCCGTTTTAGGTCTTAAAAGCGTTTCTGTTGACTTTGATCGCTACCGAGACTACAGCGCACTAATCTCCGATCAGCTGGTCAATCAGGCGGCTGTTCAGCTAGCGTTGCAAAATATTCGCTATACCATTTCACAAAACGGGCAATCCCTAAATACATCGCTGCTCGAAGCAGAAACCGTACAGGCTCAGCTGATTGCCCTAGTTCCCAATTCCCTATCGACCCATGACAAAGGTCGTTTACAAAAACAGCTGGACTTTAATGCTGAATTGCTAGTTGAAAAACGGCAGCTGATTGAACAACTTGAAGTTCATCATGCCGAGGTGCGGGCAGCCTTAGCCCAAGAATCCAATTTGCTCGATGGGCTGCGGGGCAGTCTGCGGCTGGAGGCTGAAGCGCTGTTAGACGATCTGTTTCTCTATGCTATTACCAGCGATGCTCAGCTGATTACTGATATAGAAACAAAACTCAGCCGTCTGAGGGCAAGACTGGGAGCAGACACCTTACAGCGGCGTCAAATAGACCAGATAGTTCAAATGGTTCTAGAAAACAAGCCGGTTGCCGATCAGTTAATTGCCCAGGTGTTCGATTTACCCCTAACCAACAATATTCGAGCGCTGGAAAAACAGTTTGATGACATCCAGCAAGCTACTCAAAAGCGAGTAACATTCTACCGGACTTTAATCTACATACTACTGTTTGCCAGCTCAGGCATAGTTGCCTTTTGGGTCATCAATCGTCTGCGTCAGACAAGTCAGCATACGGTCAGGGTACTAGAGAGTATCACCGATGCTTTTATTGCGCTAGATCGCACATGGGCTATCACCTATGTAAATGCCCAAGCAGCCCATATTCTCAAGTGCGACATTCTCGGCCTGCTAGGGCAAGATTTCTTAAAGGTTCTACCCGAGTCCCTTGGCAAACGCTTTACTGAAAACTATCGTCATGCCATTGCCACCAATCTGCAAGTAGTCAGCTTTGAAACCTACTATGAACCCACTGAACGCTGGCTGATGGTGCGTGGCTATCCTGGACTAGATGGCTTATCTATCTTTCTACAGGACTTTACGGACCGTAAGCAGGCCGAAGAACAGCTTATTGAGCTTAATCGCGATCTTGATAACCGGGTTAAAGACCGTACAGCCCAGTTGGCGAGCGCTATGGAGGTAGCAGAAACAGCACGGGTCAAAGCGGAAGATGCCAATCGCGCTAAAAGTGAATTTCTGGCCAATATGAGCCACGAGCTACGCACACCCCTCAATGCCATCATTGGCTATAGTGAAATGCTCGAAGAGGACATCGCCAGCATTGGTGAAGATGATTTTGTTCCCGATTTACAAAAGATTCAAGGCGCAGGCAAACATTTGCTAGGACTGATCAACTCAGTGTTGGATTTATCTAAAATCGAGGCAGGTCGTATGGAACTCTTTCTAGAAGATATCTGTATTCAGACTGTCATAAATGAAATCATAGGTACTATTCAGCCCTTAGCGCAGAAAAATCATAATCAGCTGTCGGTATCATGCCCTACTAATATTGGCATTCTCCACGCCGACCAGGTCAAGTTTCGACAGAGTCTGATCAACCTGCTTAGCAATGCCTGCAAGTTTACTGAAAATGGCTCTATTACTTTGCTTGTCAAACAAGTAGTACCTGACACTCAGGAAGATGGAAGCGACTGGCTAGAGTTTAAGGTCATAGATACTGGAATTGGGATGACGAACGAGCAAGCGGAGAAAATCTTTCAGGCATTTACCCAAGCAGATACATCAACCACACGCAAGTACGGCGGTACGGGGTTAGGACTAGCTATTACCAAACAGTTTATCTCGATGATGGGGGGAGATGTCTCCGTCGATAGCGTCCATGGACAGGGAACAACCTTTACACTGACTCTTCCCAAAACCGTTCAGGCAAGTGGCTCGTCGGATGAAACATTTTTTGCGCCGCCTGTTCGTTTAGTTGATAGGGAATCAATTTCAGCAATTCGTGAATTGTCGACCCAGACCTCTGAAAAGACTATTTTGGTGATTGGTGACGATGCAGATGTCCGTGATAGCATTCACTTCTCCCTAACAGATGAAGGATATAACATTGTGGGTGCCGTCGACGGCCATCAGGGTATCGCCCTGGTGGATGAAGTTCTTCCCGATGCGGTTGTTTTGGATATGATGCTGCCTCAGCAGGATGGATGGTCTATTTTACAGGATCTAAAAGAAACATCGGCTATGGCTCAAGTGCCCATTATTTTGCTGTCAAAAGACGAAGACAGTTCCCGTGCCTATCAGCTAGGTGTCGCCGAATGTCTGTCTAAACCCCTCGATCTCAAACATCTAATGACTGTATTAGACACCCAGCTTCCTAGCAGAGACTGCCCAAAAATCTTGATTGTCGAAGACGATGTCAATGCTAGAGAGATTATGGGGCGTTTTTTGCAGCACCATGACTGGACTACCGTGCTCGCAGCCAGCGGCCAGCAGGCTCTCGACTATCTAAACAGCACCGTACCCGACCTCATCGTATTAGATTTAATGATGCCTGGCATAGATGGCTTTGAGTTTGTTCAGGTTCTGCGCCAAAGGCCTGATTGGAGAACTATTCCCATTATTGTTGTGACGGCTAAGACCCTAACTGCCAAAGACCAAAAACGATTAGACGGTGTAGCTCGGATATACCAAAAAGCAGATTTCAATCGTCAGGATTTGCTTAATGAGGTACGAGCACTAATTTTTGCCAGTGCCGATAGCACTCCTATTGCCAGGTAAAAGCAAGACTCTTTCTACTGTTGCATGGCCAATATACATATGCTAAGAAAATTTTGTCCTCAAATAAAGACACTTACTTTCCGGAACCAATCATAGTTGTAGAGCATCTTTATAGAGAAGTTTCACCACATGGTGAAATCGAACAACAATAAAATCAGGTCACTATCCTTACCCGACTTCATTGTATGTTTAAGGAGTATCCTAATATAATCATTAAAATCTTGATATTTTATATAGTAGGTGTTGAGAAAGCTATATTTTATTTATTACTAGAAGGCAGATTTTAGCTGTTGCTACTGACGATATATTTATTGCATTGTATATGTTCAAATAAGTCTATAGCGGCTCCCTACCTAAGCTATTTTTCTCTTTAATCTGAACTTATAACGTTGACTTTAATCTTTCATTAGCAACATTTTTTCGCTGCTTAATTTACACCAACTTGTAAATTAAGCTTTCAACGGGAGTCAATGACTTTTCTCCTTATATAGATGAATTTTTACGAGGTTATTCCAGTGAATCGAGACTCTGTAATCAAAGGTCTAGGTATAGCTGCATCCTTTTCTATCCTGGCTTTTCTAGGGGTCAAAGGCAAATCGGTTAACGTTAGCCAGTATCAAAAATATGCAGATCTAATTACTAGTCAAATAGAAAGTGATACAGAGGTCGAGCTGGCACTTCTCAAAGAGCGCTACACGCTGTTGAGAAATGATGAGCCCCTAGAAGAAGCCTTAGCCCAAGAGATATCTATTCAGCAAGCGCTAGCTCAAGAAATACCTGGCTTTATTCCAAAAAGCGATAGTGAAAATTTACAAAAGCTTATTAGCCGTGATGCAAAGCTTTTGGAAGAAAAAACCGAGCTAGTTAACCAGTTTCAGTTCACCAATGCCGAGTTACAAAATGCGTTGGTCCAACTACCCGGTTTAGTTAATAGACTAAAAAACAACAATGATAGCGATCTTGAAAAGCTAATAGACGATGTTTTGATCTACATCATGGCTACTGATGAGCAGCTGGTACCTACGATTGAGCAGGAATTAGACACGGTCCAGTCAAAGCTCAGCGCCGGTGAATTCTCTAGCGCTGAGGACGTGGCGCAGGTGGTTCAGCTAACTCAAATGGTGCTCGATAATAAGCCTGATGCGGATGCAATATTAGATCAGGTGGTGAATTTGCCGCTGACTACAAACATTCGGGAGTTGGAAAGTGCTTTTGACCAATCGAGCCGAGACGCTTTTAGACAGACAGCCATCTACCGAAATGCCGCCTATCTAGTGGCGTTAGCGCTGATTGGCGTGGTTGCCTATGGGCTGATTGCCCGTCTGCGAGAGTCTACCCAGCGGACTACCAGCGTGCTGGAAAACATTACCGATGCGTTTGTTGCTGTCGACCAGAGCTGGACGGTGACCTACGTCAACGCCCAGGCGGCTGAAGTACTCAAGCGCAGCATTCAGGGTCTGTTGGCACAAGAGTTCTGGAAGATTTTTCCAGAATCCTTGGGAACACGACATGAGCAGCAATACCGCCGCGCCATGGCCGAGCAAACGGTTGTTAGTTTTGAAACCTACTATGCACCAACCCAGCGTTGGCTGCAGGTTAGGGGCTACCCTGGGCGCGATGGACTCTCTCTATTTTTGCAGGATGTAACGGATCGCAAGCAGGCTGAAGAACAGCTCATGGAGCTAAATCGCGATCTGGACAGCCGTGTGCAAGATCGCACCACCAAGCTGATGAAAGCTATGGAAGAGGCGGAAGAAGCACGGGTAAAGGCAGAAGATGCCAACCACTCTAAGAGTGAATTTTTGGCCAACATGAGCCATGAGCTGCGAACGCCTCTCAATGCCATTATTGGCTACAGTGAAATGCTTGAGGAAGAAGCAGCTGATTTGGGTGAGGATGACTTTATCCCCGATCTGCAAAAAATTCAAGGCGCAGGTAAACACCTACTGGGGTTGATCAACTCGGTACTAGATCTATCTAAGATCGAGGCCGGCCGCATGGAGCTGTTTTTAGAAGATTTCTCAGTGAGAGAGCTGGTGGAGGATATCTCCGGCACAATCACTCCAGTTGCCCATAAAAACAACAATCATCTGTCAATTTTTTGTCCCCACGATATTGGTGTTTTACATGCTGACCAGACAAAGCTACGGCAAAGCCTGTTCAATTTGCTAAGCAACGCCTGTAAATTTACGGAGGATGGCGATATCACCCTGACGGTTGAGCAAATCCCTGGAGCTGATGGGTTTGCATCCTGGCTGCGGTTTATCGTCAGCGATACAGGTATCGGTATGAAGGACGATCAAATAGAGAAAATATTTGATGCGTTTACCCAAGCGGATGCCTCCACCACCCGCAAATATGGCGGAACCGGATTAGGGTTGGCAATTACGAAACAGTTTATCAATATGATGGGGGGTGACATCTCTGTAGAGAGTATGCATGGCCAGGGAACGACCTTTTCACTGATAGTTCCACAAACGGTACAGGCAGCAAATCCGAAGGGTAAAACATTTTTTGCCCCCACATCTTCTGCAAGTGAACCAACCACGGTTGTTAACGCTCCGGCCAGTTCAGCCTCTAAGCAAACAATTTTAGTGATTGATGATGATGGGGATGCCCGTGAGATCTTACGTCGTTCTCTAGATGAGGCTGGCTACAATGTAGTCTGTGCCGTTAGTGGTGAACAGGGACTTGCCCTGGCCAGTGAGCTGCTCCCGGATGCTATTACTCTAGACGTGATGATGCCGCAAATGGATGGCTGGTCAGTCTTGAGACAGCTAAAGGAAATGCCTACTGTTTCTGAAATTCCAGTTATTTTATTGTCGATTGTGGATGATCGCCCAACAGGGCATAGCTTAGGCGCGGCTGACTACCTGACTAAGCCGATTGATCGTAAGCGTTTACTGAGTGTTTTAGAAACCCATCTCTCAGGTCAGAGTTCTCCTACTATTTTGGTGGTAGAAGATGATGTTAATGCCCGAGAGATTATGGGGCGATTTTTGCAGCGCCAAGACTGGACGGTTGAACTGGCTTCAAATGGACGTGAGGCGTTGCGATACCTGGACAATACGCTGCCCGATCTGATTGTGTTGGATTTGATGATGCCTGAGATGGACGGATTCGAGTTTATTCAGGTACTGCGACAGAGTCCTGACTGGCAGGATATCCCTATTATTGTGGTCACTGTTAAGGCACTAACAGCGAGCGATCAGCAACAGTTAGACGGTGTTGCCCGCGTGTATCAAAAAGCCGAACTCAATCGTCAAGAGTTGTTAGATGAATTACACACGGTGGTATCGGCTAAGGTCGTCCCGATACCTAGTACAACAGATTCGATCACTAGCACCAATAGCGTGTCTAGCGCATCTGATTAACCCGGTAATCATTTTAGGCTGAGGTTAATTGAGGGGATTATGGCAAAAATCTTATTAGTTGAAGATAACGAGCTCAATCGGGACATGCTGGGTCGACGCCTCCGTCGCCGTGGATACGATGTGACAATTGCAGTGGATGGTGCTGAGGCGATTGAGATCGCATCTGCCCAGCTATTTGATTTGATTCTCATGGACATGAGCTTGCCTGTGATTGATGGCTGGGAGGCAACAAGGCGACTAAAGGCCCAGGCCCATACCCAAGCTGTTCCGATCATTGCACTGACAGCCCATGCCATGCGAGGCGATC
>JBCCAQ010000166.1:0-12208 GCA_039814735.1 Cyanobacteria bacterium P01_A01_bin.15
TAGCCACCAATTGCCTTCCAAACAGGGTCTGTACGATCCCCAATTTGAGCACGATGCTTGCGGAGTGGGTTTTGTTGTGCAGATGCGGGGGCTGGCCTCCCATGACATCGTGCAGCAGGGACTCAGAATTCTTTGCAATTTGGAACATCGTGGGGCCTGCGGCAGTGAGGTAAATACAGGGGATGGTGCGGGCATTTTGGTCCAGGTTCCCCACCGGTTTTTACAAAAGGTGGCCGCCGCCGAAGGGTTCGAGCTACCAGAGCCGGGCCAGTACGGAGTGGGTCTGGTCTTTACATCCCCCCATGCAGACGTCCGCTCAGAGAGTCGACGGCGATTTGAGTCGGTGGTGGCCCAAATGGGGCAAAAGGTGCTGGGCTGGCGTGATGTCCCCACCGATAACAGCACCCTGGGGCTGACGGCCCAGGCCAGTGAGCCCTTTATGCAGCAGGTATTTATCGCCCGTGCCGCTGACCTGGAAGACGACCTGGCCTTTGAGCGCAAGCTCTATGTCATTCGTAAGCTGGCCCACGTGGCCATTGTCAAATCTGGCCACGATACCTACTGGTATCCGGCCAGCCTGTCCGGTCGGACGATGGTGTACAAGGGAATGCTGACACCGCCCCAGGTCAGGGACTTTTTCCCAGATCTGAGCGATCCTGATTTTGAAAGCGCGCTGGCCCTGGTGCACTCTCGCTTTAGTACCAACACATTCCCCAGCTGGGAGCGCTCCCACCCCTATCGCTACATCGCCCACAACGGCGAGATCAACACCCTGCGTGGCAACACCAACTGGATGGTGGCCAGACAGTCGATGTTTGAATCGGCCCTGTTTGGCGAAGATATGGCCAAGGTAAAACCGGTGATCAACGTCGATGGTAGCGACTCAACAATTTTTGATAATGCGCTAGAACTGCTGGTGCTAGCGGGCAGATCGCTACCCCACGCGGTGATGATGATGATCCCCGAACCGTGGACGGGCCATGAATCCATGGATGAAGCCACCAAGGCATTTTACGAATACCACGCCTGTTTAATGGAGCCCTGGGACGGTCCGGCGTCGGTGGCGTTTACCGATGGCACCATGATCGGCGCGGTGCTAGACCGCAACGGACTACGCCCCTCTCGCTACTACGTCACCAAAGACGACCGGGTGATCATGGCATCGGAGGCGGGGGTTTTACCCGTGGCACCGGAACAGATTTTAGCCAAGGGGCGGCTGCAGCCAGGAAAAATGTTTTTGGTGGATATGGCCGCTGGCCGCATTGTCGACAATGAAGAGGTGAAGTCAGCCATCGTCAATGGCGAACCCTATCGACAGTGGCTGGACCAGCATCAGCTGAGCCTGGAGGCGCTATCGGCGCAACCCCCAGAGCCCGAAGAAGTGCCAGGGGGCAGTCTGCGCCAGCGCCAGATGGCCTTTGGCTACACCTTTGAAGAGCTGCGCATGCTGCTGACACCCATGGCACAAAATGGCGTGGAGGCAATTGGGTCCATGGGTACCGATACGCCCCTGGCGGTGCTCTCAGATAAACCTAAGCTGCTATACGACTATTTTCAGCAGCTGTTTGCCCAGGTGACCAATCCGCCCATCGACTCGATCCGTGAGGCGATTGTGACCTCAGCGGTGACCACCCTGGGCTCGGAGCGCAATTTGCTCGACCCTCAGCCCGAAAGCTGCCGGTTGATTCAGCTGCAGACACCGGTACTGAGTAATAACGATCTGGCTAAGCTCAAGCACATTGACCAGCCTGGTTTTGCCGCCCTGACGCTGCCCATTTTGTTTGACCCCACGACGGGGGAGCAGGGTCTAGAGGCGGCCATGGCTGAGATTTTTGAGCAGGTAGATAGTGCGATCGCAACCGGCACCAACCTGATCATCCTGTCGGATCGTGGAATGGACGCCGACCGTGCCCCCATCCCAGCCCTGCTAGCAGTGGCCGGGCTGCACCACCACCTGATTCGCAGGGGCACCCGCACCCGCACCAGCATCATCCTTGAATCGGGCGAACCCCGCGAAGTGCACCATTTTGCAGTCCTGCTGGGCTACGGCTGTTGCGCCATCAACCCCTACCTCGCCTTTGAAACCCTCGACGATATGGTCTCCGAGGGGCTGCTGGTGGACATTGCCCCCGATACGGCCCACAAAAACTACATCAAGGCCGTCACCAAAGGCACCATCAAGATTGCCTCAAAGATTGGCATCTCTACCCTGCAAAGCTATCGCGGTGCCCAGATTTTTGAAGCCATCGGTCTCAACCAAAGCGTCATTGACCGCTACTTTACCTGGACCGCCTCGCGGATTGAGGGCATTGGCATAGAAGTGATTGCCCAGGAGGCAACTATGCGCCACGGCCACGGGTTTGCCGAGCGCGGCGATGCGCCCGTACTAGATGTCGGCGGTAACTACCAGTGGCGCAAGGACGGCGAGGCCCATCTGTTTAACCCGGATACCATCCACACCCTGCAGCAGGCCGTGCGGGCGGGGGACTACGACACCTACAAACGCTACGCCCACCTCGTCAACGACCAGAGCAAACAGCATTTTACCCTGCGCGGGCTGCTGGACTTTAAGTCGCGCCAGCCCATTCCCATTGAGGAAGTGGAGCCCGTTGACGCCATTACCCGCCGGTTTAAGACCGGAGCCATGAGCTATGGCTCTATTTCTAAGGAAGCCCACGAGTCGTTGGCCATTGCCATGAACCGGGTGGGTGGTAAATCCAACACGGGCGAAGGCGGCGAAGACCCCGAACGGTTTACCTGGACCAACGAGCGGGGCGACTCCAAAAACAGCGCCATCAAACAGGTGGCCTCGGGCCGCTTTGGGGTAACCAGCCTCTATCTCTCCCAGGCCAAAGAGATCCAAATCAAAATGGCCCAGGGGGCAAAGCCCGGTGAAGGCGGTCAGCTGCCTGGCCGTAAGGTCTATCCGTGGATTGCCAAGGTGCGCTACTCCACCCCCGGTGTCGGGCTGATTTCCCCACCGCCCCACCACGATATCTACTCCATTGAGGATTTGGCCGAACTGATCCACGACCTCAAAAATGCCAACCGGGCCGCCCGCATTAACGTCAAACTAGTGTCGGAGGTGGGGGTGGGCACCATTGCCGCTGGTGTAGCCAAGGCCCACGCCGATGTGGTGCTAGTGTCTGGTTTTGACGGCGGTACCGGAGCCTCGCCCCAAACCTCGATCAAACATGCCGGTCTGCCCTGGGAGCTGGGGCTAGCCGAAACCCACCAAACCCTGGTACTCAACAATCTGCGTAGCCGCATTGTGGTAGAAACCGACGGCCAAATGAAAACAGGCCGCGATGTCGTCATGGCGGCGCTGCTGGGGGCAGAAGAGTTTGGGTTCTCCACGGCTCCCCTGGTCTCTTTAGGCTGCATTATGATGCGCGTCTGTCAAAAAAACACCTGCCCCGTCGGGATCGCCACCCAAAATCCGCAGCTGCGCAAGAGCTTTACCGGCGACCCTGACCATGTGGTCAACTTTATGCAGTTTATCGCTGAGGATGTGCGAGAGATTATGGCCCAGCTGGGTGTACGCACCTTTGACGAACTGGTGGGCCACACCGATTGGCTAGAGGTGCAGTCGGCGGTAGACCATTGGAAAGCCAAGGGGGTGGACCTCTCTAAAATTTTAGAACAGCCTCGGGTCGGCAGTAACGTCGGGCGCTACCACCAGATTCCCCAGGACCACGGTCTAGAAAAGTCTCTAGATATCACCACGCTGCTGGATCTGTGCCAACCTGCCATTGAGCGAGGGGAGAAGGTCAGCGCTACCTTACCCATCTGTAACGTAAACCGGGTGGTGGGGACCATCCTCGGCAACGAGATCACCAAAAAACACTGGGACGGTCTGCCGGACGATACGGTACAGCTCACCTTCCAGGGCAGTGCCGGTCAGAGCTTTGGTGCCTTTGTCCCCGCCGGTGTCAGTCTCACCCTAGAGGGTGACGGCAATGACTATTTGGGTAAGGGGCTCAGCGGCGGCAAGATTGTTGTCTATCCACCCAAAGCGTCCACCTTTGTTCCCGAAGACAACATTATTATCGGCAATGTGGCCTTTTACGGGGCGACCGACGGTGAAGCCTATATCTATGGCATGGCCGGTGAGCGGTTTGGTGTGCGTAACTCCGGTGTAAACGCGGTGGTAGAGGCCGTAGGCGACCACGGCTGTGAGTATATGACCGGTGGCAAGGTGGTGGTGCTGGGGTCCACTGGCCGCAACTTTGCAGCAGGTATGAGCGGCGGAATTGCCTATGTGCTCGATGAGGCCGGAGACTTTATCACCCGCTGCAATACCGAAATGGTCGATCTAGAACGCCTGAGCGATCCAGAAGAGACCGCCGACCTGCACGAGATGATTACCAAACACCGTGACTACACGGGCAGCCAAAAGGCCCAACAGGTCCTAGACAGTTGGGAAACGACATTACCCAAGTTTGTCAAGGTGATTCCCCGCGACTATAAGCGGGTGATCGAGGCGCTCAAGCAGGCGCTGGAGGACGGTCTAAGCGGCGACGATGCCCTATCAGCAGCGTTTGAAGCCAACATTAAAGACGTCGCGCGGGTGGCGGGGAACTAACCCCAAACCGGCGGGTAGCCGCCCCTATCCCATTCAAAACTATTTATCTCAAAAGATCTCTCCCATGGGCAAGCCAACAGGATTCCTCGAATATACCCGCGAAAGCGCGCCGGATGTTTCACCGCTGATGCGCATCCATCACTGGCAAGAGTTTCATACCCCCCTGCCGGACGAAAAACTGCGTAACCAAACGGCCCGCTGTATGGACTGCGGCACGCCCTTTTGCCATACGGGAAACACCATCAACCGCATGGCCAGCGGCTGCCCCATTAACAATCTCATCCCCGAGTGGAACGATCTGGTCTATCGCGGTCTGTGGAAAGAGGCCCTCGACCGGCTACATAAAACCAACAACTTTCCTGAATTTACCGGGCGGGTGTGCCCGGCTCCCTGTGAGGGTGCCTGTGTCTTGGGGATCCATAGCCCACCGGTCACGATCAAAAACGTTGAACATGCCATCATCGACAAGGGTTGGGAAGAGGGCTGGGTTGTGGCCGAGCCCCCAGAGGTCCGCACGGGCAAAACCGTAGCAGTAGTCGGCTCTGGACCAGCCGGTCTGTCGGCGGCGGCTCAGCTTAATAAAGCGGGCCATTTGGTGACAGTGTATGAACGGGCCGACCGACCCGGCGGGCTGCTGATGTACGGCATCCCTAACATGAAGCTAGAAAAAGAAGCGGTGGTGCTCCGTCGGCTAAAGCTGCTAGAAAAAGAGGGCGTTCGGTTTATTTGTAATACCGAAATTGGTAAGGATTTGCCCGCTGAGACCTTAACAAAGGAATATGACGCCGTGGTGTTGTGCACCGGGTCCACACGGCCCCGCGATCTGCCCATTGAGGGCCGTGACTCTAAGGGCATTCACTTTGCCATGGAGTTTTTGACCAAAAACACCCAGGCGGTGATTGACCCAACTCAAAACGACCAGGTGATTTCCGCTAAAGGGAAGGATGTGGTCATCATCGGCGGCGGCGATACGGGCACCGACTGTGTGGGCACCTCCATTCGCCATGGCTGCACCAGTCTGACCCAGCTAGAAATTATGCCCAAGCCCCCTGAGGAGCGGGCTGCCAACAACCCCTGGCCCGAATGGCCCAAGGTCTATCGCATGGACTACGGTCAAGAAGAGGCGGCGGCTAAGTTTGGTGGCGATCCTCGGTCCTATCTATCGACGGCGACTAAGTTTGAAACCGATGACAGCGGCCATGTAAAGGCTGTACACGTGGTGGATGTGGCCTGGGAGAAGGACGAAAATGGTCGTTTTCAGCTAAAGCACGTAGCCGGTTCGGAGCGGATCATTCCCACCCAGCTAGTGCTGCTGGCCATGGGATTTTTGGGGCCAGAGCAGCCGCTGATCGATGCGCTGGGTATAGAGCAGGATGGCCGCAGCAATATTCAAGCAGACTTTGAAAAATATACGACCAGCATTCCTGGGGTGTTTGCCGCTGGCGACTGCCGTCGGGGTCAAAGCCTGGTAGTGTGGGCCTTTAATGAAGGTCGCGGCGTAGCGCGGGAATGCGATCGCTACCTCATGGGTCACACAGATTTGCCATAGGTATAACCCGTACGACCAATCAATGGGAGGGTATACAATCTTAAGGGCAACCTTGAGCAGTAGCTTTTAAGAATCGATGACACTTCAAGTTGGCGATCCGGCCCCCGACTTTAGTCTGGCTGATGCAGACGGTAATACCGTACGTCTAGCAGACCTAAAGGGGAAACGCGTAGTGCTATATTTTTACCCCCGCGACAACACCCCCGGGTGTACCAAAGAAGCCTGTGCGTTTCGAGACAATTACGATGCCTATCAGGCCAAGGACGTGGTGATCCTGGGCGTCAGTACAGACGACGCCAAATCTCACCAAAAGTTTATTACCAAGCACGATCTACCCTTCCCGCTACTCGTGGACGCAGATGCCAGCGTGGCAACAGCCTATGGCAGCTACGGTCTCAAAAAGTTTATGGGTAAGGAATACATGGGCATCAGCCGCAGCACCTTTGTGATTGGCCCAGACGGCAGTCTGGAAAAGATTTATCGCAAAGTCAAAGCTGAAAAGCATCCAGTTGAACTCCTTGCCGAACTCGACGAGCTTTAAGCCATGCCACAATTTTGGCGACCGGTACGTACCCTGCTGGGCCTGATTTTAAGGCGACCGCTGGTGGGTACCTGCGTGATTCCCATTTTGCCCGATGGCCGCATTGTGCTGATCCAGCGCCGTGACAGCGGTCGCTGGGGCCTGCCCGGTGGGCTATTAGACTGGGGTGAAGACATTACAGCTGGGGCCAAACGCGAACTGCTAGAAGAAACCGGCCTAAACGTATTAAATATGGGTCGTCTGGTGGGCGTCTATTCTCATCCGGAGCGCGATCCCCGGTTTCACTCAGCCTGTATCGCCCTGGAAGTCTATGCAGACGGCGATTTTTTTATCCGCGACAAGGCTGAGGTGATGAAAATTGCCGCATTTACGGTAGATGCGATTCCCCGTGGTAACCTAGCCCACGACCACGATCAGCAGCTACAGGACTACTTTAATGGAGCCACTGTTTTGGCGTAGCACTGGCCAAATGCCCGTACGTAATCTGCGCCGTCAGCTTCAACACGGCCAGCTGTTTTGGCGAGAAGTGGGGCGGCCAGGGCAAACGGTCATTTTTCTCCACGGTTCGTGGCAAGATGGCGACCAGTGGAGCGATGTCATATCGCTGCTGGGTCAACGGCATCACTGTCTGGCCCTTGACCTGGTTGGGTTTGGCGAATCGGAACGGCTGCAGGACAAATCGGCCTACTCAGTTGCCATGCAGGTCAATGTCCTAGCGGAGCTGTTGGATTCTCTTCGGTTAGGGTCTGTTGTTTTAGTGGGCCACTCCCTGGGTGCTTGGGTGGCCGCTCGCTACGCGCTGCAATATCCAGAGCGGGTAAAGGGACTATGCCTGCTAGAACCAGAAGGCTTTATCTATGAGCCCAAACGCTGGCGGCGAGAGCGGTGGCTAGTCAGCCCGCTGGCAGGGCTGTGGTTAGCGTTGACCAAACCATTTGCACGCAAGTCAGTGCCGATAGGTGGCCCTCCTCAACAGCTTACCTGGTTACAGAATTATCGTTTTCGACAGATGTTGAGACGTCATCCTGCCGCGTGTAAGTTGCTGTTTCAACGGCGACGCAGCGCTATAGAATCGGAGACCATTGGAAATCAGCTGGCTGGCTTAAGTCTCCCTATAGTGGCCCTCCAAGGTGAGAAGGCAGATAAAGCAGGTCGACAGTTAACTCAGCTATTGGCCACGGCGGCTCCCGAGGCGGTTGTCAAGGTCTTACCTGGAAGTGAAGAACTGCCCAGCCATGAAGCTAAGGCTGTTGTGGATTTTTTGAAGTACTGGTTAACTCTGGTGTAAGTGCTAATTTGGGGCGGCGGTTTAAGCTGAGAGGTTTTGGTTAGAAGGGGGGCAGTTGTTAGGAGCCGTTGAGAAATGACATTACGGTTTTGGCATAACCTCCACCCAACCTTGTCGTAACTCATACCCAGCCTGTATTGTTGCTATGAACGGCAGCTCCCTTTCGGGGAAACCCCAGTATGCCTAGTTGAGTCAACTTAATTACTTCCAGAAGGGGAGTCTAGGACCCCACGAATGGGGGGGGTTCAGGGGGAAAGCCCTGAGCAATCCTTATCGCCATTTCTCCATGTTTACTGCTGTGTTTTTAGGTCTTGGTTAGGAGCAAATCCGGTTGCTTGGGGTCCCTCCGAGTTCCCCAAACCCCCTGGCTAAGGCGGACCGCCGCCCTAGAACCCTGCGGAAGGGGGTGGTCCGCTCAGGCGAGACGGTTGTAGGAGAATTGGCGAGGTGGTTTAGAATTTTGCGCGCGGCGACAAAATTCTAAAGAGAGGGGTTATTGAGATTCTCTATAAAGCAAAATAGGCATTATCAAAAGCATGAGCTAGATTTTTGGAGAATCCTTAGTGAGGAGCTAACTTTTGAATTCTGTCCTTGGGAAAATGGCTTACTTTGAGTGGATAGCCTTATTACTGATAAATAAATACTCGTTTTGCAGCCCGTGTAAACGCTACGTAGCAAAGCTGATTGCGTTCAACAACTTTAGAGTTTCGCGTTAGGTCCGGCAGGTCGATAAATACATCCTGAAACGTTGACCCCTGGCTTTTGTGGACCGTCAGACTGTAGGCATAGTTGACATCGTGAAACTGCTGTCGAAACTCCCAAAAAATCTCCCATTGTTTGTTGGTGGCATAGTCCCGCGACCGGCGCTCGTAATCAGGTACACTGACTTCCTGGAGCACGTTGAGGTCCTGAAACTTTCCTTCTTCGGTGTATACCACCAGCTGCCACACGGGCATACCTTCTATCTTTCCGGGTTTGACTTCTAGTACCTCACATTCTTCTGAAGTCTGCAAAATAATTCCCCCTTCTTCAAGACAGGGATTGTTGGCGATCAGCCTCTCGCCTGGGACAAACTGTTCTAGATCGTCGCCGTAGATGGCCTGGCGGATCATTCGATTTAGGGTTTTGACGCGGTGGTTGGTGTAGGCCAGTACCCGCACATAGTTGGGGTCGGCCTTATATTTTTCGCAGGTAAAGGCGCGAATGAGCACATCACGCCAGGGAGTTTTTGGCAGAACAAAAAAGCCTTCGGTGCGATCATCGCTGATATCGCTTTCATACCTGGGTAGCTGTACCCGCTCAATATTCCGCCGAATATCATCGGCCACCAGCCCGATCGCACCGCCATAGCGAATTACCTGGGATAGCGACGACTGATGCACAATCTGACTAAAACAGCAGGACTCCGTTTCATTCACCGGTGGCAGCTGGGCCGGGTCCCCCACAAACAGCATCTGTGTCGGAATATCCAACCGAGAAATCGCCTCCACCAGCAGCTTCCACATCTCCTGGTTGATCATCGAGCACTCGTCTACAATCACTAACCGATAGTCCGGCACCTGGTTATGCTGGTCGCTCACCGACTTAAAAATCTGCTCACCGCTGCCCGTATCAATCACCGGCTTTAGCCCCAGCAGCCGACAGCAGGTCACCGACTCCACCTGTTTTAGGTCCCACCGGGCGGCCATGGTTTTGAGCACCTTGGTAGCCTTGTTACTAAAGGCCGTCAGCGCGATGGGCCAGTCGCAGCCCTGCTGCAGGCGCAGATGGGTTACCAGCGCCTGCAGTAGGGTGGTTTTGCCCGTACCCGCATAGCCCGTCAGCAAATATAGCTTGCTCGGACTCTGCAAAAATTCCTCAATCGCCTGCAGCGCCTCCCACTGCTCTTCACTTAGCTCAATCCCCGGCAGTATTTCTGGAATCTTGTCTGGAACCGTGGCAGCGCTATCCATCCGAATGGGGCATCAGGGTACGCCCTTATCATAGCCGAGGAGCAAACAAGTACAAAAGAACTATTTTAGGTCTCTCTGATTTTTCCTGACCTGTAAGGGCATCTCAGTACTGCCTTTAGTGCGGTCGGCAAGGGGCGTTAGGGCGTAGGCAAAAGCTTACCCGATACCTACGCCCAGGCCGTTCCAAGTCTGGGTACGCTGGTACTGCGGCGCGGAGACTGCAACGGCTGTCACCTTACCGTGTGGTATAACCACCGTTGGCGAAAATTGTTTGTCCAGTAATCCACCAACCCTCAGTTGCTAGAAACCGGACGATGGGAACAATATCTTCAATTTGAGTCAGTTGATTACCCATGGCTTGGGACTTATGGAACGCTACTCGTTCTGGTGTTTCTTCTCCATAAAAGAAAGGAGTATCCATCGGTCCTGGCCCGATCGCTGTCACGGAGATGCCACGGGATGCGAACTCCTTAGCCGCCGCTCGGGTGAAGTGCTCGACCGGGGCTTTACCGCCAGCATAGGTGGAGTAACCATCGGTAAATGCGGCCAGTAGCGATGTCACAATGGTAATGATTTTGCCATTGTCGTTGAGGTACTTACCCGCTTCTTTGATGAAAAAATAGGCTGACTTAGCATTGATGTCGAACATGGCATCAAATTCAGCTTCAGTCGTATCGAGGATGGGCTGACGCAACACTTTACCGACGGTATTCACGGCCACATCGACTCTGCCAAAACGATCTTTGGCATAGGCAAACAACGTCGTAACATTCTCTGGCTTTGTTAGGTCACCCTGGAGGGCAAACGCTGCACGACCCAGTTGTTGGATCGCGACTACAGTTGCATCGGCCTCCTGTTTAGCAGCCTGACTGTGGTAGTGAACAATAATATTGGCTCCACGGGCTGCAAACTCTCGACTGATCAGTCCGCCTAGATTCTTAGCGCCACCAGCAACAAGTACAACCTTATCAGTCAAATCATAATTGGGCATAGCTGACTCCTAGATAATTGCAAGGGTATTGAAAGTTCTATGCAGCGATCGCACGGCTGCAGTTCTGCTTGACAAGCATAGCTAGTTGACAAAAATGTGGGTAGTGGGAAAAAATGCAACCATAAGTTGCACTGAGAGCAATTAATTTGGGAGCAAACCATGCACAGTCTCCAGCAGCTATTTGTCCAGGTTGTTGAAGCAGGTAGCTTTAAGCAAGCCGCCGAACAGATGCATATGGAGCCATCGTCTCTTAGTCGTAAGATAGCGACCCTTGAAAAGCGATTAAATGTGAAACTGCTGCACCGCTCCACCCGCCACACCCGTCCCACCGACTTGGGGCAACGATACTACGAAGGGTTGCGTAAGCTACTTGATGATGAAATTGCCTTAGAAGATGAGGTTACCAGTGGTGTCAAAGTCCTCAAGGGAACGCTCAGAGTTAGCGCCCCGGTTGATTTTGGTGCTGAATTTGTTGTTCCAGTCGTCCGTAAAATGCTGAGAAGTGCCCCTGAACTTTCCGTAGAGCTATTGCTCAGCAGCCATTTTGCCAATTTAGTTGAGCAAAATATAGATGTTGCCGTCCGCATTGGAGAATCATCAAAATCTAACTTAGCTGCCAAGAAAATTGGTGAAGTCCCTAGGGTTCTTGTCGCGAGTCGCCGTTATTTAAGGTGTCACGGTACTCCAGACACCCCCGATGACCTGATAGACCACAACTTTATTCTATACTCGCCGATTCAAGCTAGGAGTGACATTGAGTTTGCCGATGGCAATAAATTTTCCCATACAAAAATACGTAGCAATCTAACGGTCAACAGTGTAAATGCAATCCGAACATTGGTAAAAGATGGATTGGGCATTCATCTGGGACCGGCCTGGGTATTCAAAGACGCTTTGGAGAAAGGAGATGTTTGCAAAATCCTATCGGGATATGCCTTAAAAAGTTTTCCTATTCATGCTGTATACGTAGCCCGTGCCTATTTGCCTAGAAAAACAGAAGAGTTTATCCAACAGCTCTCAAGGCACATAGAGCATAGCGTTTAATTTACTAAATGGAGCAACCCAAAATTGAGATAGCTGAAGAACCACCACCTGATGGCTTTGTTACCCAGCAGATTATAAAATTCACTAGTCGCGGCACGGCTAGAAGTAATTACAAACCTTTAGGAGATTTCTGAGAAAGAAGCTACCAGTTATCCAGGCCCCCAAACCCCCAAGATTGGGGGCTTTGAATCTTGTTCCCCCCAATCTTGGCTACGGTGTACACACAAGTACTGGAAACTAGCGTTTGCGGCTGCCTCA
>JBCCAQ010000023.1:0-32729 GCA_039814735.1 Cyanobacteria bacterium P01_A01_bin.15
CAACTTTCTTGACTTTTCCTTTCTCAAGTAGATGCTGATAGAACAGGCGAATCGGTGGATTCGAGCGTAGTGCTGAGAGCGTTGCCATGTACAGCAACGCTCTTACCGAGCCGCGTCCGCCCCAAATCTTACGCTGTCCTCTGAAGTTCCCACTATCCCGATTGAACGGCGCTAAGCCTTCTAATGCGGCTATCTGACCTCGATTTAGCTTGCCTAGTTCTGGGAGTAGCACCAGGAAGCTAGCTGAAATAACCGGGCCAATTCCCTTAGGCGATCGCAGAATCTGCTTGGTTGCTCGCCACTCAGCCGTCGATTCACTGAGCGTGTCAATCTTTTTATCAAGCTTTTTTATTTTCTCTTCTAGCCACTCGATGTGTTCGTTTACGTTATCTCTAGCGATGCCTTTGGGGAGTAGTGTTCGCCGATTCTTCTCGGCGCTGAGAATCTCGACTACCTGCTGTTTGGTTCACCTCACCAAAGCGCGCCAACACCTGGGCATCAATCGCATCGGTCTTGGCCAGCTTGCCAAGCCCTCTGGCTAGGTCACGCACCTGTCTGGGATTAACGATGTTCCCATGGATGCCACGTCGATGCAGGGCCATGGCCATGGCCTGTTCGTAGCCGCCACTCGCTTCGCACACCACAGCCGGGTGGCCTCGTTTGGCCAGTCGGCTTGTCAGTTGGGCAATACCTTTAGGATCGTTGTTGAACTGAGCAGCGCTTTGCTCTAGGAGAAAGTAGACGTCGAGTGTACGTTTACTCGAATCAATCCCTATCCCGTCGGTTATCACAGCGGTCTTCGCGAGACTCATACAAGGGTGTCCTCTCGGTGAGATGGCTACCGTGTATACACAGCTGGAAGATTATTAATAGTGGAACATGCTGGCAACGGTTCCACTGATTCAAGGGGAACCAACGGAGGGGGTATCGGTCGCTAGCGCCAGTTGTCCAAACCTCTCCCTAACGGTTCCCCTTGCCAAGGGGAACCTTGGGCAGAGCATGTTGAAACCCAGTGATTTTAAGAGTTTTAGCCATTCCCTCTGACTTATGTATACACAGTAGCAGTGAGATGGGGCGATAGTTGCTTTTTGCTCTTCTTTGCTACATGCGGTCTCGCAAGCGGACCAGGCGATAGTTCGAGTTCTCAAAGCAACCGAGGTAGCCGCGACCAAGCTTACGGTCGGTCTATGCCGGTAACGGTCATGACTGAGGGAACCGTGATCTACTGCTTCCTTGCTTGCCGTACAAGAAAGGAGACTATGTTGCTCCGTTCTTTTGTAATCTCCTACATTGACCCAGGGGATTTCAGTCTACTGCTACCCCCTAAATATACAAGGTGGATATGTTATTTGATTGCAGGCCCTATCCAAGAAAAAAACTAAGTTTCAACCTGGGTTAGTTGTCGGTGGGCCTATCCATCCCTATGATGTAGCCTGACCACCGGTATCTTGTTCACCATGCTTTTAGATAGTGCTTTGTTTGACTGTCACAGTATTTTGGCTACTGCCGAGGCGGCGGCGGACGTGCTGCTTGAGAATGAGGCCATTGAGGAAAATCTGCGTCAGTTTTTGCTGGTGCTGTCGGTTTCACTGGGGGTGGCCACCCTGTCGCGGGTGGTGAGCTGGCTACGCAATATTCCCTACACGCTGTTGCTGCTGCTGGTGGGTCTGGGGCTAGCAGTGCTCGATGTGCGGCTAGTCAACCTATCGCCCGAGCTGATTTTGTTTATCTTTTTGCCGCCGCTGCTGTTTGAGGCGGCCTGGAATATTAAATGGGACAACCTCAAACGCGACTGGGTGCCGATTGTGCTCTATGCCGTGATTGGGGTGGTTATTTGTATTGGGGGACTGTTTTGGGGGTTATCCAACGTGGCCGGTGTGTCGCTGGCGACGGCCCTCCTGGTGGGGGCTAGCCTGTCTGCCACCGATCCGGTGTCGGTGGTGGCCCTGTTTCGAGAGCTGGGGGTGAATAAGCGGCTGACTACCCTGATGGAAGGGGAGAGCCTGTTTAATGATGGGGTGGCGGTTGTTGCTTTTAATATCCTGCTGGGGATCGCCCTTGGGGTGGAACAGTTTGATATCTCGGTAACGGTGGCTCAGTTTTTGCTGTTTACGGGGATCGGGGTGAGTGTCGGAGCCCTGATTGGGTTTGGCATATCGTTTTTGACCCAGCGGTTTGACCTGCCCCTGGTGGAGCAGTCCCTGACGCTGGTGTCGGCCTACGGTACCTACATTGTGGCGGAGGAGCTGGGGGGCTCCGGTGTAATTGCGGTGGTGACGACAGCGCTGATTCTGGGAAATTTTGGGTCACGAATTGGTATGAACCCGCGCACCCGGCTGGTGGTGTCTGAATTTTGGGAGTTTTTGGCCTTTTTTGTAAATTCCATCGTGTTTTTGCTGATTGGCGATCAGGTGCGGTTTAGTAGCCTAAGCAACTATACAGACTCGATTGCAATTGCGATCGCAACCATGCTACTAGCCCGACTAATCAGCGTTTTTGGCCTCAGCTTTTTTAGCAATATGGTCACCGCCGACAACGAAGACATTCGCTGGCAGGAGCAGACGGTCCTGTGGTGGGGCGGCCTGCGAGGTTCCGTCTCCGTGGCCCTGGCCCTCAGCGTCCCCGCCGCCCTAGCGGAACGCGAGGAAATTATTGCCACGGTTTTTGGCGTTATGTTGTTTACGCTGCTGGTGCAAGGTCTAACCGCTAAGCCGCTACTAGAAACCCTCAATCTCTTGGGAGATGCCCAGCCCCTCCGCCAAAAATACATGCAGGGGATCGCCCGTCGGGTTGCCTTAAACCGAGTGATGACCCGAGTCAAAGAACTGATGGAGCGCCAGGAAATAGAAGATGAATTTGGCCGCTACCAGCTGGCCCTGGTTGAAGGACAGGTCAAAAAACTGCGCGAAGAGATGCGGACGATGCAGGTCAATAACCCGGACCTTGAGTCATTTGCCGCTGAACAGGTCAAAGAAGAACTGTTGGCGATTGAATCAGATACCTATGCCGAATTTATCCGAGCAGGCCAGATCAAGGATGAACTAGCGCCGCTACTGCAAGATGTACTAACCAGCTAGGAACCTACGGGGACTGATCGACTTCAATGCTTTAGAGCGCAATCCGTCAGTATCACTGAGGTCATTTAATTTAATTGAATCAGGATTACCCGGATTGAGCTCTGTATATGGTGCTGGCAGCACTACCACCGTCAGCCAGTCTATCCAGAGCTAGGAGTTTTTATGAAAGCGTTTGTCACTGGCAGTACCGGCCTGCTGGGTAGCAATCTAATCCGCCTGTTATTAAAGGAAGGGTTTGAAGTGGTTGCCCTCACCCGTATGTTAACCAAAGCCAGAAGCCGGCTGGGAAACCACCACGGGTTGCACCTAGTCCAGGGGGATATGGAAGACGTCAGTGGCTTTGCCCAGGATCTCCAAGGCTGCGATGTGGTGTTTCATACGGCCTCCTACTTCCGAGAATCCTTTGACTACGGTGACCATTGGAACCAGCTTAAAACCATCAATGTGGATGCTACAATCCACCTGCTCGAAGCCGCCGAAAAAGCGGGTGTGTCCAAGGTAATCTACGTCAGCAGCGCGGCTGGCTGTGTTGGTATCATCCGTGGCGGTGCCCCCAGTAACGAGTCCACCCCGTTTCAAGAATTTAATTATAAAAATCCGTATTTTAAGAGCAAGCTGATGGCCGAAGAAGCCATCTCTAATTTTTTAAAATCCCACCGGCTGTCCGTTGTACTCATTTTGCCAGGGGGCATGATTGGGCCACAAGACGCTGCTCCGACCGAGATGGGACGCTTTATCCTCAACTTTTTGAAGGGTAATGTATCCTTGGTCCCCAGCGGCGGTTTCCCCATTGTGGATGCCCGTGATGTGGCCCAGGCCATGATTTCTGCGGTGTACTCAGGCCAGCCCAGCGAGCGTTATTTGGTCACGGGGGGATACTACTCGGTGGCGGAGATTATGCGCAACCTAGCCGAGGCTAGCGGTCGTCCGGTCCCCAGGCAAAGGCTACCCCGCTTTGCGGTGCGGCTGTGGGCGGCCATCCAAAACCTGATCGGACGCATCAACGGGAAAAAACCCTATTTGCCAGCTGATATGGTGCGGGTGATGCTATCGAGACAGTGGTTTGATTCAACCAAAGCGTCCCAGGGGCTAAAAACCTCCTACCGCCCCCTACAAGAAACTATTCAAGATACGGTGCAGTGGTACAAACACAATGGGTATGTGTAGACACGTTACACAGTGTGTTTTTCCATGGATAGTCCGGTAGAATTACGCATCGCTCTGAAGATAGGGCAATAAAAGCATTCGCTGAGTCTGTTGGAGGAGTGAGGTATGGCACCGATCAAAAGCTGTGCGGTTCTCATCATGGGTGGTCTGTGGGTAACTGGGTCCGCTGTGTGGGCGCAGTCGATTGTGCCAAATGGGGCGGGCAGCGTGGTTACCCCGGTGGATGGCACCTATGGAATTACCGGGGGCACGGCCTCTGGTGATGGGGCAAACCTGTTCCACAGCTTTGAGCAGTTTGGGCTAACGGCGGCGGAAGCGGCTAACTTTATTACCCAGCCCAATGTGGTCAATGTGATCGGGCGGATCAACGGGGGCAACCCATCGCTGATCAATGGCCAGCTAGGTCTTACGGGCAGTGAGGCCAATTTATTTCTATTAAACCCGGTGGGGGTTATTTTTGGCCCCGATGCCACCCTGGCGCTGCCGGGGAATCTCAGCGTTTCGACGGCGGACGGTCTGACCTTTGCAGACGATACCCTAGAGGCGATCGGTACCCCCGACTATGCCGGCCTGGTGGGCAACCCGACCGGGCTGGTGTTTCGCTTTAGCAGCCCCGGTTCAATTATTAATGCGGCGGATCTTTCCCTGGGGGCCGATAGCTCCTTGATGCTGACGGGGGGCACCGTGGTGTCGACCGGGACCGTATCGGCGGGCAACGTTGCGATCGCAGCCGTCCCTGGTGAGCAGCTGATCCGCCTTAACCCGGATGGCTCCCTCCTCAGCTACGACATTGCCCCCGGCGGTGATGGCCTCTCGCCCCTGAGCCTGCCAGAGCTACTCACTGGTGCTGGCGATCTGGCCAATCTGGAGCTAACGGCAGACGGCACCGTGCGTTTGGTCAACGCCGATATCACCGTTCCAGACACCCCCGGTACAGCCATTGTCAACGGCACCCTCACCGCCGGTGAGATTACCCTACTAGGAGACACCGTTGGCGTCGTCGACAGTGTGCTAGATGCCAGCGGTGCCAACGGCGGCGGAGCCATCCGCATTGGCGGTAGCTACAAGGGCAACGGTCCCTTGCCCAATGCCCAGGTTACCTACGTCAGCGCTGACTCGGTGGTCGATGCCAGCGCCACGGTCAGCGGCAACGGCGGTGAGATTATTATCTGGAGCGATCAAACCACCCACGCCCTGGGACAGTTTTTAGTGCGGGGTGGGGCCAACGGCGGCAACGGGGGCCTAATCGAAACCAGCGGTCTGCGCGGTCTGACCCTGGGGGAGAGTCCCGATGTCTCGGCTCCCCAGGGTACCGCTGGCGAATGGCTGATCGATCCCTTTAACGTCAGGATTGTCGGGGGTGAAGCATTCCAAGGATTTGACCCAGCCGATCCGTTTACGGCCATCGATTCCCCGGCCCTGATTAGCGCCTTTATTTTAACAGATGCCCTCAACGGAGGGGGAACGGTGACGGTGACCACGGGTACCGATGGTGACGAACCGGGCAACATATCGCTCGAAACCAATTTCACCTTTTTTAATGAGGAAGAAGCCACCCTCTCCCTGGAGGCGGCGGGCAGTATTTTGATCAACGGTACCATTGCCCCTGGCACCATCACCGGACCGCTAAATATCAATCTGTTGGCGGACACCGACAACACCGGCAACGGTCAGGTTGTTTTAGACAATCAAACATTACCTGGTGCCCCCGTTATCGACACCGCCGGGGGTAATCTCACCATTAACGCCAACAGCACCAACCTGACGGGGGTAGCCGATACGGCAGCGATCATTTTGGCCGCCGACAACGAAATCACCACCGAAAACGGATTTGCCGCAACTGAGACAGTGGCAGACGGCTCGGTGAGCCTGACTGGCATCGCCAGCGATAGCCCCGGTATCCGCTTAAATACCGGTTCAATCATTAATGCCGACGGGGCGCTCACCCTGGTGGGCCAAAGTGATGGGGAGACTAGCGTAGCTGTAGAAGGCGGTATCTTTAGCGACAACGGTTTGCTCTCGGTGACCGATACTAGCCCCGACAATACCGGTACTGGTATTTTAATCACCGAGGATATCTTTGGCGGTGGCGGCATTTCCCTGGCCAGCAACCGTGATATTCAAGTCGGTGCTTTAATTGCCGATGGCGACATTACGGTGACAACCCCGCAGTTTTTTAGGGCGACGGGCCAGTTTGAGATTCGAAACCCAGAAACAGAAGCCCTAGAACAGGAGGCCAGCGTGGTTAGCCGTCAGGGAATGGTGACCATTGCCCACGGGGGCAATGGCGTTGTTCCCTTTGATGTGGGCAATGCTGAAACCAATGGCACAGCCGGTGCCATCATCGCAACAGAAGATGAGATGCCGCCCCCCCAGTCTTTTTTAGAAAGCGTGGTGCAGGGAGATATTTCGATTTTGACCGGAGAGCTGGAGCCCGAGCCCGAACCCGAGCCCGAGCCCGAACCGGAGGAGTCCGAACTACCCGATGTGAAAGACTGTCAGGCGGACTGTCTGCCTGAGCGCCCTGAGGTAGAACTACCCGATCCGGAGGAGCCCGGTCTCCTGACGGTCGATCCGGTGCTGCTGACCACGGTGGAGCAGGCGATTTTACGCAATGAACAAAACTACACCGACGAGTTTTGGAACTATCTCAATTTAGGCCCCACCCAGCCGCCCAAGCCAAATTTACCGCAGCTGCAGGTGGAGCTTTCTCAGGTAGCTGAAGAGACCGGCGAGCCGCCAGCGATTGTCTATGTCTCCTTTGTGCCGGGAGATTTTGATGGAGAGACGGCCTCTACCTCCCAAGCCAAGGCCGGTCAGGAGATTCAGCCGACGGATGTGCTAGAGCTGGTGGTGGTTACCCCGGATGGGCCACCCATTTTGAAGACGCTTTCGGTGCAGCACGATCAGCTCCTTGAGACCGTTGAACAGTTTCGTAGCAACGTCACCAACCGTGGTCGCATCCGGACGCGCACCTACCTCAGCTCGGCCCAGCAGTTAGATGCCTGGCTAATTGAGCCCTTAGAGGCGGAGCTAACCCGTCGAGGCATTACCAGTCTGGCTTTTGTGATGCCGCCTGGGTTGCGATCGCTACCCGTCTCCGCCCTCCACGATGGCGATCGGTTTTTAATCGAGCGCTACAGCGTTGGCCTCATGCCCAGCGTCAGCCTCACGGATATGCGCTATGTAGACGTGCGCGACACCGAGGTGCTAGCCATGGGAGCCTCTGATTTTGCCGACCAGCCCGAGCTGCCAGCGGTGCCCCTAGAGCTGAGCACCATTGCCGATGAGCTATGGACCGGTGACTTTGTTATCAATGAAACCTTTACCCCCGACGCGCTGGTGGCCAACCGAGCCCGTAAGCCCTACGGTATCGTGCATTTAGCCACCCACGGAGAGTTTAAGGCAGGCAGTTTAGACAATTCCTACATTCAGTTTTGGGATCAGCGGCTGAGCCTCGACCAGGTACGCTCCCTGGGGCTAAACAATCCGCCCGTGGAGCTGATGGTGCTGAGCGCCTGTCGCACGGCCCTGGGTAATGAAGAAGCAGAGCTAGGCTTTGCCGGATTTGCGGTGCAGGCGGGGGTGAAAACGGCCCTAGCCAGCCTCTGGAAAGTCGACGACGTGGGCACTGCCGGACTGATGACCCAGTTTTACACCAGCCTGCAGACCGAGCCTATTAAGTCAGCGGCGCTACGTCAGGCCCAGCTGGCGATGCTCAATGGGGAGATTCGAGTAGAGGCCGGTCAGCTGGTGTGGTCGGGGGGGACATTGCCCCTGCCGGAGGAGCTTTCCCAAATCGACAGCAGCTTGTTTTCTCACCCCTACTTTTGGGCGTCATTTACCTCAATTGGTAGCCCCTGGTAAGGACAGCCTGTGCTACAGCGATTAAACTAAGGGACAGGCAAACGGTGAGGCTATACTGTTCTCAGAGGTTCAGCAACACATGGTTCCCCTTACCAAGGGGAACCGTCAGGGAGGGGTTTTCAACCGATAGCGCTAATGATCGAGGACCCCTCCGTTGGTTCCCCTTGCCAAGGGGAACCGCAACTGTTAGCGGTTGGCAGGGTTTCTAACGGTATGTACACCCGGCCAAAGTGCAGACCCTCTGATAGCGTTGGTACTCTATAATTTGTTGAGCTTCCCAAACCTAAACTGATGGCAGGCAATGGATATAGTTGGTGATGTGATCAACGGGTTGATTGGCCCTGTCTTTGATGCCACTTGGAACTCCCTCAAAGCTCAGTACCATCAGGGGCTGCAGGAAACCGATCAGAAACAGAAGCTCATTGAAGCTAAGAAGGCTATTGACCAAGCATCCAAGAACTATCACCAGACCTATTTAGATCGGCATTGCAATATCAAAGTGCTGCCCGGCTTAATGAAAGAAGGCATGCCGCTGGACACTATTTACACCGATGTCAAATTTCTCAGCAGTTCGGACCTCAAATATTTTTCAACCCTGGATGATATGGAGGAGCTTTACCGCACAGCGGGTAACCGTCGCTTTAGGGTAGGGACAGACGAAAGACAAGATGGTCTCAAGGTGGCTAATGAAGAGCAGTATTTGATGGTGCTAGGTGGTCCAGGCGTGGGCAAGAGTACCTTCCTGCGCAAATTAGGTCTGACAGCCTTAAAGGGGAACTTAGACCATGGCCAGATGCCTGTATTTGTAGAACTAAAATCCTTTAAAGGCGAGGAGATGACTCTGCAGCAGTCGATTGCTAAGGAGTTAAAAACTAATGGGTTTCCATATTCAGAGAGCATCGTAAAATCTATGCTCGCAGAGGGCAAGATGCTGATTTTGCTCGATGGTCTGGACGAGGTGCCATCAAATCAGGTAGATGGCGTCATTGACCAGATTAAGGACTTCTGCGATCAGCATAGACAGAATCGCTTTGTAGCATCGTGTCGCGTCGCCGCCTATAAAGGTGGCTTTAATCGGTTTACCGATGTGACGATGGCAGAGTTTGATGATGAGCAAATTAAGCAATTTGTTCAACGGTGGTTTAGCTCTAAGCTGGATCAGGATGCGAGTACCGCCGAGAGATTTTGGGAACTGATACAGCAGCCTGAGAATAGATCTGCTAAGGACCTGGCCCAAACCCCACTACTGCTGACATTTTTGTGCCTGGTGTATGACCGCTCTCAGTCCTTACCTACCGTTCGTAGCACTCTCTATGGGGATGCTCTAGATATTTTGCTCAAAGACTGGGCCGCCGAAAAGCGGATTAAACAAGACACGATTTATCAAGGCTTTCATGCCGATTTAGAAAAAGTATTGCTGTCCGAGATCGCCTATAAAAGCTTTAAGAAAGATCAGCTCTTTTTCTCAGAACAGGAGATTATTGAACGTGTTGCCGCCTTCCTCTCGGATACCTTAGATGCCCCAGAGCATTTGGATGGAGCCGCTGTGCTCAATGCGATTGAAGTGCAGCAAGGAGTACTAGTCGAGCGAGCCGCCAATATCTACTCGTTTTCCCATTTAACGCTTCAGGAATACCTTACGGCTAGATATATCAGTAAAAAGAGCTTGATACAGGAGTTGGTCAGCGAGCATTTAATAGATGAACGTTGGCGAGAAGTTTTCTTGCTAGTGTCAGGTCTGCTAGAAGAGCGCAGTCAGGAGCTTTGGCTAGCCATGGAGCAGCAGGCGATTGTTTTTGTTAATAAACCTAAATTGCAACGTCTGCTGCAGTGGACAGTGAATATAAGCGATACAACCCAGGCTAGTAATCAAATGCTGACATCAAGAGCCTGGCTTTTATATTCCGCCATCGACATCGCCAGCGCCAGCGCCAGAGCCAGAGCCAGAGCCATCGCCAGCGCCAGCGCCATCGCCAGCGCCATCGCCAGCGCCAGCGCCATCGCCAGCGCCAGAGCCAGCGCCATCGCCAGCGCCAGAGCCAGCGCCATCGCCAGCGCCAGAGCCATCGCCAGCGCCATCGCCAGCGCCATCGCCATCGCCAGAGCCAGCGCCATCGCCAGAGCCAGCGCCAGCGCCATCGCCAGCGCCAGCGCCATCGCCAGCGACATCGATTCCGATGCGCTCTCGAACAAGCTGGAAGAGCTAAAAGAGCAAATCCCTGCTGCTACAGCGACGTCTATCGAGTGGAGAGAGTTTGCTGACGAGCTAGTCGAGGTGTATCTGAGCTTCTTTCATTTAGAGAGAGCGCTAATAACGTTCTCATTTGAAGAAGCCAAAGCGTTGGAGAACTACCTCTACGCTGTCAAGCTGATTATTGATTGTAAAAATGCGGCTGTCCGTGTATCTCGTCAGCAGTGGGAAGCTATTGAGTCAAGATTATTGACACCTCAGGAATAGCCTCTGGTATATGAGACATACCCCTTGATCTTTTAATCCCCAGCGGGTGTAATTAAATCTAAAGTCGCCCAGTACCATGACCACTGCCTATCGCCCCCAAGCTGAAGATACCGCAGCCAACCGTCATTTGTTTAGCTTGCTAGCGCAGCGGAGCAACGAACAGCGTATGGGCATGACGGTAAAGTTTACCCAGGGCGTTTTAGCCATGTCCCTGGGTGGCCTAAAGCACCGATTTGGCCATCTTAGCCAGGAAGCCTTTGCCCAGAAGGTCGCCCAAGCCTGGTTAGGCGAACGCTGGCCCATAGGATTTAAACCTAAGGGAGACCCGATGACGTGGATTCAGGATTCGGTAGGACTCGCCCGTCGTTTACATCATATCTTTGGTACTTTAGGCGTTGACTATTATGTGACCGGTGGCGTGGCCGCGACGACCTATGGTGAACCCCGGTCCACGATAGATCTGGACTTGGTTATCAATGTCTCTGGGGATGCCCTCTACCCTCTGGTTAGAGCCCTAGAAGCCGATGGTTTCTATGTCCCCGGTGTGGAAGACGCCGTTTCGGGACGCATGAAAACACTGCAGATTACTGACCAAGAGACCATCGCACGGGCCGACCTGATGATCGGGGGTCATGAAGCCTGGGACGCTATCAAGTTCAATCGTCGTCGATTGATAAACGGCGTCTACCTGGCTTCTCCTGAAGATGTGGTGCTAAATAAGCTGCGGTGGGGCCAGCATAGTCAGTCAGAAAAGCAGTGGCGAGATGTGCTAGGCGTGCTGAAAATACAGAGTGCCAGCCTGGATTTTGAATATATGCAAGCATGGGCCGAACAACTTGGGCTGAGTGAGGATCTGGCCAAAGCATTGGGTGAAGCGGGACTAGACAGACCGCTGGTCTAGGTTAGTCGCCCGGTGGCAAAGAGCCGATACCCAAACGCCATGGATGCTGTAGCTACAAAAAAGTGCCAGAGGCTGGTGGGGTTCAAGATGGCCCGACTGCTGACAAAAATGCAGAGAATCCCAGCGGCAATAAAAATCCAACCCAGCTGCTTCATAAAGCCGAGGGGCATAAAAACGAGAAGACAAATCCCCGCGCAGAGTAAGAAAATTGAAGCATCGGCGGCAATACCCCGCCAAAAGTAAGGGCTGACATTGGTGGTAAAGAAAATGTTTTTACCTAGAAAATAAATTCCCAACAGCATGAGGGCCAGGCCGATGAGTTGAACGAGTAATCTCATTGCTACGGTGTTGCTTTGCTACAGTGCTGTTTTGTATACGGTGCACTTAGATTAGATATACACGCTGCTCTCCAAATTATTCGGACATTTACGATCGCGAGTGTAAGGTTTTTTAACCCTGCTGTGTCCCGTTGGCAAATCTTGCCCGTGGGGTGGATTGGCGTATAATTAGCTGGGTCTAGGCTGCTTAGGGTCTAGATTTTAGGCACATTTTTAGGAGTATTGCAGGTATGGAACGGTTTCGATCACTGATGCGATCGCTAATGGCTATCTGTTTAGTTGCGATCGCAACCCTACTCGTCAGCTGTGGTGGTGGTGGAAAGGCGGCGGCACCCCCCACCTACTCAGCCGCTCAGCTTTCGCAAATTGCTACCTATGCTGGCCGCATTCAAACCTCAAAAGAGCGTCTGCCTGAGCTAGCTGGCTACATCCGCGATGAAAACTGGGTCAATATCGATAACTTTATCCATGGTCCCCTGGGTGACTTGAGAACAGGTATGAACCGTCTAGCGTTTCAGCTGCTGCCCGCCGACAAGGCTGACGCCCTAGCTATTGCCGAAGATGTCACAAAGGATCTCGAAGTCATGAGTGCGGCGGTCGATACCTATAATCTAGATCGGACCAATCAGGCATACGTCAGATTTGCCAAGGATTTAAGCACTTTTCTCGATAGTATCCCCGCCGAACCCTCGGCTCCAGAAGCTCCTTCGGTATAGTCGCTGTGTCAAGAATTGCTATTATCGGCTGTGGCATTGTCGGGGCTACCCTAGCCTATGAGCTGAGCTTGCACAGCGATGTAGACATTCACCTCATCGACCAAGGAAATCCTGCCCAAGGCTCTACCCAAGCGGCCTTGGGCGTTTTAACGGGTATCATCAGCCACAAAGTCAAAGGCCGCAACTGGCGGCTGCGCCGCGACAGCATTGAACGCTACAAAACCTTAATTCCTGAATTAGAAGCATCCCTCGGACGAACGATTCCCCGCATTCAGGGTTTGCTCAGCCTCTGTTTTGACCCAGACCAGCTGCTCCGCTGGCGGTCTCTGCAGACAAAGCGAGCCACCCAAGGGTACCCGTTAGAAATTTGGTCTCCAGATCAGCTCAGACAGTACTGTCCCCAGATCAATGCCCAGACCGTCGCTGCTGCCATTTACTCTCCCCAGGATGGCCAGGTACATCCCCAACCCCTAACCCTGGCGCTGGTAGAAGCAGCCCAACAAAATGGCGTCACCACCCACTGGCAAAGCCCTGTTTTAGGCTTAAAGACCCAGGCGGGCTACTGCTCTGGCCTACAGCTGCCCGAAGAGACTCTCGATGTCGATTGGGTAATCATGTCAGCCGGTCTTGACTCAGCCGACCTGAGTCAGATTGGCACCGACCCGCTGCCGATGATCCCAGTACTGGGACAGGCCCTAGAAATTGAACTTGAGCAGTCCCTGGGGCTGCATAGTTTTCAGCCAGTTATCAACGGCCATGACATTCATTTGGTACCCCTAGGAGAAAACCGCTACTGGTTAGGGGCCACGGTAGAATTTCCGCCGGGGGGTGAAGCCGTTGAACTCCCCCTAGATATTGAGCTGGTGCCAGACCCGGAGCGGTTAGAGCAGATGCGACAGCTTGCCACTGACTATTGTCCGGCCCTGGCCCAGGCTCGCATTGTACGCCACTGGAGTGGGTTACGCCCTCGGCCCCAGGGTCAAGGAGCCCCCGTCATCAAGCCGCTGGCGGGCTATGAAAATGTGATCTTAGCCACGGGTCACTATCGCAATGGGGTGTTGTTGGCCCCAGCAACGGCGATGGTAGTGGAGCAGCTGTTGGGTCTTGGCTCAACAGAATTGCGTGAAGAGGCAGAAGATAGCGATGAGCAGAATGACTGATGTCTCTCATACTGATAATCACAGAGAACACCCTTAAAAACCTGCCATGGCCGTACAGTTAGACAGCGTAGTTCCCTTTGGCCGGTCGTTTGACGAATATGTCAAAATGTTTGACCTGACACCGGCGGAGCTACAGGGCAAGCTGCTGAGTGTGGCGGACGGACCGGCCAGCTTTAACGCAGAAGGTACCCGTCTAGGCCATCGGATCACGTCGGTTGATCCTCTCTATTGCTTAAGTGCCCATCAGATCAAACAGCGCTTTGACGCCGTTGTTGACGACATTATTTGCCAGGTGGAGAGCACCCCAGACGACTGGGAGTGGAGCTATCACTACTCCCCTAGTAATCTACGCAAAAATCGTGAGTACGCCATCCACCAATTTTGTCAAGACTTTCCCGATGGAAAGTCCGCAGGTCGTTACCAACAGGGAGAACTGCCCCGGCTAGACTATGCAGATAACACCTACGATTTAGGGCTCTGTTCCCACTTCTTGTTTCTCTATTCAGACCAGGTTGATCAAATTTTTCACCTCAATTCCATTTGTGAAATGCTACGCATATGCCAGGAAGTTCGTATTTTTCCGCTGTTGACCCTGGGGCTAAAAACCTCGCCCTATGTAGCCCCGGTCATGGCTACCCTTGAGAGTATGGGATATCGGTGCAACGTTCAGCCAGTTGCCTATGAGTTTCAACGCAACGGCAACAAAATGCTAAAAATCACCCCTAGCCGCTAACCTGGGTCACCCGCTGCCGCCGTTCATAGGGAGGGGCTCCTGAGCAGTTCTTTTGGTCACTTACAAATATGTTCTAACAGCCTCACTAAAACCATGGGCTTGTCTCTCACCAGCTCCTTAGCTTATTCCTGAGGCTCGCTCATTTTTAGCCGCCAGCTCTGCCGTTTTTTTGATCCGTTTAGCACGGGTTTCAGGCTTTTTGGCAATCTTAATCCACCTGAGAATATCGCGTTTGGATGAATCGGGGAACGCTTCATAGTTTTCCATAGCAGGTGGGTATGTTTCCAATGCTTTGATCAGATCGTCGGGCTTTATCAAAGCATCCACGTCATTCATAAAATCCCACATGCCATTCTTTTTAGCCGTTTCAACAGCATTCAAACCGGCCTGGTGCATACGGCCTGCTTTTGTCAGAATGGCGACCCGATCCTTGTAGCTTTTTGCCCAGTGTCCGCTCTTACGAGGAGACAACAGCTGCATCGTGCGTTTATCATCTAGCTTCATGCGCCGCCCGTCCATCCAACCAAAACACAGAACTTCGTCTAAAACCTCTTTAATGGAAACATAGTTCTCTGGAACATTTTTCTTATAGGTAACAAGCCAAATAGACTCTTTTTGCCCATGGTTTTTTTCAAACCACTTGCGTAATTCTTTTACTGAGGTTACCTCAACCTGTTCAAGGTCCTGCATTTTTGGCATATCTCTGCTCCATGACACAAAATCTATCGTACTGTTGAGCGGCTCTTATCATGAACAGTGGTGATGCCATCTTTTACGCTGATTCCAGTATTGAATGTGCTCTACATCTGACTGTGATACTCACGACCGTTCCATTTGGTTTAGAAATTGACTGATCTAACATTCAGATGCCAGCTATAGTAAAGGGTTTTTCTCTCATGGCTTCAGTCACAATCTTTTACTTGACGAGCACTGGCCATAGAGCGTATGTTCTTTTTAGGGCTATGGCATTGCCATGGCCTAACTTCAGAACTCAATACTTGGCACTGTCGGCAGGTGCATCCAACACCACACCGACAGCTAACTTCCAGGATTAACAGTCAATCCCGGCAGCTTTGGCCATTATGGCCCAGCAGCTCCGATTTGCAAAATCTCTGAGGAGTCGCTGGGTATTGGGTTTTGGCTCCATCCCCCTAGGGTTGTGCCGTTGGCGCAGCCCCAGGGGGGACCTGTACTATATCCGGAGACCAAATCCCATGTTTCAAGAATCAGCTCAGGGCGCAGGGGCGTCCAACGTTCCCCCTGCCAACAATACTCTGCCCGAGTACGATTATGAGAACGTCAACCATACGCTGTTTGGCAGTCTCACGGCCATTCTCAACACCATCAAACTGCTGCACAAGCTCAACTATGCTGAGCCCAACGACTGGAGCAGGCCCTTGCCGACGGGGCGACCCAATGAAATGATGGCCATTTTAACCAGACGGGTCCGGGTTGATTGACGCTGGTGCAAGGGTTGTCTCTTTAGCGGACAGCCCTTGATTAATGGCGGGTTTTGAACCTGCCGTGGGTGAATGCCACCCCGCCGATCTCGCGGTTGGCAGGGTGGCGTTAGCGTCACGCTATAATCTGGCCAGTATTCTCTAGTCGTAAGGGATTCTGGGGCTTTGCCAAATAATACGGTCTACTTTGATCTAGATGGTACGCTGCTTGACCCCAAAATTGGTATCACCACGTCGATTCAGTACGCCCTAGAACAGCTTGGATACGATGTTCTTCCTAGGGATGAGTTGACCGGGTGTATTGGTCCGCCCTTACTTGATAGCTTTTGTTCTTTAGTCGGTGTAGAACAGGCGGAGCAGGCAATTGTTTTCTACCGTGAGCGGTTTGCCGCTGTGGGCTGGCGAGAGAACGTACCCTATGCAGGTATCCAAGAGGCTCTGGCAGCTCTGATTGACCGAGGACTGACCCTCTATGTGGCTACTAGCAAGCCATCTGTTTATGCTGAAAAGATTATTGATTATTTTGAACTGAGGCCCTACTTTGGCAGAGTCTTTGGCTCAGAATTGGATGGTACTAGGGCGAATAAGACTGCCCTATTGCAATTTGCGCTATCTGAGACAAAGCCAGCTGCCAATACCACTATGATTGGCGATAGAAAGCACGATATGATCGGTGCCCTGGCCAATGGAATGAAGACAATTGGCGTAACCTACGGCTATAGCTCTGGGGCAGAACTGGAGCAGGCTGGGGCGATGAGACTGGTGGATAGGCCAGAAGAGCTGTTAGCGGCATTGTTGCGACTATGGCTAGCATGATAAAAATTGCTGAAATGACCCTAGATCATTATGATGCTGTGTCAAAACTGATGCGCCAAACCCCTGGGGTTACTTTTCGCTCAGCTGATTCTAGGGAGGCTACAGCCGCCTACTTGAAGCGAAATCCTGAACTGAGCTTTGTTGCTTTGGATACTGTTGAACGAGACAGCGCTCAGGTGATTGCCTGTGCCATGTGTGGTCATGACGGCAGGCGGGGCTATCTGCAACATGTTGTTGTTGTGCCGGGGTATCGCCGCCGTGGTATTGCTACGATGCTAGTTGAGCGCTGTTTGTCGAGTCTGGAGAGTATTGGCATCTTTAAAACTCACATCGAGGTGCAGGTGGATAATGAGCTGGCCAATGCCTATTGGCTAAAACGAGGCTGGACCAAACGTGATGAAATCACTCGCTATTCGTTTAATCGTAGCTCCAATCCAAATATTTAGGCTAGACCGCGACCGGTTGCGATCGCATCCACTGCTCCACAGACAGAGCCTTACCATTTTTTCCTTAAGGGATGTATCTTAGAACACGCTAAATAGTAGCAGGTCATGACATCTAAAAAGATTCCTTTTAGTTATCTTCGCAATCGATCAAACCCACTAAAATCGTATCGTAGGTAGCTTAAATAGCGCCAACAAGCTATTATCTTATAGGTTAGAAATAAGCGTTATCCGACAAAAGTCTACTTTAAAAAACATAAAATGCTAATTTTTTAATCACATCTATTGCCCAGGCTATTTGCAGGCTAATGGCTTTCGGTTTTTAGAACGTTTCTGATGTTTGATCAGCGCCTGGGGTAACTCCTACCACAGTAACAAGCGAGACCCTGGTTTGCATCGAGGTACTGCGGAGCCAGGGCGCGCAAGTGGGGCGCTCAAGTGGAGAGTATGGCTAGAGTTTGCGGAGTTTCTTTACCAGGTAGGTGTCAGTAGAGACATATCAGTCTGTGGAAATAGCCGCCATTTTGTACGTGAGTTAATTGTCTGCAGCAAGCTACTGTAGGCAGCCAAAAATTTTAAGTCATCTGTTTCTTACCTAGGTTCGTTTACCTGTAGGTTTAGCCTGCATTGCTTTAATGGATATCTCCCTCTTTCGTTCAATTGCGGGTCAGTATGACACCCTGCGATTTACCCGCTCGGTTGACATGATGAATGTTATCAGTCAGCAAATCGAGGATCAGGTTTTACAACATCAGCTGGCTGTTGACTTTTATGCTGGATTTCAGCGCTTTTCAAATTTTCCCGAGCAGCTTCGTCGCTACAGCCGCCTCGGTTCAATCTGTAGACGGGTTTATGTGTTTGGTATTCCAGACTGTGAGCCGCCGTCTATTCAAGGGGTAGAGTTTATTGAATTGAGCCCCACCTCAGCGTTGGCTCAAGAGTGGTTTTTATTTGTTGATACCCCTGATTTTTGGGCTACTTTGGTCGCTAAAGAAACTGAAAACCCGACCGCTCCTGGGGGGCGTCATTATGATGGGCTTTGGTCCTATGATGAGGCTGTTATCGATCGGATTGCGTTGCTCATGTCCCAGGTGATGGAGTCAATCTATAAGCCGGTAAAAGAGCGCGACTATAGCCAGCAGTATATGCATATTTCTGAGATTAACAGTCGTATGCTTAGTCTGATTGAGCAAACTGATACAGTCAGTCAGCGACGCTGGCAACAGCTGCGGACGTTGCATGGCATTGCAGATATCTTGTCCACCAGCCCATCTAAGTTGTTGCAAAGTGCGGCTGCCATCCTGCAGTCGGTGTTTGGGGCCGTTAGCGTAGCCGTTGCCTTTAAGCTTGACGATAGTTACTATACTGTTCCGGTGCTGCTAGGAGAAGTCAATGGCAAGGGTAGAAAGATTCCCTTAAGCAGAGGTATTAGCGGACAGGTTATTTGTCAGGGACGTTTGGTGCAGATTCGAGATACCAATCAGCGTAGTGAGTTGGATGTGCTGATGCCAGCGGCTAAGTCGTTGATTGGTGCGCCGCTAATCTGTAGCAAAATTTCAGGCGCGATTGTCATTGGTGCGCCTGAGTCTAATCAGTGGAATGATGAGGATGCCAAAACCCTTCTGGCGGTTGCTAAAGTTATTTCCATGCAGTTTGAGCAGCTTCTAGTCAAGGTAAAAAGCACCAATGGAAAGAAAAGTTTTACCAATGGCACCCGTAAGGATGTCTCGAATACTGTAGGGATGATCTGATAGTGCTAGGAAGAACGTTGTCTGCGACGTTTGTACATTTGGCCTAGCGGTTTACGCTGCCCATATCTGAATATCGATCGCCAGCGGCAATGCCCTGAGGAGCCACGGCCTCAATGGGTTCAAGCTCAGCCGATGTGAGCTGAATGTCTGCGGCAGCGGCATTTTCTTCTAGGTATTGACGACGTTTGGTACCGGGAATGGGGACAATGCCGTCGCCCTTGGCTAAGAGCCATGCGATCGCAAGCTGGCTTCCTGTCACTCTCTTCTCTTGGTCAATCAGGTTTACCTGTCTGATCCCGTCCACCATAAAGTTCGGACATGCCCATACAGCCCAACCCTAGGGCCGATACTGCTAGCTCGGGGCCTAGTTTTCGTGTTTTCATGGGTTTATTCTCCAGATAGATCGATATCACGTTCAGCAAACACTTGTTTGACCACGCTGATGCCATTGAGCGCAGCGGGAAATCCGGCATAAACGGCCATTTGCATAACAACTTCCACAATCTCTTGGGCGGTGCAGCCTACATTTAGAGCGGCATGGATGTGGACTTTGAGCTGAGGTTGGGCATTACCCAAGGTGGCCAGAGAAGCGATGGTGGCAATTTCTCTGGACTTTAGGTCTAGACCAGGGCGTGTGTAGATATCGCCAAAGGGAAATTCGATAATGTAGCGGGCCAGATCGGGGGCTATGGATTGTAAGCTATCGATGACGTTTTCACCGGCTTCGCCGTCGATGGTTTGGAGCATTTGCCAGCCTTGCTGGTAGCGTTGGGAGTGTTTAGACGGATCAACAATGTTCATGGTGGTCTTTCTCATGGGGTTAAGAATTAATTTTGGAGAGACGTTCCATGGAACGTCTGTACATCCATGGAACGTCTGTACATCTGAATAGTGGTTTCTAATTAATTTTGGTTCCTAAGTATGGGTTCCTCGCGGGGTGGGTTGCTCAGGGCTTTCCTCCCCGAACCCCTCCTGTTCGTGGGGGCCTAACTCCCCCACACCCCCCGAAAGGAGGTTGTCGTTTATTGCGAAGATTCAGGTGTTGTGAGGGTTACGGTGGGGGCAGGATATATATTGCCGCTTCTGGGGGAGGTCTATTAATTACTAAATGCCAACTTTAAAGAAGGCTCTTAGACAATTCTTGTTCGATCTCCTTATAATGTTGAATTTTCCAGTCGATGACGGCAAGATTTTCTTGCAGCTCTTGTAAGTTTTTAACAACGGTTTGTCGATGGGTTTCTAACAATGCTCGGCGGGCTTGCACCGCGTCGGGCTGCTGTCGTAGCAGGGTGGCATACTGCTGAATCTGTCGAATGGGCATGCCGGTCATGCGTAGTTTGGTGAGAAACTGAATCCAGCGAATATTCTGCGCTGAGTAGCGACGGTGGCCATTGCTAGCCCGATGAATCGGTGCAATTAGGTCACAGCGCTCGTAGTAGCGCAGGGTATGGACGCTCAGCCCGGTGGTTTGAGCAACCTGTTGAATGGTCAGTTCCTGTTCCATACCCCTAGGTTAAAAGTTAGAGCCCACTCTAAGTCAAGGGTGAATTGTTGCGATTTTATCTATGGGTGCTCAACCGGGTTCAAGGCGGATGAGGCGACCGTTGGGGTCATCTGTCAGGACGTAAATCAGGCCGTCTGGTCCCTGGCGTACATCGCGGACTCGCTGGCCAATGGGAATCGGGGTTTCGTTGATGACCTCCCCGGTATCGTCTAGGTCAAGGTGGCGGATATCCTGGGAGACGAGACCACCGGCAAACAGGTCTCCCTGCCATTGGGGAAAGCGATCGCCCTGGTAAACCAGCAGCCCTGACGGTGCGATCGCAGGGGTCCACACCACTAGCGGGTCCACCATACCTGGTTGCGATCGCTCCGATGAAATTTCGCCACCGGTATACTCACGACTGTGGGTAACAACGGGCCAGCCATAGTTTTCGCCTGGGGTTACCCGGTTTAGCTCATCGCCACCCCGCGAGCCGTGTTCTGTGGCCCAAACCTGACCGGTTGCCGGGTCCACCATGAGACCCTGAATGTTTCGATGGCCGTAGCTCCACAAGGCCGGGTCGGCCCCTGGGGTATCGCTAAAGGGATTATCGGCGGGTACCGACCCATCTCCGTTTAGCCGGACAACTTTACCTAAGTGGCTGCCCACGTTTTGAGCCTGGGTGCGAATTAGCTCGCCATCGAGGCGCAGCGGCGGATTGCCCCCGTCGCCAATGGAGACCAGCATGGTATCGTCGGGCAGCCAGGTGATGCGTGAGCCAAAATGTTGCCCGCCCTGTTTGGTGCGATTGACTTCAAAAATGACGGTCCAGTCGGCGAGGGCGCTGCCGTCAAACCGGGCGCGGGCCACGCGAGTTTGATTGGCCCCCCTGGAACCGTGGGCATAGGTAAAGTAAACCCACTGGTTTTCGGCAAACTGCGGATGTACCGAGATATCTAGCAAACCGCCCTGGCCGCTGGCTAGCACCGCCGGTACCCCCGCTAGCGGTGTCGGCTCCAGGGTGCCCTCTCGAATTAACCGCACCCGTCCAGGGCGTTCGGTAATCAGGATTGTGCCATCGGGCAGCCAGGCCATCCCCCAAGGGTGCTCCAGGGAGTCCACTACAGTAGTCTGTTCAAGGGTTTCCGACTGGACGTCTGCTTGGGCAATGGTTTGGCTTGACGCCTCTGGGCTTTCCGAGGGGATCGCCACCAGGGTGTCGTCGGCTGCTGGCGCTAGCCCTTCTGAATTTGGCGCGGCACAGCCGGTGACCAGGGTTCCAGCTATCAAGGCCCCAACGATGGCACTTAGTTTGTATCGGAGCATAGTTATTTCTCCTGTCGGCGGTTATTTTTAACGATAGACAAACATCAGCTGCTTGTGTGTTGTTTTGAGGGCAGAAAGTATTATAGGTCCGTCAAAAATTAGGCTCGCGGTTATGACGATGGTCAAGCCTACCTACTGAGAAACTAGATAACTCCTGTTGATCTAGCGAGAAATTAGATAACTCCTGCCTTTAGAATTTTGTCGCCCCGCGCAAAATTCTAAACCGCCTCACCAACCGTCCAAATACTCATGCCATTTGGGATAACATAAGTTTTTCCGTCGGGTTCTAGGGCGGCGGAACGCCCTAGCCAGGGTGTGTGGGGAACTTGGAGGGACCCCACGCAACCGGTTTTGCGAGTGACCAACACCTCAAGATTCATGGGTAAGTATGGGGCAATGGCGGTGTAGGCTGCTCAGGGCTTTCCTCCTTTCGGAAGTATCCAAGTTAGGCCTACTGGGGTTTACCCTCCTGTTCGTGGGGGCCTAACTCCCCCCCACCCCCCGAAATGAGGTTGTCGCTTATTGCAATGATGCAGGTTTGGTGGGAGTTACGGTGAGGTCATGTTAAAGCTGTTGTGTCCAACTTATGAACTTGTTTTTTAAGGACTGAGAAATGGAAGAGAACTTTGATATCCGATGGTTAATTAGAACCGCCCATCTCAACCATCCCAACCTTTTATCTCCGCTGCAGGTACCGGGCGCTCTAGCTTGCTGTATTCGCGCCGGGTAGCTTGGAGCACATGGGTCATACTAATGGCCTGGTCTTGACCAGCCGCAATAAAAGCAGCGGTAAGGGCAATGTTGCGAATCAGGCCGCCGGTGACGTTGAGCTTGGCTAGCTGGCGATAGTTGAGGTCTTGAACCGGGGTTTGGGCTGGAAAAACCCGCTGCCAGATCGTCAGCCGCTGGTGAAAATCGGGGGCGGGAAACCTGATGATGTAGCGCAGCCGCCGGACAAAGGCCGGGTCGATGGAGTCTTTGAGGTTGGTGGTTAAAATCGCCAGGCCCGCGTAGGCTTCCATCCGCTGGAGTAAATAGCTGACTTCCATATTGGCATAGCGGTCGTGGCTGTCGCGCACATCGCTGCGTTTGCCAAATAGGGCGTCGGCTTCGTCAAATAGCAGCACCACGCTGCCGGATTCGGCGGCGTCAAATACCTGGCGCAGATTTTTTTCGGTCTCGCCAATGTATTTGCTGACTACGGTGCTGAGATCGATGCGATAGAGATCTAACTCTAGGGTGTTGGCAATCACTCCGGCGGCCATGGTTTTACCGGTGCCGCTGCTGCCAGTAAACAGGGCGCTAATGCCGAGGCCGCGACTTTGTTTTTGGCCAAAGCCCCAGTCCTGGTAGACCCGGTGTTGCGATCGCAAACTGCTCACCATTTCCTGTAGCGTCTGGTGCTGGGCTGGGGGTAGCACCAAATCTTCCCAGCTCTCTTTGGGATCAATCCGCTGGGCGAGATCCGCTAGCTTGGGTCTTACCTGGGCGCGACAGAGGTTCCACAGGGTGGTCGGCAGGGCGTCGGGGGCATCGTTGGCGGTTTGCAGCGCCGCTGTCTGAATCTGTTGAGGGCTGAGGTTAAACTGGTTGGTAATTCGATAGAGCAAATCCTCTGTCAGGGAGCTATTACCGGAAAACGCCAGCTGCCACAGCTGTGTCTGTTCTGGGCGGGTGGGCGACGCTACCGGATACCGGATGGCGGCGGCCTGGGGCTCATGACCCACAACAACGACCGGGGACACCTCGTTCCACAGCGATCGCTGGAGAGCGTTTTCGCTACTATCCGACAAAATCAGGGCCACCGGCCCCAGCTGACCCTCCCGCTGCCACAGGTCTACCAGCTGCCGCTGCTCACTTTCTGTTGCTGGCAGCCGCTGTAGGTCTAGGTGATAGGCCGTTAGCCCCAGGGTTTGGCAGGCGGTGGCGGCGATCGCCCGCTGGCTGACCAGATCTGGCCCATATAGCTGTATTGGCGGTGGGGGCTGGGTCCGCCAGAGCTGGACGATGCGATCGCACACCTGCTGGTGGGACGGTACCAGTACTTCGGGGGCAAAAACGGGGGTAAGCCACCGGGACAGCCGCGCATCGATTCCCGGTAGCCCCAGTAAATAGGACAGAATCCGTTCATCAATTCGGAGGGGAGAGGTGATCAGCGCGTCCCCGGCCCCCACCTCGATCAGCTGCCAGTGCCGCAGGGGAGACCCGGCACCAAAGGCCGACCAGTGGGGAGCTTGGACCACCGTTTGGGCCAGCTCAAAGCTGGGGGCACGCCGACGCGGATCGCCCAGGGCCGCCGCACATAGGGAGCCCCAGCCAACCGCCAGCTCGGCCCCGGCGCAGAGTAGCAAAATCTCTTGTTCAAAATCGGACAGTGCAAAAATATTGCTGAGCTGTTGGAGCGTAGCGGGGGATTCTGGGGGCTCAGCAGGCGCTGTTTTTTGAGCCGGTGCTGGCTCTCCTAGCTGCTGGGCTGCCTGGGTCTGCAGCCGTATCTGCAGCTGGCCAATTCTTACCAGCAAAGCCCGGTGGGACCGGGAAGCTGTCTTGGTCATGCAATCACCAGACGCGGGCCTGAATATTGGCCCTGGCCGTCAATGGTAGTGTACTGTAGCGGGCTTTCGGCCCCATCGACCTGTACCCGCAACAGATAGTCTCCGGCTTTGACGGCCTCAATGGCAAAGTCTAAATCACGGGTGGTGGCCGGACGACGCATCGCTCGAAAGATATAGGTATCCATGGTCACCATGCTGTTGAGCAAAAGAAATATACGCTGCTGGGGAGATGTTTGTAAATCGAGGGTGAGGTGAACAGTGCCGCTGTACAAGTTGTCGCTAGCGTCTAGCTCCAGTCGGCTGACCTGGATATTCCGGTCTAAATCGAGCTGGGGACACAGCACAAAGGGCATCACATTGGACTCAATCGCCAGGTCAAAGCTGCGCTCAGGGCTATCTTGGGCCTGGAGACGAACAACCTGTAACCCCTGGCTGCCTGCCCGCAGCTGAGATCTCTCAGCCTCGGACAGTTGAGTAAACGACAGCTGAATTTTGCCATCGGTGGCAAACTGGGGGGTAAGCCGTGCCTTACCTACCTGGACCTGGGTAATGTCATTTCCGGCAAACTGTCGGCCCTCTAGGGTAATCGTGTTTTCAATGGTAACAACGCTGTGGGTGGCATCGTTCTCCACTTGGGTAATCACCGGTCGCACCGCGCCAATGTAGGTTTTGCGGGTTCTCACTGGCAGCGCTGCCTGTCCGGCCCGCTCACCCTGGATTAAAACAGCCGTGGCCTGGTAGGGAAACGACAAAATATAGGGCAGTTGGAAAAACACAGACCAGATCCGAGAGAGTTCTTCGGCGGTGACGGTGGCGGGTACCAGCCGCACCGCCTGCACCTGCTCAGTCAGGGTAGAGGCGTGGAGCGCGTCGATGCCGGAGTGCTCAATACTCTCCTGGACCATCTCTTCGGTGAGCAGGGGGTTGTCCACCAAGGCCCGCACGGTGCAGCCCATCAGCCGCTGGGGCTCCAGGGCCTGTTCTTCACCATAAAAGGTAAACAGATAGTGCAGGTCTAACCCGGCCTGACCGTGTTTGATCAGGTCTCCCCTGGGTCGCCGCGTGCGTAGATCGGCGTTGCGCCAGCCGGGGTTGGGGGTGGCCTGGTACAGATAAATATTGAGACAGGCCCCGGAGACATTGCTGCTCACCGCATCGGGTCGCAGGGTGGTGACCTGCACCCCCGCCATTTCACGACTCACTTCCTCCTGCAGCATTTTTTGTAGGGTGGCGGTGACGGTGGCAATGGCTAGATAGTTGCTCATGGGGTTCCATACACACCTGTCCTCAACCACAGTTACAACCGGCCAGGGCGTGGATTTTCGCAGCGAATCTTGCCAAACCACTATATAAATTAAAATTGTCGTCCTGGCCTTCTCCAATCGGGGGGTATCACGTAAGATAGCGCTGTGGCGTTATGGAGAAAACCCTCTATGAACTCCCGACTATGGCCGGGGCTGGCCCTGGGTGCCCTGGTAGGTGTGGCCGGGCCGCAGCTATCTGTTGTCGCCCAGGAGCAAACCGCTGGATTTGAGCTAGAAGACTTTGAATTTTGGGCGGAGCAGTGTTTGCTGTTGAGCACCGAAACCGACTATCAAAAAACCCAAGAAACCTGTGAACAGGCCATTAGCCTGGAACCCAAGGACGACAACCTGGCCCTCTGGTTTGCCCGCAGCCATGCCCTGTTTCACCTGGGTCAGCATGTCGAAGCGATCGCATCTTTTGGCCAGGTGCTCAAGGTGGCCCCCAATGACTCGATTTCGCTAACTTACCAGTGTGCGTCCCAGTATCAGCTCTCCCAGCTGGAGACCGCCGTGGATACCTGTGAGCAGGCGCTGCGGCTCGACGGTAGCTGGGGGACCAACTCCCCGGCCCTGGCCTGGTACTACCGGGGGCTAGCGCTCCAGGCCCAGGGCCGGTTAGAAACCGCCCTGGCCTCCTACAGCCGCGCCCTCACCCTGACCCCCGATGACCTGATGGTGCAGGCGGGCCGCTGTGCGGTGGCCTCCGAGCTGGGGCTATACGACCAGTGCTCCCTGGCCGAAGCGGTGATCGCCTACGAACAGGCCCTGGCGACGAACCCCGACGATGCCACCCTGTGGTTTCAGCAGGGGCTGGCCCTGGAGCAGCTGGGCCGCTACGCACAGGCACTGACGGCCTATGGGGGTGCGATCGCAATCAAACCCGACCATTCCCTGGCCCTGGTCCACCAGTGCGCCGTGCTCAATGAGCTAAAAGACTACGAAACCGCCCTAGCCACCTGCGACACGGCCCTAGCCGGTGACGGTAACTGGAACCAGCTAGGACCGGTCGTCGCCTGGAGCCAGCGCAGCGCCGCCCAAATTGGCCTAGAAGACTATGAGGCCGCATTAGCCTCAGCCGAGCGGGCCATTGCCATTAACCCCAACTACCCAGGCGGCTGGAACAATCGGGCGGTGGGTCTATGGCACCAGGGGGAGCTAGACGCCGCCCAGGTTGCCATCAAAGCCGCCTACGACGCGGAACAAACCCTGCTGCCCCTGTTTTCAGAAGACTTTAACCGAGACTATACCGAGTCACCCATTTTCTTTCAACGCAGACGGGCGGTCACAGCCTACAACGAAGGCACCATCTTTTTGAGCCTATATGCGGCAACACCGTGGGCACAAAACCACGCAGAACAGGCCAGCAGCGCCTACCAGCGAGCCCTCGATATCCATGAAGAGTGGCAGCCTAAGCTGATGATAGACCCCTATAACCTGGCAGGAAATGTCGCCCTACCGGTGGAGGGAGCGCTGCTGGCCGATCCGTTTCTCGCCAGGCTATGGACCAACTTTGCCATTGCCGAATTTTACTCAGGGCGTTTATCCAGTGCTGAATATGCCGCCAATCGGGCCATTGACCACAACAGCGAGTCCTTTGATGTGTGGTACAACCTGGGGACCATCTCCCTCCAAGCCAATGCTGCTCCGATTGAAGTGTGGGACGCCTTTGCCAATGCCGCCCTGATCGATCCAGAAAGCGCCGCCCCCCTGGTTGGTCAAGGCATGACCCTGGTCAATGCCGCCTGTTATCCAGAAGCACTCCAGGTATTTGAGCAGGTGCTAAATCTTGACCCCAACAATCTGCTGGCCCAGCAGCAGCACAGCGAACTGACTCAGCTTAGCGCTGTGGCCACCGGGGAGACTGATGGTTGTCCTATTGTGTTGCAATGATAAGCTTGCACCTAGCGAGGCAGCGTTGGCCCACCCTGGACTGAAAGTCGCAGGGCTAATTGGGCAAAACCCGCTAAAGGGGGTTAAGAGATCGCTGAAAGCTCCGTATCCACAGTCTCACAGCCAGCATTGTCCCTTCAGTGGACAGCCCCCAATTAGCGGCGGGTTTGCAACCCGGCGTGGGTGAATGCCTCACCACCCAAAGACCCACAACAAAACACCCCTTCCCCCTTCCCCCATCAGTTCTCCATGACCAGTTTCTTCCCCACCGAATTTGATTTTGTTCTACCCAAGGGATTATTAGATCCCCAGGGCATGCTCCACCGCCAGGGACGAATGCGTCTGGCGACGGCAAAAGATGAGCTTGTCTGTTTAAAGGATTCTCGTGTTCAGGGCGATCCGGCCTATGGCACTCTGGTGATGCTGTCGGCTGTCATTACCCAACTGGGGAATCTTGAAACCATTACACCCACGCTGCTAGAAGAGCTGTATAGACCCGACTTTCAATATCTCAGGGTGTTTTACGAACAGATCCATCAGTCGGCCAAACCGGCTTTACCGGTCCATTGCCCCAACTGTCAGCATGATTTTTCCGTTGAGCTATCCCCAACGGGGGAGTCCTAGGCTACCCCTCCCAACAGCTGCAGGAGGAGGTAGCCTGTATTGCCTATCATTTTCACTGGCCCCTGGACCAAATTTTGGCCTTTGACCATGTGAGCCGTCGGCAGTGGCTGCAGTCTATTCAAACGCTGCAGTCCAAGGGGACAGATCGTTTTTAGGGTGAAAAAGAGGGAGAATAATGCCTGGTGCCCTCTTTTTTAAGAGAGAGTTAGAGGGGAATAATGCAGGATTTAAGCTCCCTGCCAAGATGTATACACACGGTTCCCCTTACCAAGGGGAACCGTCAGGGAGGGGTCTCGACCGTAGGCGCAGTTGACCGAGACCCCTCCGCCTACGGCACCTCCCCTTACTAAGGGGAGGGTATACTACAACACAGTTTTGAGGTAGGGATTTTACTATCGCGTGGCTTTCTTAGGGCAAGCCATCAGCTCAGGATCAAGAACCCGGCAGCCAATTCTTCCCCTCCTCGGAGGGGTGCCGTAGGCGGGGCAACGGGGTCCTGCTTGGTCTTGACGGCGACTGAGACGACAGCTACTGAGAGCCCTACATCCGCTTTGCCAACAGGCTGATCACCTCCCCCCGCTCCGGTGTCAGGATCAGCCGATTGTCGGGCACCTCGATTAGCGGGCTCCACTGGCTGGTTTCGACATAGCGCAGGTTGTGCAACAGATGGATGGTCTGGCGAATGCTGTGGGGAGGGCCGAGCAGAATATGGCGAATGGCGTCGTCGGTGGGCAGGGTGATGGAAAAATCGGCGGGCAGGTTGGGAGGTGCCTGATCCGTAGGGTCAGAAAATGTCATATGGGCTCCTTGGTTGGGTGCGCCTGCAAAAGCAGGCGAGAGAAGCCCAAAAATCCAGCCACCCTGGCAGTTGGCAGACCGGGGTGGCTGTACAATAAACGACAGCTCCGGACTGGGATGATCAGTCAGGGGTCAGTGGGGTGGTGGTGGGTGCAATCACCGCCATCCCACGTGGCTAAATTTTTGGGTGTAAAAGACGGCGTTTTCGCCATCAGGTTATAAAACTACCAGGCAACAACTCAATGCGTCAAGCTGTTGGGATGGATTGTTTGAGGTTTGGGGGGTGGGTAGGGGACTGGGTTTGTTTGGGGGAAGGGGGAAAGGGAGAAGGGGCAGTGCTTTGTTTAATTGTGGGTTCTTGTGGTAAATCTTGTTTTCGTGGTCAGAATGTTTATGGCTGCGGCTGTGAAGGGGGGTTGGAGGATGGGGCTGTGGCTTGGGCAGCTGGGGGAGGGGTGAGTTTACATTCGATGGTGACTTTGATGCTACATTTTGCTGAGCTGGAGGCAATGTAGGGGATTTGGGCGGTGGTATCTAGGCCAATGCCAAATTCGAGGGCAACTTTTTCGATCTGGACTTCGGTGAGGGCGGTGTCGCGGATATCTTTGATGACGTGGGTGGTATAGGCTTTGACCAGGGTGCCGACTCGCTGGGCGGGGGTAGGGCCTGACGGCGTGGTGGATCGATCGGTGGAGCCAGCTGCGCCATGGCGGTTGGGGTATTGCCAGCCTTTTGCTTGGGACCTATTGTCCTCTAGCTCTTCGTCGCTATCTGAGTCGGGTGGAGTGGGGGCGGGCAATTCTAGGTCGTCTTCGGGGGCATCGCTATTGGGATCAGTTTCTAGTGCCTGGGCGATTGCGGTGGTGTCGATGTCGTCGTTGGTTTGGACGTAGATGATGGTGCTGTCATCGAGTTGAAACGGTTTGACTGTGCCCATAGTATTTTTTGTAGCGTTATCAGCTTGGGTGGAAAATCGGTTAATTAATAGCGGTGCTCAAAGATAATGCTGGCTTAAGTTTAGTTGCTCTGTAATTACCCTAGCAGGTGCCCCAATGTAATTTGATTTGGACTATATTGGGGCAGTGCTAATGCTGACGGGCTGGCGATGAATTTTGATGCTCTGGTGGTGGGGATTAATAATTATGAGCATTTGCCGGCAGATAAGCAGCTTGGAGCCCCCGCTAATGACGCAGAGCTAATTGCCCAGCGGCTGGAGATCCAAGGCTTTTGGCAGGTGTCTCGGCTACCGGAGGCTGACACCAAAAGCGGTCGACGGCGGGTCAGTCAGCAGAAAATGCTGACAGTGCGAGAATTAGAAGCGGCGATTGAGAATTTGTTTTATCCGGATACGCAACGCAACAAACCGGATGCGGCGCTGCTGTATTTTTCGGGTCATGGGTTACGAAAAACAAGCCGGAGACGGACAGAAGGCTTTTTAGCGGCTAGCGATGTGGACCCGGAGGACGATCGCTGGGGAATTTCACTAAAGTGGCTGCGGGAGCTGTTGCAGGAAAGCCCAATTGCGGCCCAGGTAGTGTGGCTGGACTGCTGCCACGGGGGTGAGCTGCTCAATTTTGAAGAGGCCAATCCGGGGGAGCAGGGGTCGGCACGAGATCGCTGCTTTATTGCGGCATCGCAAGATCATAAGCTGGCCTATGAAGCAGGTGGCAAAGTTCCCTACAGCGAGCTAACGCGGGTGCTGTGGCAGGGGCTGGATACTAAAGATGGGGATGTCACCAGCTTTGATCTACAGCGATTTGTGAATGATGCCTTTGGTCAGCAAACCCAAAAACGACAGCGACCTTTGTTTCAAACCTCTGGCAGTAGTATCCTGCTGGTGCCAGGGGCAAAACCTTTGCAGCAGACCGCTAGGGCTATCCGAGAGGAGAACCCGTATCAGGGGCTAAATGCATTTACAAAAAAGACGGCTGAATTTTTCTTTGGTCGGGACAGGGCGACACAGGAAATTTTGCAAAAGCTGAGCCAGTCGTCATTTGTGCCGGTGATTGGGGTGTCGGGGAGTGGCAAATCGTCGGTGGTGCGGGCGGGGGTAATGGCTCGATTGGAGACATCGGCCCAGTGGAGGGTGCTGCCAGCAATTAAACCAGGGGATTCGCCCATTGACCCGGTGAATGAGATTAGTCGAGTGCTGACCCAGGTGTGCGGGCAGGATAGTCAGAAATCTCAGGTGGCGCTGGCGGTGGGCAATGGCAACCTGGCTGGGGCGGTGGCTCTGTTGCCGGGAGATGAAAATCTGTTGCTGGTAATCGATCAGTTTGAAGAGATTTTTACCGTGTGTCCACCGGAGCAGGAGGAGCGGCGGCGGCAGTTTTTGCAGCTGTTGGTGGAACTGACCCAACAGCCCGACTCGCGGCTGCGGATGGTGACTACAATGCGGGCCGATTTTTTTGAACAGTGTTTGACCTATCGAGACTTTGGCAAGGTAATCAAACACCAGCAGGTGCTGCTGCTGCCGATGGATGATGACGAACTGCAGGCAGCCATTGTGGAACCGGCGGGGGTACAGGGCTATGGCTTTGAAGAGCGGCTGTTGGAGCTGATTTTAGAAGATGTGGCAACGGAGAATAACTGTTTGCCCCTGCTGCAGTTTGCCCTGACCCAGCTGTGGGAGCAGCGGGACCAAGAGCGCCATGTGCTGACGGAAAGGGCCTATCGAAATATGGGGCGGCTGATGGGGGCGTTGAATACCCATGCCGAATCGATTTATGCGGGCACTATTGCCGACATCAGATTGCGGCTGCAATCTGACACGCAGCGAGATTGGGCCAGACGGATTTGCTTAAAGTTGGTGCGTACGGGAATGACCACCAAGGATACCCGGCAACGGCAGCCGCAGCCGCTAGTGTTGGGGTTGGGACAGTCGCCCCAGGAGCAGCAGACGATTGTCGGGGTGCTCGATGTACTGGTAAATGGTCGACTGTTGGTGCGGGGGGCGGCGGCTATAGCTGTTGAGGATGCGTTTGAAACCTCGGCTTTGGTGAATCATGGCGCTACGACACAGTCCGATAAGGTTTGGATTGACCTGGCCCATGAAGCCTTGCTGGGGGGCTGGGACCGGTTTGCTCAATGGCGACAGGCGGATCGAGATCTGCGGCGGCTGGTGCAGCGAGTAGAAGATAGCGAAAAAGAATGGCGGCAAAAGGGAGAGCAGGAAGGATACCTTTTGCAAGGGGGCCTACTGGCAGAGGTACGGGAACAGGAGGGCACGCTGCAGACAGAGTTTGGCCAGAGTACGCAGCAATATTATCAGCAGAGCGACCAGCGAGAACAGCATCAGGTGGCCTTTTTGGAACGGGCGCTGACGGAGGCGAAGCTGCGGGAAGAGGCGATGCAAATTCTGAACTTGACTAAAGCACGACCTCGCCCTGAAACGGCGGTACGGGCCATTCGAGCGGTGGGCACTAGCGATCAAAAGCTAGATGGACGCATGCTCACATCGGTGCAGAACAATCTACCGGCTGTGATTAATCGAATCCGTGAACGGGGCTGTTTCCAGGGGCATTCGGATTCTGTTTTGTCGGTGGCCTTTAGCCCCGATGGCAAGACCGTGGTCAGTGGCAGTGATGACCAGACGATTCGACTGTGGGACTTGAAGGGAAACCCAATCGGTGAGCCCTTCGAGGGGCATTCGGCTTATGTTTGGTCGGTGGCCTTTAGCCCCGATGGCAAGACCGTGGTCAGTGGCAGTGATGACCAGACGATTCGACTGTGGGACTTGAACGGAAACCGAATCGGTGAGCCCTTCGAGGGGCATTCGGATTCTGTTAGGTCGGTGGCCTTTAGCCCCGATGGCAAGACCGTGGTCAGTGGCAGTGATGACCAGACGATTCGACTGTGGGAC
>JBCCAQ010000122.1:0-14705 GCA_039814735.1 Cyanobacteria bacterium P01_A01_bin.15
CAATGGCCGCATTCTCCGCCGGTAAGCCAAACGCATCCCAGCCCATGGGATGCAGCACGTTATAGCCCTGCATACGACGAACACGGGCAATTACATCCGTAATCGTGTAGTTGCGCACATGGCCCATGTGCAAATTGCCAGAAGGATACGGAAACATGGACAGGGCATAAAACTTTTTCTGCCCTGGGTCAGCAGGGGTATTATCCAGGCCCTGCTCAACCCAATGCTGCTGCCACTTTTTCTCGATGTCTGCTGGGTTATATCGAGACTCCACGTTTACGTTCCCCTTGGTACTAAATAGGTTCTACTACACCTGCAGCTGAACGGTTTCGCCAGCTCTGCCAGATTTTTCAATCAGAATTGTCCTATCAATTCTAGTCGTCCGTCGCCCATCTGGAAGGGTTATCTGCGTCGTTTGTATGCTCAATGCCACAAAATATTTAATCTTCAAATTTTGTCGCTGCGGCTGTAAAGGCAAAATCGATTTTAAGAAAGGGCACCATGTCAGGATTTTGCAGCTGAATTCTCCAAAGTATTAGCAACGCCCGATTTTTTATTGCTAGCCAAGATACAAGCATCCATGTGATAAGAAATGACACGCATCTCAGCCCGGGAGCCAGAATCCTCTGTCTTTAGCTATATAAAGGATGTCGTTGCTGATTTTCGGGATGATTTCATCTGAAAAATGCTGTTATATACAACTAATCGATTCACCTCATAAATCAGCAACGGCCAAAGGATTATTTTCTAAAGACAGAGGGTTATCGATGAACGTAAACACAGCATTACTGTGGGCATTGCCCCTAAGCCTGTTAAGCCATCTGGGGACAGCGGCATGGGCAAGGAAAGCTGACCTCAGCGTGTTGCCAAGCAATGACTCATTGGGAAACTGTCCTGAAAATGTGGTGGCCTATGAAACGCCCCAACCTTACACCCAAGGTGGATATGCCACCGACGGGATGATCCAACTGAGGGAGATTGCCACTGACATCAGCATTTCCCAGGTGGATGATTTTAGCGTTACCTGGACTGGCACCCTAAAGCCAGACTATGCAAATTGTGAAGCTACCGCCGGAGTCGTTAGCTTGGATGGCGAAGATTTTCAAGGCCATTCCTACATTCGTGTACAGCTGAGCGATGGGCAGGCAAAAGCAATCTTGGATATGACTGGGGTAAGTGATGCCAATGGATTTACCGCTGTGATTCTTTATCAGGGTATGCGTGAGGGAAATCCCCGTTGGACGTGGGGTGGGACTGATTGATTTATAGAGGAGGTCGACACTATGGGTTAAAACCCCCATGGCATCTCCTCTCTCTCTGCATCATCAAAGCCCTAATCTCTTTTTTCACGATATCTTTTCACAACATACATGCCAGCCAGTATCAAAGACTCAACATTTAAAGCTGTTCCCAGCGCAGTGCCTGAGCATATTCAGGGACGCCGTGATTTAGTATTTTTAATTCTCTCCGGTTTGTTTCTTGGTACCTTGGGAATGTTGAACATTCTCGGCATTAGTCGGTTCGTCAACATCTTTACATGGAATGATTTTGCAGTGACGGTGGCGGTTGGAGCACTGCCGTATCCCCTGACGTTTCTATGTACTGACTTAATCTCTGAATTGTATGGACGCAAGCGGGCAAATCAGGTAGTTTGGGTCGGGCTGTTGCTTAACCTTTGGGTCGTTTTTATTGTGTGGTTAGGAGGCGTTTTACCTGGGTTTGAATCTCTTGACCCGAGTACGGGAGAGCTGGTACGAGATGCGGCAGGTCGAGTTCCTGTTTTCTTTGAAATTCGCAATCTGACATTTGGGACAGTAACAGCGTCAATGATTGCCTACCTAACGGCACAGTTTGTGGATGTACAGCTGTTTCACTTTTGGAAAGAATTAACCCAGGGTAAATATCTCTGGCTACGGAACAACGGATCAACGCTGGTGAGTCAGCTGGTGGATACCTCGGCGGTGATTCTAATAACTCACTTTTTTGCGGGTGTTTTACCAATTGACCCAGCGCGAGATCTGTGGCCCCAGCTGCTGTTGTTTATTGGCTACGGCTATTCATTTAAACTGATAGCAGCGCTATTAGATACGGGGCCGTTTTATGTCCTTGTTTATTGGTTGTCGAATTATCTTCACCTAGAGTCTGCGGTTTTTGAAAAGTCGTTAAAATGATCGGAGGGCTAATGGCTGCATCTAATAAAAAACAACAGCTATTTGATCGTTGGGCACCACTTTATGACTGTATATTCCCATCAGTCTTTTACCAAGCTACCCATAAACGACTGTTGGACTATGTGGAACTCCCCGAACATCCCAACGTTCTAGACATTGGCTGTGGCACGGGACGGTTACTGAATCGTCTGGCGGCTGAATACCCTAACCTACAAGGGACTGGTCTGGATTTTCGCCTGAGATGTTGCGTCAGGCTCGTCGATCTAATCGCCATCGACCTCACCTAATTTTTGTCCAAGGTGATGTTGTCCCCCTGCGTTTTGCAGATGAAAAATTTGATGCGGGTTTCAACACATTAAGCTTTCTACATTATCCTGAGCCGGAACAAGTTTTTGCCGAGGTTTGTCGGGTACTTCGACCGAGGGGGGGCTATCTGGTAGATCCGGCTGCTGCAGGAACATGGCATGTGCCTGTCTCTCCGAATGAAATTAGCCTTTACAGCAAGTCCATGCGACAACAAATGGGGATGCGAGCAGGATTTGAATGTTCTAAACATCAGTTTCTATTAGGACCTAATTTACTGACTATTTTTACAAAACCCTCCTCCTTGCCATAATGGGGGTAACTGAGAGCCAGACAAAAGAATGGGTACGGTGTCGCGGACCGAGCCCATTTGCTACCCTAGAGGTTAGCCGCTGCCTTGGAGCTTTTTAATGAGCCAGCAAATAACTCCAGACTTACCTAATCTAGAGCTGCGACCCAGTGTAGACAGTCTGGTGATTGAGGACGATACCCCAGTGGACAACTTCTTTTCAGCTAAGCTGCAGCGGTTACTCGTTGAGGTGCTCTACAGCTCTTGGGCTAGTTTAGGTATGGATCGTCCACTTGTGGCAGATGCGGATATTGGTATTTTTTCATCGGTCAGTCGTCCGCCTATTGTGCCAGATGTATTTGTGAGTCTGGATGTGGAAGCTCCCCAAGATTTCCGGGAGAAGAAAAACCGAACTTATTTTGTATGGGAGTTTGGCAAGTCTCCCGATGTGGTGATAGAGATTGTTTCTAATAAGGAAGGTGATGAGCTAGGCAGCATGCTACAGGACTATGCTCGGCTAGGGGTTACCTATTATGTAGTATTTGATCCGTTGGGGCAGTTGGGTGATGACGCCCTTCAGGTATTTGGTCTCCGGGAAGGGCAATATGTGCTTTTAGAAGATCCTTGGCTGGCACAGGTAGGTTTAGGACTAACGCTGTGGGAAGGTGTCTTTGAGACTGTAGAAGGCACCTGGTTACGGTGGTGTGATAGGGATGGAAAAGTCTTGTTTACAGGAGCTGAACGGGCTGTTCAGGCTGAGGCAAAAGCTGCCAAGCTAGCGGAACAACTGCGAGTGCTGGGAATAGACCCAGATGACTGAATTAAGGGGAAAACTGTCTTTTGTATTTAGCGTCAGCCATTGCCGACAATGGTCATTCACAAGTTCGAAAGATAATGGCAGCTATTTAAACAAATGTGCTGCCTCTATCTCTTCTTTTTCAAAAAACTTTTGCGATTATGAGTTCATAACCGCTGCCTACCAGGATAACCTTGCCTTTTAGAGACAATCAATGTTGGGCCGTTAGTTGCGAAACCATGGACATCGGGCGCTAGCCCAGTAGGCTTTGTACAGCGATAGCTAATTTTTGGGGTAGGCCCCTAGCCACAGCCACGTTTTTGTCACGGGAGCTATATGGGAACAATTGATGTTTTTGTCTATGGCACTCTCAAGCCTGGGGGCACCTATCACCGTCAGTTTTGTGTGCCTTATCTCAAAAAGGCTGAGCCCGCCCAGGTACGTGGCCTGCTCTATGACCTACCGGCCCTGGGGTATCCTGCCATGACGGTGGGCGATCGCTGGGTTCAGGGGTGTTTACTTACCCTTGGTGGTGGAGCCCTATCAGGTCTGGATTATTTAGAAGGGTATGATCCAAATAACCCTGAGACTTCGTATTATGCTGACTGTAATGACCCTGATGAATCATACGTACGTCAGCGGTCAATGGTTTTTAATCTAGCAGGTCAGCCTATGGGTGAAGCATGGGTGTATGTCATACATGAGCTACCGGATGGAGCCGTTTTCCTACCTGACGGCAACTGGATCTTGCCAGCAGAGGCATAGGTGAGAATAGGAAGAAAAGTTTCCATGGTGGTTCAGCTATCTCTCCAGGTCGCGCTAGCCCAGTAATGGCCAGGAGAACGTACAGGGTAACTGACCTGCGGAGACGACAGGTATAAAAATGTTTTTATGCTTACCATATAGAATGTTTATATATTGGCATAAATCAGCAGTGTTTTTGTTGTGAAAGCAATATAGACTCTCAGTGGAGCAAAAAGAGAGCTTCAAGATAACTAACGTTTGAATACTGCTGTTCAAAGCAATGGTATGGATATTCAACAGTTTTGGGAGCAGTACCACAGTTCGCAGCGTCGGTTTTCCCATATTCGACTACCCCATGCGGCCTTTTGTGGAGCTAACCTTAGCGGGTTAGACTTTAGCTACAGCCATCTTCCCTGCGCCGATCTGATTTGGGTTGATATCAGTGGAGCTAATCTCACAGGCATCAATCTTCAAGAGAGTGTGGCAATCTGGTTGCAGGGGCTGTGGACCGATTTCCACTGGGCGGATCTCAGGGGGATGGATCTCAGCTGCGCCAATCTGCAGATGGCGGATTTTACATCGGCAAACCTGAGTCGAGCAAAGCTAGCGGGTGCCGATATATCTGATATTTCAGCTCAAGATGCTTGTTTTAAGGAGGCCAATCTTTGGGGGGTTTGGGCACCCCAGGCAGACTTTGGCGGGGCCTGTCTTCAAAATGTTAATCTTTCTGGCGGTAACCTATCGGGTGCTTGTCTTGTTGAAGCAGAACTCGGCTGGAGCCAGTTACTAAAAACCGTGGGTGCTCGGTCCAATCTAACGTCGGTCTGTTTAGAGGGTAGCGATTTAAGCGGGGCAGATTTTAGTTTTGCTTGTTTGCAACGGGCAAATTTGAGTGCAACTAACTGGCAAAATGCCTGCTTACAATCGGCTGATGTGCGGGGGGCCGACCTGCGGGGAGCCGACCTCCAGGGAGCCAACTTGGGCAATGCTGACCTAACGGATGCTGATGTGACGGGCGCTGACTTGAGGGGGGCTAATCTACAGGGGACCGTTCTATTTGAGGACCATTGCGATATAGATAGAATGACTCAGCCCAACAGCTGGGGACTGGGTATTCCAGGATAAAAATACGTTGCTCACCGGTCTGCTGGTGCGTCCGATGGATAGGGAATGTAGATAGAAAAGCGGGTGCTTTGCCCAGGTAGGGTATCCACTGTAATGTGGCCGTCGTGGTGCTCAGTGACTATCTTTTGACTGATGGTTAATCCCAGTCCGGTGCCTTTGCCCATCTGTTTTGTCGTGTATAAATGCTCAAAAATTTTCTGGTGCAGGTGTTCAGGAATGCCTGGACCATTGTCGGTGATACGTACTACAGCACAGGTCTGAGCCGGTAATTTGCAGTGCTGAGACACTTCTGTCGTAATGGAGATTTGGTTTGGATGTGTTTCTAACGTTCTATAGGGTTTTCCCTGGCTATGTCCATCTAAAGCATCAATAGCGTTGACTAAAATATTCATAAATACTTGGTTAAGCTGATTGGGAAAGCAAGGAATTGGCGGAATGTCGCTGTAGTTGGTGATGACAGTAATTGCCGGTCGATAGTTGTTGGCTTTTAACCGATGCTTGAGAATAAGGAGGGAGTCGTCGATAGTCTCATGGAGATTAGAAAGTATTTTGTGGCTGTGGTCAAGTCGAGAGAAATTTCGGAGGCTGCGACTGATGGCATGGATGCGATCGCATCCACCAATCACCGATGCCATCAGTTTTGGCAGATCTTCTGACAAAAATGCTAGATCAATCTCTTCAGCATGGGCTGCAATCTTTTCAGGTACCCCAGCTGGAAACTGATGCCGATACAGATTGAGATGGTCAAAAATTTCCGAGAGGCTGTATTCTAATTCTGCGATGTTGCCGCTAATGTAGGAAATCGGGTTATTAATCTCGTGGGCCACCCCTGCTACTAGATTGCCAAGGGCTGACATTTTCTCTTGTTCGATTAGCTGCAGCTGGGTTGACGTTAGCTCTGCTAACGACTGCTCTAGCCCCTGAATCACCTTAAATAGGAGCGCCTGCTGGTTTTCATAGGAGTTTTCTAGCGTGATCCGGTGGGTTTTAGATCTCTCCAGCTGTTTACGCAAAATCCTATTTTCTTTTTCTAATGCCAGCAGGCGTGGGTCTTCAGACATGGCGAGGGTGAAGCTATTGGCTCCCTAGCAGCAGGGTGATAAAGGTCTCATTGTGAAAGTGCGATCGTTTACCTGGGAAGAGTGGGGCGATTTCTCCATAGGTATAAAACCCACAGCAGGTTGGTTTTTGGCCCAGACGCTGCTCAACAATGTTGTAGACTTCATCCGCACGGGTCCCTAACACTTGTAAACGGCCTGCACAGGACAAAAACAAAGCAAAGTCTGGATTGGTTCCAGAGTAGTTGGTTAGGGCTGATTGCAAAGATGTATCTGCGGCTACAATGATGTCGTCTCGATTGGCACGGACTACTTGAACCGTTGATCCTGCAGGAATATCGGCAAAAAACGCGATTCTACCATCGGTTTCACTGTAGGTACCATTGGACGTGCGTATGTACCAGTAATCGCTTTCTGGTGCAAATACAGCTAAACGATAGGCGGGGGATGGGCGGCTATTGCCCAAGTATCCCTTATAAAAATCTAAGGCTGGCTCACCATTGACTTCGTACAGCACATTCCCATCAACTTTGGTAACGGTGCCAATTTTGCCAACGGGTGTCCAGCCGCTGGCAACGCCGTATCCAAACTTAAAATCTCCCGCCAACAGTAATATGGGTATCGCATCGCTGAGTACCTCCGTCCCAAAAAACTGATAGGTTTGCCCAAATTGCCACTGATCGGTGGTAGTGCCTCCAATGACTGGTACGGTATCCCCTAGGCGGCTAGTCAAGCTATCTAAGAGGTCTACAGCACTGATGGTGAGGCTCTCGGGGGTGGTGATACACAGACGAATCTCCGCTTTGAGAGCTTGTTGAGCAGCATCCACGGTTTTGTAAACAACATCCTGGAGATTTTCGGAAATGTGACGGCCAACAGCCGCACTAAAGGTAATCTCGTCTGAGCAAAACAGCGTGAGAACAATGGAATCTTGCTGAACACCCAGCGTCGATGATAGTTCACCATCTGATGTACCACCAATGAGTAGTAAATCGTGAAAGTGCTGGTGGATCGTTTGTAAAATTAGCCTGTGGTCAAAGTCTGGAGCAGCAAACAGCAGAGCCGCCTTGGGCTGGAGGTCGGCTAGCTGATGATGACACTGGGCTAAAACTTCTGCGATCGCAAACGCTGAGTCAGGATCGTTACTGTGCCCCACAATAACTTTCAGCATGGATATCAACTGTTCATAACGATATTAATAATCATTCAGTTTCTACAAAGGTATTCAGAAAACATCGGCGGCAGGCAACGCTTTTTCAAACCATTCCACATGCCAATACCGATCAAACTTCCGACCTACTTCCCGATAACAGCCAACGCTGTGAAAACCAAATTTTTGGTGAAGTGCGATGGACCCTGGGTTTGGTAGGGTGATGCCCGCATAGGCCCGATGGACATCCTCCTCTGCCAGTGAACGGAACAAGGCCCGGTAGAGCTGTGTGCCGATACCCTGCCCCTGGACCTCTGGGCATAGATAAATGCTGGTCTCGACGGAGGTGTCGTAGGCGGCCTTTTCCCTTAATTTACTGCTGCTAGCATAGCCTATTACCACCTGATCTTTCTCCGCTACCCAGAGGCGATGGCGACCCCGGGGTGCGTAGTGACACCACCAGTGCTCCCGTCGCTGGTCGAGGGTGTAGGGTTCTATGTCAAAGGTGATGGTGGTATTTAGAACATAGTGATTATAAAGCTGCGTGAGGGCTTCAAGATCGGCGGTTTGAGGCAGGCGAATGATAGTGGTCATGGGCGTTTAGGGGATTGGCAGACCGCTCTTAACTGATGTCAGGGATAATATCAGGAATAGGGTTTACCCATAGATGTCTGACCATTGGAATCCGTATAAATACGGAACTAGTAAATTTTTTTTGTGTTTTTTTCCTGTCCACAGATGCTTTGACAGAATGCTGAACTATGTCAAGGTCAATAGGCCATAGGAGTTCCAAATTGTACCGCGTTAAAAATTGGTTCAAGCGAATGCTTTTGATCAACAGCCCCATCCCCTGCGATGGGGTTTGGTCGTCTCAGAGTGACCGCTCTGTAGGTTTGAGTCTATGGAGAGCGCTACTCAAGGTTGCGTATGCTACTTTGAACACTGTCTTTCAGTCTGTTGAGAACGGGTATGCCACCGTTAGCTATCGCCCTGTTCGTGAATATTTACCGCTTGAGGTTCTACCTGACTATTATCTAAACTGCAACAGTGCCAAGCGGCTGTGGCAGGACTGGCGAGTATTGAGGCGGTTGTTTATTCGCCACGATCACAGTCGTGACTTGCTGGTGCAAGGTCAGTCTGGCTGGCTGCCCATCAACAGTATTACGGTCAATCGACCGGTCCTGACTATCACCACCGAGGAAGGTGAAACGGTGCTAAACCTGGATGAATCCATTGTGTGGCTTAGCCGCGCCAATCCGGCTAATACCCAAATTACCCAAGAGTCAGTTGGAGCCGACGCTCTGCGGAAGACTATTGTGTGGCGTCCTGTCTAACGTCTGGTCTAATTGGATCGGTAGCCCTAGCGCTAAGGATGGCCAGTTCCTATTGATGGGGTCTTGGCGCTCCCTTGTGAGACATTTTAAAATAAGGCTCTGAGGTTCGTTGGCTTGCGCTAAGCTTTTTAAGCGTTATCTGATGGGCTAGGGCATGAGTGCAAAGTGGCTATGGCTAATTCTTGGGGGGTTTCTGACAATTGCTGTCTCCGGGTCGTTGGTGCATACACTAACGGAGGTGTGGTGGTTTGAGTCGGTGGGATTTGCTGATGTGCTATGGACTCGGCTGCGGTGGCAGGGTGCGATCGCAATCCTATCATTTGCCAGCTGGTGGGCCATCCTATTTTTTAACTATGCCGTAGCCCAGCGTCTGACCCGCGAGCGGCCGCTGCGACTGGTGCAAAATCCCCAGTGGGATCCCTACCTACCCGGTTTGATCCGCTATGTCAGCCTGGGTTTTATTACCCTCTTAGCCCTAACCGCCGCCGTTAACGGGGTCGAAACCTGGGAAGGTGTTCTCAAGTTTCTCCATCCGGTGGACTTTGGCCATCAAGATCCCCTGTACGGACGTGAAGTTAGCTTTTATGTATTTCAACTACCGCTATACCAAGACCTCCATAGGACCGTCACAGAGCTGCTGGTGTGGAGCTTGGTCCTCGCGGCCAGTATCTACGGTCTTAAAGGAGAAATCCGACCGGAACGAGGCTGGAAATATTTTCTAACGGGTGAAGTCAAAACCCACCTTTGCGTTCTATTGGCGGGTCTTGCCCTAGTCCTTGCCCTTGGCTTTTGGTTAGGACGCTATGAGCTGCTCTATTCGCCCACAGGGGTGGTCTTTGGGGCTGGCTACGCCGATGTCAATGCCCGCATGCAGGCCTACGGCATCATGGGGTTTATTACCATCGCCGTTGGTGTTTTATTTTTAGCCTCCCTATGGCGCAGTGGGTTTTTGCTGCCCCTAACGGCCATTAGCCTGTACGTAGCCGTATTTTTGCTAATTACCGGTGTCTATCCCTGGGCGCAACAAAAATTTGTTGTTGAACCCAACGAACTACAAAAAGAAGCCCCCTACATCGCCGACAATATTGAGCTAACCCGCCAGGCGTATAATCTCACCGAGGTTGAGCAACAGCCCTTCGAGGTCAAAAATCAGCTAGATGTGGCCACCCTAAATCGCAATAGCGCCACCATCGACAATATTCGTCTGTGGGACTATCGGCCGCTGCAGAGCACCTACGACAGTCTGCAAACCCTGCGCCCCTACTATAGATTCCAAGACGTCGATATTGATCGCTACACCCTGAACGGTGACTATCGTCAGATCATGCTGTCCCCGCGCGAGCTGATCGACGATGCCCTACCGGACCAGGCCCAAACCTGGGTTAACCAGCACCTTATCTATACCCACGGCTATGGGCTGGCCATGAGTCCAGTCAACAAAGTTACAGAGGACGGTCTGCCCGAATTCTTTATCAAGGATTTGCCTCCCACAAGCTCCGTTGATCTCACCATAGAGCAGCCTCGAATTTACTACGGTGAAGCCACCGATCGCTACATTCTGACCGGGACCGACCAGGCAGAATTTGACTATCCCCTGGGTAATGACAACGCCCAGTACAATTACGGCGGCCTCAGCGGTGTACCCATCGGCTCATCTCTGCGGCGGCTGGCCTATGCCTATAGCCTAGGCGACTGGCAGCTGATGTTATCCAACTCCCTGGGGAGCGATTCGCGTATCCACTATCATCGGCTTATTCAAGACCGTATTCGCCAGCTTGCGCCATTTCTCGCCCTCGATAGCGATCCCTATTTAGCTATTATCGACGGGCGTCTACAGTGGATTGTCGATGCCTATACCCTCAGCAATCGCTACCCCTACTCTGAACCCCTATGGCGTAGTGAAGATATTCAGGCTGTGCTGCAAGGTCAGGGTATGCAGCGTATCGTTAGAGCCGGGACCAACTATATTCGCAATCCGGTCAAAGCGGTGGTGGACGCCTATGACGGTAGCCTGCATCTCTATGTTGTTGATTCCTCCGATCCGATCCTCGCTTCCTTCCAGCAGAGCTTTCCCACCCTGTTTGATACGCTAGACAATGCTTCACCGGACCTGCAGGCCCACTTTCGCTATCCTCAGACGTTGTTTAAGATCCAGACCCAGATCTATCGGGCCTATCATATGGATCGACCAGATGTGTTTTACAACCAGGAAGATCTGTGGGACTTCCCTACCCAAATTGCTCGGGAAGAAAGTTCAGAAACCCTGGAACCCTATTACGTCATCATGAAGCTTCCAAAAGCTGAGGCTGAGGAATTTATGCTGATTGTGCCTTTTACCCCTGTCAGCAAAAATAATATGGTGGCCTGGATGACCGTTTTGTGCGACGGAGACAACTATGGCAAACTGCTGGTATATGAGTTTTCCCGCCAGGCACTTCTCTATGGCCCCCGGCAAATTGACTCTCGCATTGACCAAGATACCGAAATCTCTCAGCAGCTAACGCTGTGGAACCAAGAGGGATCAGAAGTCTTCCGGGGCGATCTACTAGTGGTTCCCATTGAGGAGTCGCTGCTTTATGTGGAACCTGTCTATCTGCAGGCGCGGGGGCAAAATAATAATAGCAATGCGATTCCAGAACTCAAGCGGGTGATTTTGGCCTACAAAGACTCAATTGTGATGGAGACAACCTTAGAGGGTAGTCTTGCCAAGTTATTTGGTCAGCGCTCATCTGCGCCCTCACCACCTGAAACGACGGCTCCACCCTCCCCTGAGACGCCTGTGCCACCCACCCCAGCCCCCAGTGCCACTCAGCAAGTCCTAATAGAGTCGGCGCTTGATGCCTATGCCCAAAGTCAACAGGCCCTGCAGGCTGGCGACTGGCTGGCCTATGGAGCTGCCCAAAAACGGTTAGGAGAGCTACTCGAGCAGCTCACAGAGCAGTAACACGGTCAAAAAATACATCGTCCGGGCCAGAATATTTACGGTGTTGCCGTGATTGTCTGGTCCGGTCCCGGTCTGGGCTCACTGCTCTAAAGATTTATGCTGGGCACCTGGTTTTGGTATCATAATTTGATTTAGTTTTCCTGAGACATACTGACAGCCCTGAACAGTTAGATGGGAAAGTCTAGGTTAATACACGCAAACTATTTTGGAAGTGGGGGTGGTCAAACCGCCGCTGCATCCGTTGTTACCTTTGAAGAAATAACAATACAACCATCAGCTTGTAAAAGGAGATACGCAAAATATTAAGACAGGAACAATCAAGTATTATTTTTTATAATGTTCGTTTCATGCAACTTGCATCGGATACTTGAAAAATCGTATAGCTAATGTACGAGGAAGTTGTCTGCTCTATTGTCGGTGTTGCTAAGCGTTTCTGGGGGCAAGGGGGATCTGATTTTCCAGAGCGCCACGATATTTGTATATTGACCTGGGTTGCCCAGGCCGGTAAATGTATTGTGGATGATGCAAGCGAGTATCTTTTGACTATAGGTGCGCCGCTCAAGGCAGCGCATTTTATGAATTCAAACCTTATAAAAAATGATTTCGATAGCTTGATGAGGATGAAGGGTGTTTGTATGTCGATAGGTGTTGATTCACAGGTGATTATTTAAAGCTATTCCAGATAGTTTTTAGAGTGCTCCACCGTTGAGTTCTCTAGATTCTGTGGTTTGGTTTTTATCCCTCTATTCCTAAATTTTAGGATTTCAGTACTTAGTTAAACAACAAAGTCTTTACGACAAAGTAAGTTCTGATGGGAGATATTATTTTTATGGAAAGACGTAAATTTACACAGCTATTGATATGGGGACTCTGGGGGGCGGTTGCTAGCTGTAGCGCTGCGCAGCGGTCACCCAGCAACCCCACCGTCTCATCTAAAAGACCCCTCAAAATATGGTGGCAGGAAGGATTTTATCCGGAAGAGATTGATGCGCTCAATCAAATTGTTGAGCAATGGAAAACCCAGAGCAGCGTAGAAGTCGAGCTCACGGTCATTCCCCAAAAGGATATTTTAACGGCGCTGGAACGGGCTCTCGGCAGCAGTGATGCCGCTGAGGAAATTCCTGATGTGTTTTATTCTGGTGTAGCCGACTTGACAACTATTCCTCGCCTCGCGTGGGACGGGGAACTGGTTGATGTGTCCGATATTATTCAGTCAGTTCAAGACTATTACAAAAGTGATGTTTTAGAGGGCGTCAACTACCAAAACAAGGCGACGGGGAGGCGTAGTTACTATGCTGTACCGCTAATGCAGTCGGCTATCCATATTCACTACTGGGAGGATTTGTTAATCAATGCTGTCGGAGAACGGCGGATTACCATTCCTAAAAACTGGCGGTCTTTTTGGGATTTTTGGCAGGAGGTTCACCCGGTTCTCCAGACCGGTCAGGACAGCAATATTTACGGCGTCGGCATGCCCATGTCACTCAGCCTGGATACATACAATAATTTTGAACAGTTTTTAGAAGCCCATAATGTTCGGATTCTTGACGAAGCTGGAAATTTAGTCCTTGGGGCTCAATCCTCAGATACTGGGGTATCTAATCGAGCGGCCCTGATCCAAGCCCTTGAAGACTACACGCGCTTTTTTAAGAATGGAACGGTTCCTCCTGACTCGATTGACTGGGATAATACCGGCAACAATGTATCTCTGCTGAGTCGAAAAAGTTTGATGACTGTTAATCATACCCTCTCAGCTCCAGGTTCCCAGCGTAGCGACGAGGAAACCTATTACAAGAAACTGGCAACCGTTGAATGGCCAAGTAAACCCGATGGCAGTTCCATGCGCTATGTGGTCGAACTTAAGCAGGCTTTTATTTTGGCCCAGTCAATACAGCAAGAGACAGCCAAAGAGTTTCTAGCCTTTCTGGCCCAGCCTAAAAATTTGCTAGCTTACACCAAAGGGGCCCAAGGTCGCTACCTGCCAGTTATGCCAGAGCTGTTTGCCGATCCATTTTGGCAGGACAAGCGAGATACCCATATTTCTGTCGCGGTAAAACAGCTGCAAAATACTCGGCCAGCCTATCAGGTTCTGAATCCAGCCTATGGTGAAGTAGCCGCTCAAAATGTTTGGGGTCAGGTAATTCGAAAAATAGCCCTGGATGAATTGGACGCTAGTGCAGCCGCAGACGAAGCTATTATGGCGATTCAGCAGATATTTGATACTTGGCAATAGTGTGAAGTGCTTTCTCAATCAGTTGACGGGGTGTCATTTTTACCAACGACAAAGCCTACCAAATTAATTTAAATAAGAAGCGTGAAAACTCGAAAGAAAAGCCTGTTGCTTAGGCTCATTACGCCTTTATCACTCCTATCTGTGGCTACTGTACTAACGATCTCAGTCAGTACGTATTTTTCAGCGCGGGAAACCCTCAAACAGTCTCTGTTTGCACGTCTAAGTGTAGCCGCCATTCTCAAAGAGGAACAGATTACTGAGTGGTTTGAAACCCAGCGGAATGATATTTTACTCTTGGCTCGTCTGCCTGAAGTACAGACGCAGACGCAGATATTGTCTAATACTGACCTAGAAGAGGACGCTTATCAAAAGCTGTCCCTATATTTGCAAGATATTATTTCCGCCAAACCCAATATGTCAGAGGTATCAATTCTGACAGAAGAGGGCATTGTTTTATTTTCAACAAACAAATCCTTAGAAAATACCTATCAGCCCCTAGGCGCGACCACTACCTATTTTGCTGATAATTCAGTTGAGATTGTGCCTACGCTGTATGTG
>JBCCAQ010000030.1:0-29422 GCA_039814735.1 Cyanobacteria bacterium P01_A01_bin.15
GAGGCGTTGGCGCTGATATAAGCCGCCGCCTTGACTCGATCGGTGCCGCTATTAAAGTAAGTCGTCAAAGAATCTATAGCGTCGCGATCAAGGTAGCGACCTGTGATGTCGTAGGTACTAATTAAACCCGTCACCGTATCCCGCATGAAACCTTTCTCCCAGTGCGATTAATGTGCGACTCAAAAACTCAAGTAGGGACGTTTAACCAGACTAAGGGGCAGAGCCCCGCACAAACCCATTGGTTAAACAGGTGGGTGTGGCCTGACTATGAGAACACAAGCAGGCACGCTCCTACCGCTTACTCAAGCATCCCCTCAAGTGTCTTGCCGCTGCCACATAAATCTTGAAACCCATTCAGCGACAACGTTTCTCGGCACTTAAATGCCACAGGCTAGTCTACCACGGTGGATTAAACAGCAGGCGCTTTACCCAATTTAGAGGCGGGTAGACCCATCTATTTTTTACAATACGCAATCTTTCGTAATGAAACCAGTTTAAATCTGTAGCGGGTCGAAATGCCTGGGACTGCTTGATTCATTTAAGCTTTTCAGCGCTCTAACGACGGGAGATCCTCTGTTTCCCGGTCAGCTTGCTAGAGAAACCTTTAATTCGTAGCAAGAGATACAAAATCATGGGATTACTGTTTCTAGGATCATCCAAGCCTAGGCAAAGCAAATACTGGTATTACCACGGTTGCTCTGTCAGCAGGTGGGTTGATTTTTTGATTCTCAGCCGTTATCAAAAGTCGTAGAGACGGATTGGTGCTCTCCCAGAGTTCAAGGACGTATGACCGGGGCGATTGACTGATATGGCTTCCTACTTGGGAATGTGGAAAATTCCTAAAAGGTTCTCACTTTTAGTCATGCCTGTTGTTTAATATCTTGGCCGTTCGGCGTGTTGGCCTGTTCATACTAAAAAGCCCACAGGTTTCTCAAAAAGTTTCAAGACGGCTACTAGTGAATGCACAACATAAGGAGTAATCCATGGCTCAGACTGCTGCAGAAGTTTTGCAGATGATTGAAGATCAAGACATTCAGATGATTGATCTAAAGTTCATTGATTTGCCAGGTATCTGGCAACACCTGACGGTGCATCGTAGCCAGATTGATGAGAGTAGTTTTACTGACGGGGTGGCATTTGACGGGTCGAGTATTCGCGGTTGGAAAGCCATCAACGAATCCGATATGGCCATGGTTCCCGATCCGGCTACGGCTTGGATTGACCCCTTTATGAAGGAACCCACTCTGAGCATGGTGTGCTCGATCAAAGAGCCCCGGACCGGGGAGTGGTACGACCGCTGTCCCCGTGTCATTGCCCAGAAAGCGTTGGATTATTTGAATACCAGCGGCATTGGCGACACTGCCTACTTTGGCCCTGAGGCGGAGTTTTTCATCTTTGACGATGTTCGTTTTGACACCACGTCGAACTCTAGCTACTACTATGTGGACACCGTCGAGGGCCGCTGGAATACAGGGCGTGAAGAAGAAGGTGGCAACCTGGGGTATAAGCCTGCCTATAAGGGGGGATATTTCCCTGTTGCTCCCACAGACACCTCCCATGACATGCGTACGGAGATGCTGTTGACCATGGCTGACTGTGGTGTGCCCATTGAGAAGCATCACCATGAAGTAGCCACCGGCGGCCAGTGTGAGCTAGGTTTTCGCTTTGGTGAAATGATCCAAGCCGCCGACTGGTTGATGACCTATAAGTACTGCATCAAAAACGTTGCCAAAAAGTACGGTAAGACCGTTACCTTTATGCCCAAGCCTCTGTTTGAGGACAATGGCTCGGGTATGCATACCCACCAGTCCATCTGGAAAGACGGTCAGCCGCTCATGGCCGGTGATATGTACGCTGGTCTGAGTCAGCTTGCCACCTGGTATATTGGCGGTCTGCTGAAGCATGCTGCAGCCGTACTGGCATTCTCTAACCCCAGCACTAACTCCTACAAACGTCTGGTTCCCGGTTTTGAAGCACCGGTCAACTTGGTTTACTCCAACGGCAACCGCTCTGCGGCTATTCGCATTCCTCTGTCTGGTGATAGCCCCAAGGCGAAGCGTCTGGAGTTTCGCTGTCCTGACCCTACTTCTAATCCCTACCTTGCCTTTGCGGCGATGCTGTGTGCCGGTATCGACGGTATTAAAAACCAGATTGAGCCACCTGCTCCGATCGATCAGGATATCTACGAGCTTAGCCCCGAGGAGCTAGCTAAGATTGCCTCTACGCCCGCCTCCCTCAAGGAAGCGCTGTCGGCGTTGGAAAGCGACCATGAGTTTTTGGTCCAAGGCGGTGTCTTTACTGAAGACTTTATCCAGAATTGGATTTCCTACAAGCTTGATACTGAGGTAATTCCGATGGATATTCGACCTCACCCTTATGAGATAGCGCTCTATTACGACTGCTAAGCCAGTATTTAGCATTGGCGACCCTTTGTCGGTCTAGCGTCAGTCTTTGGGCTGGCGCTTTTTTATGGTCTGGGGCCATCGCTATGGATAAAAAAGGGGTCAGACTTCGCAAAGATAAATCTTAAAAAGTATCAAAATATACGGAATTTTTATCTATAATTGAATCGTAAAGTGCACAGTCGTTGCGAAACGGTGCCTTTCATATACATCTATAGGAGGTTAATGGTATGTCTGTTCAAGAATCCGCTCGGCTTCGAGTTGTTTGCAATCGTCATGCGGTGACCAATCGACAGCGTTCTTTGTTGAGCCGAGCTGCTGTAGGTGTAGGAATGCCGTTAGATGCCGTGGGTGGTGGTAGTCGCATTCAGGGCAAGGCTAGATACGACGTGCAGCAAGCCTATGGTCGTAGCAGTGCTGCTATGAGCTAATCGGTGAGTTTAATATTGGATACTCTTAACCCAGGGTGAGATCGCACCCTGGGTTTTGTTCAGGGCAGATTTCTTTGACCAGGTAGCGTGAAGATTTGAAAATAAGCGGTACAAAATGTTAATTTGCGAGGGTCTACCCTTACAGGGTTAGTCAGTAGGGCTAGTGCCCATCCTCTTAATTATCCCGCTAGTTGGTTTTGTACATTTTCTATGGCTGCTCTTGCTGCTCGTGTTGCCGTTTCCCCGACTGCTCAATCCCAAGCCACGCACCCAAAACAGGTAGTCGTGATGGGCGATAGCCTAGTCTATGGCTACGGTGATACCGAAGGTGGCGGTTGGGTTGAGCGGTTGCGTCGCCAGTGGATGGATCCGGAGCAGCCAGGGCCGATTATCTACAATCTTGGGGTCCGGGGTGATGGAGCCCAGCAGGTGTCTGTCAGGCTAGAGCGTGAATTTAAGCTGCGGGGCGAGCTACGTCGCCGAGTGCCAGATATTTTGGTGCTCTCAGTGGGGTTAAATGACTGCGCCCGACTGGGGAGACCCACCGGTCGTCCCATGACCGACGAGGTGACGTTTACCCGAGCTTTGCACGATGTTCTAGATCAGGCTAAGGGCCTGTGCCCTACCTTTTTTGTCGGGATGATTCCTGTTAATGAGGTGGCCATGCCCTACGCGGATATGCTCCATTTTTCCAACGACGATCAGCGCCACTACAATCAAATTACCCGCCACGCCTGTGGGACCCGCCAGATTCCGTATCTCGATCTTTATCAGCGCTGGTGTGCCCAAGGCGAATCCTGGCGGAATGAGCGGTTGTGCAGCGATGGGCTCCATCCCAATGTATTGGGCTATCGAGCTTTAATGGCAGAGGTATTGGGCTGGGAGCCGCTGATGCAAGCGTTGGCTTATTGAAGCTGAAGCATTGGCTCGGTCCAATCATTGCCAACGCGGATGGTAATGTCGGAGTCAAGATCGCCGGTCGAGTCAGCTACAACTTTGCCCGTACCGAGTACGGCCTCTACAAACCCTGCGCCGTTGAGGTCGCCTCGCTGGGCAATCACAGCTGTCTGATGATGGCTATCAGGCCAGTCCTCTATGACGTAGACGTTGCGAAAACCTTCATTGCGTAAGTGGTCGGCCACGGTCCGAGCCCTGTCGGGCTCACCGGATGCATTTTGGACGGCTATGCGAAGACGACTGATGGAGCGATTAGGGGCATCATTGGCCAGCATGGCAGCGGGTTCCGCATCAAAAAACTGCTGCATGACGTCATTGGTGCCGTTGGTATCAGCAATCCAGTAGCTGGCTCTATATTCTTGAGGACTGCTAAAGCGCCCTGGCAGCATCACCATGTTGAGGGCTTCTGTGTCTAGCTGTAGGCCAAAGCCAGCCAAAGCCAGCATTTCTTCAATCGATAGATTCGTATCAATATGGCTTTGCAGAACGCGGATAATTTGTGGCAGCTGGGTGACGACCCTAGGGTTAATCATGCGATCGCGCAGCGCTTTGAGCAAAATCTGCTGTCGCTGGACTCGACCAATATCCCCTAGGCTATCCTGGCGAAACCGGGCAAACTGCTCCGCCTCTGACCCGTTGAGGGTTTGCCAACCGGATTCTAGATCAATGACCAAACCTTGGGTTTTGTCTTCATATTGCATGGGTTTTGGGACAAAGACTTCTACCCCACCCACCAAATCGACAATTTCGCGAAAAGCAGCCGTACTGACTCGAACGTAGCGGTCAATCTCAATCTGATTAAAGTTATAGCTAACAGTCTGAGCCGCTAACTCTGCTCCGCCTTCGACATTGGCCTGGTTGATTTTATCGATGCCGTGACCTGGAATTTCCACGCGGGTATCCCGTGGAATAGACATGATGTTGATAGACTCGGTTTCAGGATCGATGCGTACTAGCAGCATGGTGTCGGTACGGCCAACCAAGTCGTTTGGAGACGCCCCTTCTATGTCGAGGGCTTCATCTAGACCCATGAGCAAAAGGGTAACCGGACGAGATACCTGGTAGCGAAAGCCCGATTTCCAAAGCTCACTGAGCGGTGGGTTTGCCGGTACTTCCTGATTGCCATTGGGTATGGGCACCGTCAGCATTAAGGCTGCGCCCGCCGCCGCAGAGACCACCGCCGTGGTGCCAAAAATGCCAGTCCATGCCAGTAACCTGAGGGCGTTACCCACCAGTGAGCGGCGCTGGGGTGCCATCGTTTCGGCTGCAGCAGATTCTGATTTTTCTGATTCTGCTGAGTCTGCTGGGAATATAGGGTTGGGTGTGGTCGCAGAGTCTGGCGAGGTGCTCTCCAGCTGGGATAGTACGGCTGGCTCAGCTTGGGCCTCCTCCTGGGCGGCTATCGGAGCGGCATCGACTTTAGCCTCGGACGGCGACGACGACTCTATTTTTGTGCCTGACGACGAGATTGCAGCAACTTCGGCTGTGGTTCCTGATGGGTTATCTGATGCGGTGTCCGAGTGAGGCAACCCCAACTCGGTGTCTAGCGCAGATGTTGGGGTTGCCTCGGTATCTGGCTGAGAGGACTCTAGCTTGGCTACTGGAGCTATCTCAGGTGTGACATCGGACTGGGATGATTCAGGACTTGATAGAGATTCCGGAGTGGGTTCAGCCTCAGTTTCCGGCTGGTGTGCTTCCAACTTGGCTACCGGAGTCAGGTCAGCCGCATTGTCTGACTGGGACTCTGAGTGAGACGGCGGAGCTGACTCAGCCGTATTGTCTTCTGGCGAAGATGGCTCTGACTGGGGTGACAAGGAGGAGGACATAGAGTACTTGTTAACGTGCTCGGGGAGGAATACTACTGGCGAGCAGGGAATTTATCAGCGGTCCCTACCATCAACTTACGGTCTCCTAAATTGCAGGTCAGACACGAATTGCAGGTCGGAACATGGCTGGCTTTGGTTAACGCTTCACGTGGGTTGGCCCTGCTGGCAGACGGTTCAACATTCGTACGGTCTACACATAGGTGAGAAGTTAACTAATATTAAGCTGTTTATGGCCCGTGTATTTTGAGTAATCGCTAATATTGTTCAGAATTCTGTATGAGTGCTTCATTTTAACGTTGTAAATTAACTTGATTAAGTAAAAAATGACACAACCTAGCCGCCAAACTCCAACATTAGTGCCAATTATTTTAGCTGGGGGTAAGGGGGAGCGCTTTTGGCCCGTGAGCCGCCTCAAGCATCCCAAGCAGTTTTTGTGTTTAGACGGCAGCGGTCGTAGTTTGATGCAGTCTACAGCCGACCGCCTGCTGCCGCTGGCCGGTAGTTGGGACTCGCTGTGGGTAATTACGGCTGCCCATTTGGCAGAAGGGGTCAAACAGCAGCTACCGGAGCTGCCTGTGGAGAATATTTTGGTGGAGCCCCAGGGGCGTGACACAGCCCCCGCTGTTGCCTGGGCCACGCTGGAGGTGGCTAAACGGCATGGGGATGATGCGATCGCATGTTTCTTTCCCGCCGATCACTACATTACCGATGAACCCAAGTTTCGCGCTACTATTCGCGGGGCGGCCGACCTGGCCCAGAGTCAGGGGGCCATTGCGACCCTTGGCATTCGGCCCACCTTCCCGGCGACCGGTTACGGCTACATTGAGCAGGGCGACGAGACGGGACAATATGGTGAGCTAGCGGCGTATCGCGTCAGCCGCTTTACCGAAAAACCAGGGCGCAGCGTGGCTGAGGAGTTCCTAGCGAGCGGTCGCTACAGCTGGAATAGCGGTATGTTTATTTTCCCTGCTGGGGTGATGATCAGCGAACTCAAAACCTATTCCCCAGAGCTGATGGGTCCGCTACTGGCCAAGGGCGTTGATGCCTACGCCGAGCTAGAAAAGCTCAGTATTGACTACGCCGTTATGGAAAAAACCCAAAAAGCCTATGTAATGCCCGCCAACTTTGGCTGGGATGACCTCGGCGACTGGAATGCCATCGAGCGTTTGATGAAGGGCGACGCTGCCAATGTTGATATGTGTGAGCACCAGGCCCACGATACCAATGGCTGTATTGTCTACTCCTCCGATGAAGAGGAAGTGGTGGTTACCATTGGCCTAGAAGATGTGGTGGTAGTTCGAGATGGCAAAGCAACGCTGATTGTCAAAAAAGACCGCACTCAAGAAATTAAGCAAGCGGTCAAAGCTCTGGGTAAAGAGGATAAATTTTTGCATCTGCTGTAGCTTAGCTGGGCTAATTGGCTAACGTTGCTGCATCAAATATATGCCGCTGGCCAACTGCTTTGATGATTGGCCAAAAAAGATATCAGGGACCTGCAACCCCCAAAGCTATGTTGCGTTTTCAAACGCCGCGTCCGAGGATCCTTGGTGGCGAGGGTAGCCTAGAAAGTGTTAGCAATTGAAAATATTGTTGAGACACACTTATGACACAGCCGTCTTTAAGGCCAGGAGAAATTTTACGCACTGCCTTCAACCGAGTGGGATCGGTTTTTGTGCCGGTTGCGCTGTTGGCTTTGCCTGCCAACGTACTGCCATTGCTGATGCCGACTCCGGCGCTAAGCGCTACCTTTAGCTTTGCATTTGCGATTCTAATTGGACCTATTTTGGGCGGAGCCAGTATTGTGCTGGTTGATCGTGCCCTGTCAGGGGAAAAGATGGATATCGGCACGGCCCTGTCCATGGCGTGGCAGCGTGCTGGTCAACTTATTTTGACCTCGCTACTGCTGCTTGTAATTTTGATACCAAGCTTTGCGCTTTTGCTGATTCCAGGAATTTATCTATCCGTACGATTGTTTGCGGCCCAGTACGAGGTCATGCTAGAGCGTAAGTCGCCGACTGAGGCCATGGAAGTCAGCTGGGCGTTGACTAAGAATCGCTGGTGGCAGATTTTTGTCCCAATATTAGTGATTACTCTGGTTTTCTTGGTGCCCATTATGCTGGTGAGCGCTATTTTTGCGAATGCTCCCTTGGGTGAGCTCATCACGGCCCTGGTGGGTATAGCTGCTACGCCAGTGTTGCTGCTAGCAATTTTGCTGATTTATAAAGGTCTTAAGGGGCAGTCGGTCTCAGGCTCAGAAGATACCGATCCGCTGAACGCTTAGGCTATGTCCGTTGGATGATTTAGGATTGCAAGCATCTGACGGCTTCCAACATACCTCGGGCTTTGTTCAAGGTTTCTTGATACTCGTTTTCCGGGATCGAATCGGCCACTAGACCGGCACCGGCCTGGACGCTGATCCGATGTCCGCCGCTGTTGTTGCTTTCAACCACCATGGTACGGATGGTAATGGCGCTATTGAGCTGGCCTTCAAAATCGTAGTAGCCGTAGACACCAGAATAGGGTCCTCGGCGGCAGGGTTCTAGGTCGTTAATAATCTGCATGGCGCGAATCTTTGGAGCACCGCTAACGGTGCCTGCTGGGAAGCAGGCTTTGAGCAGGTCCCATGCGGTTTTGCCAGGGGCAAGCTGACCGACAACGTTGCTGACAATGTGCATGACGTGGGAGTAGCGCTCGATAATCATCAGCTCATCGACGCTGACGGTGCCGCTGGCGCAGACGCGACCGAGGTCGTTACGGCCGAGATCCACCAGCATGACATGTTCGGCAATTTCTTTGGGGTCGGCCAGCAGATCCTTAGCGTAGGCATCATCGGCAGCTGCCGTTTTGCCACGGGGACGGGTGCCAGCAATCGGTCGTAGGATCGCAGTGAGGGTATCGTCATCTCCGTTGTAGCTGGCTTTAACCATTACCTCAGGGCTAGAACCAATGATCTGCCAGTCTTGAAAATGGAAATAGGCCATGTATGGAGACGGGTTCACCAGCCGCAGCGACCGGTACAGGTCAAAGGGATTACCGTCGTAGTCCGTGGTGAGCCGCTGGGAAACGACAACCTGGAAAATATCCCCGGCCCTGATGTGGTCTTTGGCGGTTTCCACGCTCTGGCAAAACTCGTCTTTGCTACGGTTGCTGGTGTAGGCCAGGGGCGGTGTATTGGTTGGCGGTGTCCAGGCGAGGCGACTATCCTGGCTGGCCAGGGGCAGGTTGAGTTTGTTGACAAGGGTGGTAATGCGATCGCAGCTCTCCCCGTAAGCCTGCTCAATGTCTACATCAACCGCCCGCAGATCGGCGTAGCTCACCGCCCAAATTTTGCGCTTTACCTGGTCAAAAATCAGCAGACTGTCTACCTGCATCCAGAGCCCGTCGGGTAAGTCATCTGCGCCGGGTGGATGGGTTGCCACCGTCGGTTCAATCCATGGGATTAATTCGTATCCCCAAAACCCAAACAGTCCGCCTCCAGGCGGCAGCTCTGGCAGTTTGACCGGCTGATAGAGGGCCAGACAGTTAGCTAAAATATCAAACGGATTACCCGTAAAAATTTCTTCGGTACCATCGCGAAATCGCTGTCTGGTGGTGTTACCCCGTGCCTCTAGTATCCACAGCGGGTCACAGCCCAAAAGGCTATATCGACCAATGTTTTCACCGCCTTCTACCGACTCTAATAAAAAGCTGTAGGGCTGACCAGCGCAAACTTTGCACCAGGCCGACACGGGGGTATCAAGATCGGCAACCCACTCTTGATATACCGGGATAAAGTTACCCTGTTTGGCCAGGGTCTTGAATGTGGCCAGATCTGGAAACATCATGGGCGGTTTGGGCGGTGGGCTTACTAAGCCTGCCTTAAGGGTTGAACCCTTGGCAAGGCGCTGGGTCGCCATTAAAAAGAGGCAGCCCGTAGACTGCCTCAGCAAAATCATAATGGCTAGATTTACATCAAGCTCGGGCCTAAGGGGGTCCCTACACCTCGTAGGGCTCTTTGCCACTAAACTTAATCGTTGCGGGGTCGGGATTTTCACCGATGCTGCGATCCTTCTTACCGCTGTAACCCCGGCCTTCGTTCACCTTCTCGGGGACGACACCATCGGCTGGATGCAGGTAAACGGTTTCACCGCTGGGGAAGACGCGATAAATCTTGTAGTCAGAAATTCTGGGCTTAAACTTGCTCTTGAGTTGACGGCTGAGAGCTAAGCACTGCTCTTTACGAGCCATGTAGAGCATGTTTTCGCCTTCGTTCATGATGGCAACACCACCAGTCGGCATCTCAAAGGGCTGCTCCTTTTTGCTGCTCCAGGTGATGACATACTTCTCTTCTCGTTCGGCAGCGGAGAGTAGGCCACCAGTACTGCCACCAAATATAGGAGTTTTTCCAGTAGGGCCTTCAGGAGCTGCGGTAGCCCCGTTGCCTTCGGTCTTGGTAATTTCTTCAGACATGAAAATATTATCTCTCAACCTTATCGCTCACAAATTTATCACCGTACATGACGTTGTTTACGCTGTTTGTGAGGAAGTGTAACAGTTCTTCAGAGTTGCTCATCTGCGGCTAGGTGGGTGTCTCACTCGTCTGTAAAAACGGCGTGTCAAATTGGCCCATCGCTGCCAATAGTGTCGATAATAAAGATATGTTTAATTTCTAGCATGCTGTGAAAATCCTGAGAGCCCGTACGCTTCATACTCTGCTGGCTGACAGTTTGACTATTTTTTGGGGTGACTGGTTAGATCTGCGGGTGCGGATTCCCCAGGTGGCGGCCTCGGGTTTGGTCTCTCCCCTAATTTATATTTTGGCGTTTGGTTTGGGGCTAGGCAGTTCCCTGGACCAGGTTGCCCCTCCCCCTGTGGGGGACAGCTACCTGGAGTTTATTTTGCCGGGGATGGTGGCCCTATCGTCTATGGTGATTAGCTTTGGGGGGACTACTTTTTCTATCTGCGGGGAGCGGCTGTTTACAAAAAACTTTGAGGAAATGCTGCTGTTTCCGATTCATCCGCTGGCGATGCATTTGGGTAAAATGCTGGCGGGAATTGTCCGGGGACTGCTGACGGCTGGCTCGGTTATTTTGGTGGCGGTGCTATTTACCCGTGACCTGTGGAGTTTTATTAATCCGCTGTTTTTGCTACTGCTGGTGCTCAACTGTGCGGTGTTTGCCGGGTTGGGGGTGATCGTCGGGTTGAATGTCAAATCCCTAGAAAGTGTCGGGCTGTTTAATAACTTTTTGATTGTGCCGATGTCGTTTTTGGGGGCGACGTTTTTTGACCCGGCTTCCTTGCCAACGGTGCTCAAAGGCATTGTTTACCTGCTGCCGCTTACCTATACAACGGTAGGGCTACGGGCGGCCGCCTATCAGCCCATAGAGCGGTTTCCCTGGTATTCGATTCCGGTGTTGCTGATAGTTGCGATCGCACTTTCCATTACGGGGGCCTATCAGTTTGCCCGCCAGCAAGACTAGCTTGCGATCGCGTCTGGCACACCTGAGGTTAGCCTGGCCATCTCTGAGGGCCACTGGGGCAGCGAGCGCAGATGCTTTTTAGCCAAGCTTGACTCGGTTTCCACACCAGTCTTGTCAAGGCTAGCTGGATGCTGGCGCAGCTGTGAAAAGATGCGGTATGTATTCAACTTAGAGTCGGATGCATCCCCATTGGAAACCGGCACCAAGTTATAAAGCGTGCCGCCCGCATAAACGGCAAATGTGATTCGAAACACCTCAAAAAAGCTAATGACCCAGCGACAGTCTTCCTCTGAGTAGGCTTCATAGTAGCGGATTAAGCTAGCAATACGCAGTTCTAAGTGGGACTGGACGTGGGGTCGAAACAGGGCGACTTTGAGTAACAAAATCACCAACACAAGCGGATTGCCCTGGGCTAAAACCATGCCAAATAGCACAGAGGGCTGTTCGCCATCCTCGGTGGTAAGCAGATCGACAGTCTGTTTACAGGTTCGCAGCATCAGTGCTTCTGTCAACGGCTCCGAATTGTGTTCTGGGTACAGCGCCAAAATTGGGTCGGGCAGCTTTTCCTTTAGGGAAAGAGCGATGGGTCTTCTGGGCAAGGCGTAGGCCAAGTAGTGTAAAAATGCTCGCTTAAAATTCCAATAGCTGAGCTGGGCGCACTGTTTGTGAAATAAATTTGCCAGGTTTTCATAGCCAAACTGTCCAGGCTGGAGTAGCAGCATTTTGATCAAATTCAGCGCTGACTCGCCTAGCACCGTGGGATTATCCACCGTGGCAGGGGCGGAGGCTATTTGTGACTTTGCTGTGTACATGGCCAAGTCAAAGCGAAACTTAGACTTGAGCTGTGACGACAGGCTGCGAGCCGCTTCCCGTTGCTCAAGCGGGTTTTCCAGATTTAGATACTGGGGGGCAAGCAAATAGGACGTGTATCGACCGCTCCAATGCTGATGTTCCTCATAGCGGGCAGCAAACAGCTTTAGATCTTGAAAATCCTGACTGGTGATAAAACCCTGCATCCAAACGCGTAACCGCTTGAGGATGAGTGAAACCCCTGGCCGCATTAAAATGCGATCGTCAAACATCTTGATTAAGGCTTTGATCGCCTCTGGCTGACGTTGAATACCCCAGTTATTGATCAAGATGTAGCAGATACGTTTGAGGGTAAAGAGAAACTGCTGCTCGCTATTAGCGATGACAATGGAATATAAAGCAACCGGCAGTTCCGACTCCGTAGATGACTCGGTGTAATCCACAAAAAGACGACGAAATGTAGCCAATACGACATCCGCCGACTCAGTCTGAACACTGTACAAGAAGAAGTCGTATAAAGCGTGTTGGGCATTCTGGATGTCTGTGTGAGCCATACTTAATCAGGAACTAGATGCTGTCAGCTTAATCTACCTAAAAGAATTGTCGATTTTCGGATAAGTTGGCACCCGTGCCCGCACGGAAGCCGTATCTGAGCGGTCAAGCAAACGGTGCTAGCAAATCGCTATGGGGTAGCCAAAGTGCCTGTGTGAAGAGCCCGCAGAGGATCCGTAAAAGCACGGACGAGCCCTGGAAAAAGTTGGTGTAATTTTAAAAAAAATATTAAAAACTCCACCTGTCACACAGAGATCTTTATTTTAAGCTCAAATTTGTAAATATCCCTTGTTTGCGTGGGGATATACCAATTTAAGGGGCAACTTTGGGTAGCTGCCCCTAGGAAATTAACCATATTTCAGGGGTGTTACCCCCTGTTCAAATGTTTAAATAAAGCAATGAAATAGTCCCAGACTGCTCAAATAGCATCCTGCTGTAACAAATGCTATACGGCAGTGGCTGTCTGCAGCTCCGCTTTGAGTTGAAAGATGTGCTCAATCACACCAGCAACTGACTTATCTGGGGTGGAGGCTCCGGAGGTGATGCCAACAACGATCTTGCCTGTCGGTAGCCAGTTTGTGGAGATAGTCGTGCTCCCAGAGAGGGGCTGATGCTCAATTTGATTGCCGGGACCCAAACGCTGCGGTCCGTCAATGTGGTAGGACGGAATGCCCCGTTCAATGGCAATTTCTTGAAGGTGGGTGGTGTTGGATGAATTAAAGCCACCAATGACCACCATCAGATTCATCTCCATGTCCACCAGTTCAAACATGGCATCTTGCCGCTCCTGGGTGGCATCACAGATGGTGTTAAAACTAGAAAAATGTTCGCTGAGGGCCTGGGGACCATACTTCTTGAGCATGGTGTGCTCCAGTAGTTTACCGATTTGCTCGGTTTCCCCCTTGAGCATCGTGGTTTGATTGGCAATACCCACCGCATTTAAATCGCGTTCAGGGTCAAAGCCATCGGAGTAAGCGTTGGCAAACTTAGTCAGAAATGCGTCACGGTCACCACCGTTGAGAATATAGTCAGCCACATACTGGGCTTCGTCTAAGTTGAGCACTACCAGGTATGTATCGGCAAAGGACTTGGTGGCTACGGTTTCTTCGTGTTTGTATTTGCCGTGGATAATGGAGGTAAAGGCCTGCTTCTTGTGCTTTTCTACGGTTGTCCACACCTTAGATACCCAGGGGCAGGTGGTGTCAACGATGGTGCAGTTCTGCTCGCTCAGCAGCTTCATCTCTTCAACGCTAGCGCCAAAGGCGGGCAAAATTACCACATCTCCCTGGCCGACACCTGAAAAGTCTTTTTGACCGTCAATCACCTGCACAAATTGCACATTCATTTCCTGGAGGCGATGATTAACGCCAGGATTGTGAATGATTTCGTTGGTGATCCAAATCCGCTGGGTTGGAAAATGCTGGCGGGCTTCGTAGGCCATGGCGATAGCACGCTCCACACCCCAGCAAAAGCCAAAGTCTTTAGCGAGTTTGATGGTTACATCGCCTTGGGTATAGGTATAGCCCCGGTCGCGGATGGTCTGAATGAGAGTGCTTTGGTACTCGTCATCCATTTGATCGGCGATCTGCTCTTTTTCGCCAAAGCCCTGATTGCGGTAGTAGTTATCAGACTTGTTGAGACTGCGGCGAAAAGCTCTAGTATCCATAGTTGTAGACGGCGGTATGGGAAAGCATCTACCCCTAGTCTACAGAATAGGGTGAGGGTTCTTATGGCAACTCTAGCTGACTGTAAAGCGCGATCGCAGCTCGCCATACCAGATAGCCCTGACGATTGAGATGCAGGCCATCGGTGGTCAAATCCGGTCTCAAGTTCCCTTCCCCGTCAGAAAAAATTGGGTACAGCTCGAGGTAGTGGGCGTCGTAGTCCTTAGCGATAGTCTGTAACGATTGATTCATTCGCCGGATCCGCTCGTTTGGCAGATCGAGCAGCAGGTTACGGCTTTCCCAGGTAGCCGTTTCGGCACCGTGGGGCAAGATCGACTGGACCACGACCTGGGTATCGGGATGGTAAGTAACCAGATAGTCCATAATCTCGCGATAGTTAGCGAGCAGCTGCCGATCGCTTTGGCCCCAAATCAGATCGTTAATGCCGATCATTAAAAAGATGGTGTCGACATCGGCCACATCAAGCAAATGCAGCCGAGTTAGCAGGCTTTGGGTCTTTTCCCCTGAAATGCCCTGATTCATCCACACCCGCTGACCGGGTAGCAGTTCGGCTGGAAACCACAAACTCAAAGAATCACCCAGCAAAATCGTCAGATGATCCGGATTCTTAGCGGCCATGGTCGCCAGCTCTTGGCCCAGGAGAGTCACCCACTGCTGATAATCTAGCCGTTGTCGGCTGCCCAAGGGCTCAACCTCGCCATCGGCTGGCGGACGGTTAGCATAGGCGGCACTCGCCTGGGGCAGAACGGTGGGCTCTCCCCCGTCTGATTTTTCTTGCCACACCACTAGCAGGGCAATAAACAAGACCCCATTCATCATTAGCGATAGGATTGCCCAAGCAGGAATTGTGAATAAAGTTTTCAGAAACCGGTTAGCCACAGTATCCGAGACGGTGTACAAGTCGATGGACAGATTCTAATCGGATCTGCTTTAGATGGATAGTCTTTGCTGAGAGTTTTTAATCTATCAGCATCTTTATCCTAGCCAGGGGTATCTAACCTAAGCTTGGGCCTAAGCCTGGGAGGAGGGCGATGGACACCGTACCTCATAGAGCACCATCAGGTGACCGTCAAAATCGCAGACGGCCTGTTCTGTAAAGGTCAGGTTTGGCGGTGTGGTAAATGAGCTGGCTCGAATGGGTGAAAGACCTAGCGCCCGCAGCTGCTGCAGGACAGGGGCGAGGGCCGGTACTCGAATAACGGTCGCGCCACGGTGGGGCGTAGACGGTGGCGGTAAAACACTCCCTTTTACCTCGGTTAGCGCCAAGGCTCGCGGCTCTTGCCCCGTGCTGAGGGCCGCAAATCTCAGCTGAGCCTCTGGGGGTAGCTGAAATACCGGATACAAATAGGACCCGGGATCGGCCTTGCCTACATAGTCCAGGTGAAACCCCAAACAGTCACAATACAGGGTTAATGAACGCTCCAAATCAGCCACCAGCAGACAGGGACGTTTTAGATGCAGCGATGATTGAGCCGGGGGGGGACTATCCATTGGGGCGCTTTGAGGTCCTGCCGCTAGCCTAGCCCAGTCTGCCCGTGACCGAGCGGGTTGGGCTTAGACATTAAATCTAAACAGCATGACGTCACCTTCTTGAACGGTGTAGTCCTTGCCCTCACTACGGAGCAGGCCTTTTTCTTTGGCCGCGTTCATGGAGCCGTGTTCGATTAGATCTGGGTAGGCGATGGTTTCTGCTCGAATAAAACCGCGCTCAAAGTCGGTGTGGATAACGCCTGCCGCTTGGGGGGCCGACATGCCAGCAATAATCGTCCAAGCGCGGGTTTCCTTCGGGCCGGTTGTAAAGTACGTGCGCAGACCCAACAGGTCGTATGTGGCACGAATCAAAGACTTGAGGCCGCCTTCTTCCACCCCAAGGGCGGCTAAAAAGTCGATTCTCTCGTCTGCTGGAAGCTCTAGGAGTTCTGCTTCTACCTGGGCAGAAATAATGACGACCTGGGCGTTTTCGCTAGCTGCTAAGGTTTTTACCTGCTCCACCCAGGCATTCCCCTCGGCCAGTTCGTCTTCGGCTACGTTAGCTGCGTAGATAATCGGTTTACGGGTCAAAAAGCCTAATGACTTGATCAAGAGCTCTTCGTCTTCGGCCAGTTCCACGGTGCGGGCAGGCTGACCATCGGCCAGCAGGGGCTGAATTTTTTCAAGGACGGCGAGTTCTGCCTGGGCCTCTGGATCGCGGCGGGCCTGTTTGCGAACGCGCTCTAGCCGACGTTCAATCTGTTCTAGATCGGCGAGGGCCAGCTCCAGGTTGATGATTTCTGCATCTCGTAGGGGATCGATCGAGCCATCAACATGGATGATGTCATCGTTTTCAAAGCAGCGCACCACATGGACAATGGCATCTACCTCGCGGATATTGGCTAAAAATTGGTTTCCCAGCCCTTCACCTTTGCTGGCCCCCTTGACGAGTCCGGCGATGTCGACAAACTCCATGCGGGCAGGAACGGTGCTATCGGATTTGGAAATGTCAGTGAGAATGTCGAGGCGAGGGTCGGGCACAGCCACCACGCCAACGTTGGGCTCAATGGTGCAGAAGGGAAAGTTGGCCGCTTGGGCTTTAGCATTTTCGACCAGCGCATTGAACAGGGTTGATTTGCCTACATTGGGGAGCCCGACGATTCCAGCTCTGAGCATGGTCTTTAGTTTTTATGAACAAATTTCCATAGTCCAGCATAGGTCAAAGCGATAACCTTGCGACTTGGGGAAAGCCGTAATTCAGCCCTGTCCGTGGGGATTTATTCTTCGCTGGGCTGATCCAATCACGGAACTACGCTATAAAATGCCAGAAATTGCCTCAAAACTAGGATACGTCAATGCGTTATACGTTTAGGCACCAGGGAAATATGGGTTTTCTGCGAATACGACCGTTGGTTGCGTTATCGGTATGTTTGATTTTAGGGGCGGCCAGCTGCTCCCGATTTGGTGAGCGCACTAAAGATGTTATCGATGCTATTTCTATTCAAAACCTGTCCAATGGTCGCCAACTGTTGGAGAACGAAGACCAGGGTGTGCAATTAACGGTCAGCGAGGGGTGGAACAATGTTCAAGACCTGCGCCCTGATGCGGACCTGTATGTTGCCCATGAAGACAGGGAGATGTATGTCCTAGTATTGGCAGATGCCAGACGCTCTGAGGTCGGTAATTTTGATTTGGCGGATAATTCAGCCACGTATCGACGCATTCTGGCGGGGGAGTTGAGTCAGGTGCAACCCCAGGCGGTGACGGGGGTGACTTCGGTCAATGGCCTGGATGCGGTGCAGTATGAGGTCCGTGGGCGCGTGGATAATGTGCCTATCGTCTACTTGCACACCACGGTTGAAGGGGAGGTTAATTACTACCAGGTGGTGGCTTGGACGACCGCCGAAGATTACAGTGCGGCTAGACCAGATTTGCAGGCTGTGATTGAGAGCTTTCGGGGTATATAGCGGTTGAGTTTCCTAGGACTGCTGTGGGAGAGCGTACCCGTTCTGTGGCGTAATGGTAGTAATTCGATCTTGTGAGCCACAGTTTCATGGGCAGTTTTGAGATTAAACCGTTGACGTTGCCAGTAATCCGGTGGGTATGCCGCTGGTTGGTGGTGGGAGCTGCGATCGCAACCCTCCTGATCCCCCTGGTTTGTTTTCCCCAATCGGCTTGGGCCAGCCTTACTGACGACCGCTACGACGGTAATATTTTTGCCCTCTATGCCGGTAATGGAGCGATTGTGCCGCCTAGGGTCAATCTGGCCCAGTCCCTAAAACAAGAAAAGGTAACCCTGCTTGTTTTTTATGTGGATGACAGCCGCGACTGCAAGGAATACTCGTTTGTGGTCTCCCAGCTGCAGGCCCCCTATGGCCGGGCCGCTAACTTTGTGCCGGTGATGGCGGATGCTATTCCTGCTAAAGCTTCCTATGAGCCCAACGAGCCGGGGTATTACTTTACGGGTGCTGTTCCCCAAACCCTGCTGTTTGATGCCAGTGGCAACGTGCGTTTGAACCACACCGGAGCCATGGGCTACGAAGCCGTAGACGATGCTTTTCGAGAGGTGTTTGAGCTGCTGCCCCGTGAGGAGTCTGAGGAGCTACGTCGGCGTCCGGTAAATGAATTAAACGTGGAACTGGTCCCGGCTGAGTAGCGGAGCCTGAGGTGCCTAATGCTGCGGTGCTGACGGTGTGCGCGTCCCTGGTGGAGAAACCCACCAACCAGGCGGCCCTCTGCCGCACCTGTGAAGTTTTAGGGGTCAATCGTCTCGTGCTGCCTGCACCCAATGATTCCTGGGAGTTTCGCAAAATTGCAGTCTCGGCCCAGCGTTGGCAGCGGTTGGATTATTGCGCCCCCCAGCAGCTGCTGCCGTGGCTAGCCCAGCAGCAGGGCTACACGTCCATTGCCCTGACGGTTAGCGGCCAGGCAATGCCCCTGGGAAAGCATACATTTGCCCCCAAAACGCTGCTGGTATTGGGCCGTGAACTCACGGGCATTCCCGCTGATATCGCAGCCCGGTGCGATCGCGCCCTGAGGATTCCCCAGTATGGCCAGGTGGATTCTTTGAATGTGCAAACAGCGGCTGCGATCGCAATCTATGAATACAACCGTCAGTGGCGTTGACCGTGCCCAAACTAGCCCAAAACCCAAGATTCAGCTTTGAATAATGGTGATCAATCCAACGGGATATCTGCTGTCTCCGACGCTTCTTCCACCGTATTTTCTAGATCGACCGGCTCATTACCCAGCTCAATCTTGGCGTCCGTTGCTTCTATTACCGGGCTGTCCGCCTCTAGGGGGGTGGACCGTGCCCGCCGAATCGGTAAATTGGCAATCAGTGCCGTCATCCGCTGATCCGACTCCAGGGAAAATTCAAGCCCGTCGAGATCGAGTTCCACATAGCGCGATACAACCTCTAAGATTTCTTTGCGCAGCTTTTCCAGGTTTTGCGGTGAAATGTCAGAACGGTCGTGGGCCAAGACAAACCGCAGGCGCTGTTTAGCCGTATTCCGGCTAACCGGCTCACGGGAGCCAAAGAGTCTCTCAAAAAAGTCGCTAATCATGATCGTTGTCCGGTAAGGCGGAAAGCAAAAGCAACGGCCGCAGTCCGGCGGCCGTGGTAAACCTAGTCAAATAGCCGCCGTAGCTTTGTAAAAAAGCTGTCTTTTGGCACGCTTAGATCCATCAGCGGTACTTTTTCCCCCTGCAGTCGACGGGCGATATTGGAGACGGCTGTACCTGCTTGGGATAGCTCTTTATCTAAGATCAGAGGCTCTCCATTGTTGGTGGAGACCACCACCTGCTCATCATCGGGAATCACTCCCAGCAGCGGCACCGCTAAAATATCCTGTACATCCTTGACCGACATCATTTGTTGGGCCTCTACCATGGCCGGTTTGAGCCGGTTGATAACTAGCCGCATGGCTTTGACATCATTGGCTTCAAGCAGGCCAATTACCCGGTCAGCATCGCGAACGGCAGAAATCTCTGGTGTGGTAACAATAATGGCTTCACGGGCGGCGGCGATGGCGTTGCGAAAGCCCATCTCGATGCCAGCAGGGCTGTCTATCAGCACAAAGTTATAGGCTTTGGTCAAGGCCCGCACCAGCTTTTTCATCTGCTCTGGGGTGATGGATTCTTTGGACCGATTTTGGGCCGCCGGTAGCAGTGCCAAATTGGGCTGACGCTTATCTTTGACCAGCGCCTGATCGAGCCGACATTCCCCCGCCAGCACGTCTAGGGCCGTATAAACAATCCGATTTTCCAAACCCAATAGCAGGTCTAAGTTGCGTAAGCCAAAGTCAGCATCAATGACCACCACTCGTTTGCCCGATTTGGCTAGGGCCATCCCCAGGTTGGCTGTGCAGGTGGTTTTCCCAACGCCTCCCTTACCGGAGGTAATGACAATAATACGATTCATAGCCATGGATTAAATGGGCGATTGATGACGGTGCTCGCAGGGCCGCCCCGGCGCAGGTAGGGCAATAATCTCACGTTGTGGCAAATTTTTAAGGGAATTTCCCTCTGAAAATTTCAGAGACAGGGATTTGGGGCGCTTAAACTTGCCAGGACTGTCCTTTTTTCAAGGGGTGTTGAGGTGAATCTGGGCAAAATCAGACGCGATCGCAATGCGAATACTGTCTTTGGTGACATAGGCCACCTCCGGTTGATACAAAGCCGGTGGTTTTTCGGGTGCCCGAGCAACGTGGCCAGCGATGCGCAGCTGGGTGGGTTGCATATGCAGGGCCATAATCCGACAGGCGGTATTTCCCTCCGCACCCGCATGGGCCACTCCCCGCAGACGACCCCACACAAAAATATCCCCTGCGGCTATCAGCGCCCCCCCTGGATTTACATCTCCTAGCACCACAATTGATCCGGGGTGGCAAATCTCGGTGCCAGAGCGTACGGTCACCTGCACGTAGAGGGGAGCGTCCATAGCCTTCCCCTGATCTTGGGAGTCATTCAGGTGCTCTAGCTGGGTTTGTTGTTCTACTGAGTAGCCTGCTGTCACCGCCGCCACCGCCGTTTGTCGCCGCTGGGTATAAATCCGCTTCATGCGTAGCTGCGCTGTCTGGAGTAGCTCGTCGATTTCCTGGAGCTGGCGGCTGTCTAGCAGCCGGTCCCGCGCAATCAAATGTACGATTGTATTGGGTTGAATAAAGCGGTTTCCAGAACTTAGACGAAGCGCAATCTGCTGGCAAAGCTCTTCCCACACCATGGGGGTCAGGCTGTTTTCTGGGGCAGCGGGCAGCAGCAGCAGCAGCCGTCCGCGTTCACTCTTAAACTGCACCTGCTGTTTGGCATCGCTCTCCGGTTTTTCTATCTCCAAATCGAGGGAAGAAACATCCACCAGGGGCACCGCCTCGCCAGTATCCTCCGCTGCAAAGACATAGGGATCGGTCTCTGAGGCCAATCGGGCAGAGCGTTGATCCTGGGTATTATCACCATGGGCCTGTTTGCCAGAGTCTGCCCGTTTGTCGGGGCTTAAACTGTTTGGATCTTGCTGAGCGTCGGTCACCTTGGGAGCCGTTATGTTGCTGTCTGCGCCATTATCCATATCTAAAAAATTTGCTGAGAATACCTCTGGATCGCTTTTCACTTAAAAATCATTGACCTGCCGGTCACCGAAGAGCATAAACCACTATAGAACCGGACATCCTTTCTGATCAGGACCGACTCTGATTCTTATCAGGTTTTTTTGACATAGTAGCTATCCTTTTACCTCAGGTCTTCTACATCAGGATAGTGATCCTTCTTTAGCCAAGCCCTTTGCCCATCGCTCCCCATGTCCTGGACGCTGATCCACGCGCGGATTCATACCCGGCTAAAAGCAACCCGTTTGCTCCCCAACGATGCGTCAGTTTTGATGGCGGTATCTGGGGGGCAGGACTCATTATGTATGGCCAGGCTGCTGTTGGATCTACAGCCAAAGTGGGGCTGGCGTCTGGCGGTGGTCCATTGCGATCACCGCTGGCGAGCTGATGCGGCTGAGAATGCGGCCCACGTGGCGCAGCTGGCCCAACAGTGGCAGATTCCCTGCTGGATTGAGGCAGCCCAGACTCCACTCCCATCGGAGGCGGCTGCCCGGACCTGGCGCTACGGTGTGTTTGCAACGCTGGCTCGCACCCACGGATATGACTATGTGGCCACTGGCCATACGGCGAGCGATCGCGCTGAAACAGTGCTGTATAACCTGGTACGGGGAAGCGGAGCCAATGGTATGCAGTCGCTCAGCTGGCAGCGGCCTCTAGATGCCAAACATCCACATATCCGGGTGACTCGACCGCTGCTACAGCTGACTCGACAGGAAACCGGGACGTTTTGCCAGGACCTAGCGCTGCCGGTTTGGCTAGATAGCTCCAATGACGACCTGAGCTATCGTCGTAATCGCATTCGTCAGGAGCTAATGCCCTATTTGCGATCGCACTTCAACCCCAATGTGGAAACCACCCTGGCCCAAACCGCCGATATCTTGACCGCCGAGGTGGCCTATTTAGAGGCCCAAACTGAGGAACTCTATAGCCAGACAGTTGAGCGGCTGGACCAGGGCTGGCGGATTCTGCTTGCGCGCTTTCAGACAGCTCCTTTGGCTCTCCAGCGTCGCATCGCCCGGCGGCTGTTACAAACCGCTTTGCCCCAGCAGCCCACCTTTGAGCACATTGAAAAACTGGTGGCCCTGGCCCACGCCCCCAACCGCACCCGAACCGATCCGTTCCCGGGCGGACTGCTCGCCTGGGTAGAGCGTGACTCGATTGAATTGAGATCGCAAAAGAGGCGTCTTGACAGCCAGGGCAGATAAATTCGCCCTAAGCTATAGAGGGAAAGTTTAATTGAATTACGACTATGCGCTGGTTACTCGCTGCTGTCTTTGGACTCTGGCTGGGGTTGATGCCCCTATCGCCATTACCGCCCGTCCTAGCAGATACGTCACCCTTGACCCAGGCCGATATTGGTGGTCTACGCAAGCAGGCATTTGAGCTTACCAGCAAAGGTAAGTTTGATTTGGCTGAGGTGGTATGGACCCGTCTGCTAGAGGCGTTGCCCCAAGAGCCCGCCCTGTGGAGTAACCGGGGCAATGTGCGAGTGAGCCAAAATAAGGTTGAAGCAGCCATTGGCGATTACGATCAGGCTATTTTCCTAGACCCGCTCCAGCCCGATTCCTACCTTAATCGCGGAGCGGCCTACGAAGCCGTAGGCGACTGGCAGGCCGCCATTGATGACTACAATTATGTGCTGAAGCTGTCACCCGACGATCCGGCTGCCTACAATAATCGGGGCAACGCCAAAGGCGGACAGGGCGACTGGGCAGCTGCCCTCAGGGACTACGAAACGTCGATTACCCTCCAGCCAAGCTTTTCATTGGGATATGCCAACTATGGAATCGCTCTGTTTGAAACCGGAGACCATGCCAGGTCGCTACAGATACTCAAAAGCTTAGCTCGCAAATATCCCAACTATGCGGACGTACGGGCTGCCCTGACGGCTGTCCTGTGGGAAACGGGGAATCGGGGAGAAGCCGAAAGTCAGTGGGCCGCGGCTCGCGGTTTGGACCGGCGCTATGCCAATATTGAGTGGGTAGAGAATGTGAGACGCTGGCCCCCATCCCTGGTGGCGGGTCTTGATCACTTTCTAAACCTCTAGGGGGACTGGCACTTTACACAACAGAAAGCATCGATTAATACAATTTAACCATTGTTAATAATTTGTTATAAATTGTGTCTTTTTGACCAACTTTTGCTGCATTTTTGCTAGAAATGGTCGTGTTAGTGGTGCTAACTTTTAAATTTTTCCAGTTTCAGGCTCGATTATCGATTTTCCCTGGCAAGATCCAACATAGCAGTCGTTTGCTCCTCGTAACATCGCTTTGGTACTAAAGCCCTATGGGGATTGCTATTGTTTCGATTGGCCAGTGCGGAAAATAGCGGTATTTGCTTGTAGTGGTTCTTGATTATTCAATTGAAATCTTTGTGTGCATCCCAGGGAAGGGTATGACCCATAGCTGTGAGCTGGCGTCATGGGTTATGCCTTTCCTGCTCTGTTGATTTATTGCCTGCTATTGGGCTTTATGCGGCTATTTTACGGCCATCCATGTTTTGTCTAATCAAAGATATATCTTTAGATATATTTTGGGATTGTCTCTGGAATGATTAGATCGTAAGCAAGGGTGTTGCTCAGCTTTTTATTTCAGTAACTCGTTTCGTCTGTCAGGTGCCAATCGCTGTTGGTGGCCTATCAAGGCCAGGGACTCTGTCAGGTGTTGTCACTGAGTTGCTTACACTTTTTTATACCTGGGCATCCTATGGATCATGCCTCCTTCGCTCATAAATCGACCCAGCTACAGGCATTGTTCCCCTTGCTAAAGTTTCCTATGTTTAGCGAGCGAGGCGCACCTCAGTGTTGGCATGTATTTCCCACTGAGTCTAGTCAACCCCTCGAACCTCTTCCCAGGATGGACCGTGCCCCTAGTGCTGAAAGCGTTCTATATACTACCCAGCAGCTTCGGCAGCAGTTACATAAGCAAATTTATTTGCGAGAAACGATTCAAAGAATCCGCCGGGTTTTTGATGCCGAAGGTGTCTGTCGATTGGCTGTGCAGGGACTCATGGACTTTTTTCAAGCCGATTGGGTCCTCATGCTTGAGCATGGTCCATGCCACTGGCAGCCGATTGCCCAATCCTTTCACCCACTCACGTCTGACAATTCTGCTGCTTTAAATACCTACCTGGAGCTGGAGACGGTGGCTGTGCAGCTAGGGCGCTCATCTCCCATTGCCGTCGATGAGCAATCTTTGCAGCAAATTCCGGTTTACAAATATTGGCTACGCCAGTTTCCGGGGGCCTGGCTCTTGGTCCCCATTCATCTACTTCACTCGCACCAGCCACGGACTAGTAAGACGGATGGTCCCTGGGGGCTGGTGGCCGTCGGTCGTAAAGACAAAACCAGTACCTGGAGTATGGAGCAGCAGGAGCAGGCCAAAATACTCGTAGATGAAGTTGCGATCGCATTAGGTCAGAGTTTGCTGTACGAGAATCTCAAGCAAGATAACCAAGACTTAAAGGCGCTAGCGCTGACGGATAGCCTGACGGGGCTGGCCAATCGACGGCAGTTTGACAGTTATTTTCAGGCTGAATGGCAGCGTCTTGCTCGCGAGCAGCAGCCCCTGACGCTAATTTTGTGCGATATCGATTACTTTAAGCGCTATAACGACTACTATGGCCACCAAACTGGAGATGTCTGTTTGGCTGAGGTGAGCAATGCGCTGAGACGCTGTATTCGTCGACCTGCAGATTTGGTGGCCCGCTACGGCGGCGAAGAATTTGTGGTAATCCTGCCCAATACGGACACCGAAGGGGGATATAATGTCGCCCTGGCGATTCAGCAGCAGTTAGAAAAAGCAGCCATTCCCCATGCCACATCTACTGTGACCGGCCAGGTTACCCTGACCATGGGAATTGCAACGGTTGTTCCTGAACATCAGATGATCTCGCAAAATCTTTTGCGGGCGGCTGATTTGGCGCTTTACCATGCAAAACAGCAGGGACGCGATCGCATCTATGTCCACGCCCATTACTGTGTACCTAATGCCGATCGCTCCAAAGCTAGGAACTTGCAGCCCGGGACATCCGCTCCAAGTGTACCTATGACCGACGATTAGCTGTAAACGGTGGCTATTGGTAGTTAACGATCCGCGCAAAATTCTCGGCTTCTAGGCTAGCCCCCCCGACCAGCACCCCATCAATTTCAGGCTGGGCCATGACCTCATTTATATTGCCGGGCTTGACCGAACCACCGTACTGAACCGGTACGTCCTTGTTGGCCAGCTGAGAGCGGATCAGCCAACATACCCGGTTGGCTTCATCGGTGGCGCAGGTGTCGCCAGTCCCAATCGCCCAGACCGGCTCGTAGGCAATAATTAGGTTACTTTGATCCACATTAGTCAGGGCCTTTTCCACCTGGCTGACGATTAGGGTTTCCGTTTCATCGGCGTCTCGCTGCTGTTTTGATTCTCCAACACAAAGAATTGGAGTTAGCCCAGCGGCCTGAGCTGCCTGCAATCGCAGGTTGACAGTTTCATCTGTTTCACCAAAATACTGCCGCCGCTCGCTGTGGCCGATCACCACATACCGCACCCCAATTTCGGTCAGCATTTCCCCAGCGACTTCCCCGGTATAGGCCCCGGACGTTTCCCAGTGTACGTTCTGAGCGCCTACCATCACCCGTGACCCGTGGAGCGTCTTAGAAAGGGACGTCAGGGTTGTAAAGGGAGCACATAGAATCACTTCTCGATGCCTGGGTGTAGCCTCCAGCTGGGGCAAAAAACCATTTAAAAACTCCAGGCTGTCTGCCTGGGTTTTGTGCATCTTCCAATTACCAGCAATAACAATTCTTCGCACAGATTTTTAATTTTGTTCTCGGTATTGCATCCAGCATCCTACCGAGAAACCTCAGTGCAATGCAAATGAGGCTAATAGCTTGACAAAGAGCAAGCGTAGGAATTTTGAATAAAACTCCTACGCTTGGATCTCCCTATTCAGCCTCTACACCAGCTGCTTCCCGTGCCTTAGCCGCTTCATCTGGATGAATATTAAGTCGGGTGAGATTCACGCGACCGCGACCATCGATTTCACGAATCTTGACCAGCACTTCTTCGCCAAGGGTCACCTCATCCTCGACTTTGTTGACCCGATAATCGGCCAGCTGTGAGATGTGTATCATGCCCTCTTTTCCAGGACGATACTCCACAAAGGCTCCGATGGGGATAATGCGCGTTACCTTGCCTACATAGACATCCCCTGCCGACGGTTTGAAGGTGATGCCTTCAATGATGGCTTGAGCCCGCTCAGCGGCTGCCCCATCCACTGAGGAAACGGTGATCGTGCCGTCATCTGCGATGTCCACTTTGGCACCGGTCTCCTCAGTAATGCTTTTGATTTGCTTACCGCCAGGCCCGATTACCATGCCGATCATCTCTGGGTTGATTTTGAATGTCAGCAGCCTAGGCGCATAGGGTGACAGCTCTGTGCGGGGCGAGTTAATCGCTTCGAGCATCTTAGAAAGGATATGCAGCCTAGCGGGCTTGGCCTGATTGATGGCCTCGGCAATCGTCTCCATCGGTAGCCCTGTGATTTTCATATCCATTTGCAGGGCTGTAATGCCGCTATCCGTACCAGCGACCTTAAAATCCATGTCCCCGAGGAAGTCCTCGATACCTTGAATATCGGTTAAAATCCGGACGTCATCACCCTCCTTGATCAAACCCATGGCGGCTCCACTTACGGGCTTTGCTAGGGGAACGCCAGCGTCCATCAGCGATAGGGTGGAGCCGCACACCGACCCCATGGATGTAGAGCCGTTTGAGGACAGCACTTCAGAGACCACCCGAATGACGTAGGGAAATTCCTCCATCGGTGGCAACACGGGCAGCAGGGCTCGTTCTGCTAAAGCGCCGTGACCAATTTCCCGTCGCCCTGGGGAACGCATGGGTCGGGTCTCCCCCACTGAGTAAGGGGGAAAGTTGTAATGGTGCAGATAGCGCTTGTTCTCATCCGGGTGCAGATCATCCGTCATCTGGGCGTCCCCTGGAGTCCCCAAGGTAACCACAGACATTACCTGGGTAAGACCCCGGCGGAAGAGGCCAGTGCCATGGACACGGTTGGGCAAGACCTTGGTGCGGCAGCTAATGGGTCTGACTTCGTCAAGCTTGCGACCATCGACGCGCACGCTGTCTTCAAGGATTTGGGCACGCATGAGCTTTTTGGTCAGCGCCTTATAAGCGTTACCAAAGGCTTTACCATTGCTGGCTATGGCCAGGCTGATGGGGTGATCCTCCGCCAGCTCGCTAACCTGCTCGCTAATTTCGGCTTTTAGACCGTCAAGCTTTTCATCTCGCTCCGGTTTAGAGAGTTGGAACTGTTTCAGAATATCCTTGATGCCGTCGGTAGCCTTATCGGCCAAAAAGTCGGCTAGGGTGGGATCTGCTTCTGGTGTGGGCAGGGTGACAGGCTCAATCCCCAGCTCTGCTATCAGATCTTTCTGGGCTTGGATGAGATCGCGAACCACCTCATAGCCAAAATCAATAGCTTCAATGACATCCTGCTCAGGCAGCTGATTTGCCCCAGCCTCCACCATGATGACACCGTCGGGCGAGCCCGCGACAATCAGGTCCAAATCGCCGTCTTCAATTTCTTTGTAGGTAGGATTAATGATGAAATCGTCGCCGATCAGCCCCACTCTTACGGCTGCCATCGGTCCGTAAAACGGAATCCCAGCGAGGAGCGTAGCAATCGAGGCTCCTGTGGCCGCTAAGACGTCGGGTGGAACGTCATGGTCCATGGAGACCGTGGTTGCCACAATTTGAATATCATCTCGCATCCATGGGGGAAACAAGGGACGCATGGGTCGATCAATTAGGCGACTCACTAAGGTGGCGCGCTCTGGTGGACGACCTTCTCGGCGTAAAAACCCACCAGGAATACGACCAGCTGCGTAGAGGCGCTCTTCGTAATCGACTAGTAGGGGTAGGAAGTCGATGCCCGCCCGTGGGTTCGACTGGGTCGCGGTGACCAATACAGAGGTTTCTCCAGATTCAATCAGAACTGAACCGCCTGCCTGGGGTGCTAGAAGGCCCACCTTAAGTCGAATATCCCGTCCATCAAAGGATATTGACTTGTCAATTTCTTGCATGTACAACTACGTCCTTCTTACTTCTTTCACATTTGTTCTCTGGCAATCCTAGCACTGATATAGAACAGTTGTTTCCTTGTCAAAAAAAAGATGACTCCGACGTTGGGAGATACTTTTAAATGAAGCTGGATGGGCCATTCTACTGAGTCTTTGGAATGACTAACTCTTGGATTAAAGTGTTCTGTACATGGCTGTCTCAGGCGCTCTAACTTACTGAAATTATGGTCTTCAACAGGATAAAAGTCCTGTGAAAATAATTAGAAATAGTCTGCTTTGCTCGGCTGCTTTGCCAAGCTGAATGTCAGGCTGTTGGCCCGGTTTCTAATGCGATTCTGATTTTTATTTCTGTGGTTAGAGCCTGACACCATGGCCATGGCTCTCAGCGGCAACGGTACCTGTGCTACCAAAACTCATTTTAGGTTTGTGGGCAGCTTGGGGAAAGATACCTTGATAGGTTAGGTGGGTTGGATCGGACTCAGGCGCGTATGAATGTTTTGGTGACAGGGGTGGCTGGTTTTATTGGTTACTTTGTGGCGCAGCGGCTGCTGGCGGCTGGCGAAGTGGTCCACGGGATCGATAACCTCAATGATTACTACAGTGTGTCTCTTAAAAAAGATCGGCTGGCGCAGCTACTGTCCCAGTCATCCTTTTCCTTTGAGCCCATAGATTTGGCCAGTCGTACGGAGATGGAGACTCTTTTCCAAGAGCACTCTTTTGATCGGGTGATTCATCTGGCGGCTCAAGCGGGGGTGAGGTATTCGCTGACAAATCCCTATGCCTATGCAGATAGCAACTTGGCGGGATTTATTCATGTCTTGGAGGGCTGCCGCCATAGCGGTGTGGGCCACCTGGTATATGCTTCGTCGAGTTCGGTATATGGGGCCAATCGCCAGGTTCCCTTTGCCACAGCCGATAATGTGGATCATCCGGTGTCGCTCTATGCGGCGACCAAAAAAGCAAATGAGCTGATGGCCCATTCCTATAGTCACTTGTATGGTTTGCCGACGACGGGACTACGCTTCTTTACAGTCTATGGTCCTTGGGGCCGACCGGATATGGCCTATTTTAAGTTTGTCGATGCGATCGCAAACGACCGACCTATCCAGGTCTACAACCATGGCAAAATGCAGCGGGACTTTA
>JBCCAQ010000371.1:0-3457 GCA_039814735.1 Cyanobacteria bacterium P01_A01_bin.15
GCCTGCCTGGGTAGAGCGGCTCTGCCAGAAGCGACGGTAGCCAAATCCGCTAAAGATCAGGCTAATGAGTAGTAGCACCAGACCTAGCGCTAATAACACAATGGACAGTACGTCCCATGTGCCGATAAAGCCAGCCATCAGCCCAGCGGTGGATAGGGCTAAACCGGGCCAGATCAGCCAGCGAAGATATTTGCGAGGGGCAGATAGCACGTTCATGACATCGGGAGAGTATGGCGATTAATTTCTCTGGAACCTAAAGGCTTCAATGGACTGGGCCGTTAAAAAGAGTCCTAGAACAGTGTAGGAGAGAAAGAGAACAAGACCGGTGACATCAAAAACACCCTGGGTAAAGTCGCTGTAGTGTTTTAGGAGAGAGAGATGACCGATGGCTGCGCCCAGGGGGCCGGGTAGTCCCCCTGCGATGCCTTCAATCACAAAGAGAACTAGTACTAGGGAAAAGGTGAGAATAGCGGCGAGTACGCTACTCTCGGTGAGAGATGAGATAAACATACCCAAGGAAAGAACAGCTGCGGCCAGTAGGATCAGACCCAGGTGTCCCAGAAATAGTAGCTGCAGATTGAAGGGTGGGTCGGAGGAACCAACGACAGCTGCTTCGAGCACCAACAGCGGCAGCACCATGGTGAAAAAGAAGGTGACTACCCCCAGCAATTTCCCCAGGGCAACGGCCCAGTTGGTAATGGGTGAGGTGGCTAATAGCTCTAGGGTGCCTTGTTTGCGCTCATCGGTGTACAGCCCCATGGATAGGGCCGGTAGGATAAACATGGCCAAAGAGCCCAATAAACCCAGGTAAAACTGAATAAACTCATAGGGCAGATCGAGGGGAACAGCCTGATCGGTAAAGGCCGACTGGGTTAAAAGCCCCTGGGGACCAAACACCAGGATGACTAATAGAAACCCGGCTAGGAGCCAGAAAATGGTGGCAATGCCATAGGCTAACGGGGAGGCAAAGTAGCTTTGCAGCTCCCGGCGATAGATGGCTAGGATATTGGCAATGATGGTGATGATGCTATTCATCGAGCTCTGATGGGGTATCTTGGGTGGCGGGGCGGTCTGACCTAGCCTCTGGCAAGGTTGAGGTTACCTCGTCAGGGGAGGAATCGGTACCGGCGACCGTGGGTTCTTCGGTGGTCAGGTTGATAAATACGTCTTCAAGGCTGGCGCGGTTGCGGGATAGCTCGTAAAGACCAAGGTTGGCGGTGGTGATGGCATTTGCGATCGCACTGCCCGGATCCTCCTCGGTGGCCGCCGCCACCTGAAAGCGGTGGTGGTTATCACCCAGCCCGTCATTGGGTAAAGATTTGACAGAGTCCACCTGGGTGAGCTGACTAAGGACCGCTCGGGCCTGCTCAGGGTCACCGGCCACCTCAATGGCATAGCCCAGCTGCCCGGCCAGGCGAGCGGTCAGATTTTCTGGGGTGTCAGTGGCAACGATCTGACCCTGGTTGATAATGGCGATGCGATCGCAGGTCATACTCACCTCAGGCAAAATATGCGTTGAGAGAATAATTGTATGTTGGCCCGCCAGGCTTTTGATCAGATTGCGCACGTCAATAATTTGCTTGGGGTCAAGCCCCACCGTCGGCTCATCCAAAATAATTACCGGCGGATCGTGGACAATGGCCTGGGCAATGCCCACCCGCTGCCGAAAGCCTTTTGATAATTTACGAATCAAGACCCGACGCTTTTCGATCAGGTTACAGCGCTCCATGGCCGACTCCACACGCTGGGTGCGATCGCCAATGGGCAGTCCCTTAATCCGAGCGACAAAATATAAAAACGCCTCCACCGTCATATCCATATAGAGCGGTGGCGTCTCTGGCAAATAGCCGATGTTTTGCCGCACCGCCATCGAATTTCGGTGGACCTCGTGGCTGGCAATATGGGCCGTACCGCTAGTCGCGGGCAGATAACCTGCCAAAATACGCATGGTTGTAGTTTTTCCAGCGCCGTTAGGTCCCAAAAACCCTAAAATTTCCCCAGGTTCTACCTTGAACGACACATTGCTGATAGCAACGGTCGAGCCGTACGCCTTACTGAGCTGTTCTACCTCAATCATGATCTACGCAATAGGTTCTTAGAGGTCGACTATCAAACAATGATGAATAATCTCGCTTGACCATTCTGCCACTGAATTTCATAACGGTTGCTGTGAAATTATGCAACTCTATACGAAAAGACCCATTAGCCCAGCCATGACCGAGAGCAACCCAGGCCCCGAAAACTCTCTTACATTCCTTTACTACTTTGGCATCACCACATTGATTACCGTCGGGCTAGCGAGCCTGGTGCTAAACCTGAGCCCCATGAGTACTATCCCCAATCAGTTGGGTCTGGCAATGGGCCTGGTTGGCGGTGCGCTTGGACTGTACTTTAACCGCTCAGTCACCCTGAAGCAGCCCATCAAGGGGCACAAGGTATTTCTCAATCAGATCAGTCAGCCCCTAGCCGAACTAGGGTACACCCTAGACGACGACGATCGTTTTCCGGCGGATGTCGTCGTCTACTCCCGTCGTAACCTACGGAGACTGCTCTCCGGCAAAATTTACATTCGTCTGGATGCTAAAACGGCTTACATTACCAGCCGAGCCGTCCATATTCGTGGCCTCCGGCAAAAGCTCTAATCCGTGATTTTCCCACGGCCTATCCATACCTACTGCGATCCATGGCCAAAACCAAAAAGCAGAAATACCCTCACCTGCTGGGGTCTAAATGGACTGCCCAGCAGAAAACCATGGGCTGGCGGCATTTTCAAGTCACGAATCGTAAAAATGAAGGCAAACTTGTTTTTGCTGAACTGGTGGCTTCGTGCGATTCAACCATACGATTTTGGATCAATGCCAAAACCTTAAGAAATCGTCAGCTGTGGCAAGCCGGATGGCAGCCCCTAAGCCAAATAATCGACGGGCAAAATAAGATCGATGGCATATCTTAACCATTTCCCAAGGAAAATAGAGTTACCATGTATTGTGATAATTAGCTTTACAGAGTGAGTACTACCTTTGTTACCAACTGGCTAGAGGGTACTTAGTTGGCATTCCTAAGAGATTCTGTTTAAGCTAGTAGGGGTTGGCGTTTACTCTTTTGTTTCGCAGCTCTTCTATTGTTATCTAGCCCACGTACAGGTATGTACAGCTCTGATGCCCCCGAATCCGAATTAATGAAGTCGGTTTTGCAGCCCTTACTGGAAGACTTTCAGTATTGGTTTAGCCGCTCGGTTAGTCTTCTGGAGTCTGAGGATCTTGATTTTCTCAGCGTCCAAGAGCAGCAAGATTTACTCAGCCGGGTGCGTCAGGCCCAGCAGCTTGTGGGTGTATCCAAGTCCTTATCCCAGGCAACTGGCAACCAGGCAGGTGTTGATATGTCTGTGGTCATGTCTTGGCATCAGCTGGTTCAAGAATGTTGGAATGTAGCTATGCGCTTCCGCCAGCAGCAAGCC
>JBCCAQ010000331.1:0-4817 GCA_039814735.1 Cyanobacteria bacterium P01_A01_bin.15
GCTGCGATCGCAACGGCCGTGCCAAGTACTAACCCCTTAAGTTTCATGGTGGTTTTACCTCACAATTTAGGGCCTATAGTACCCCAGTCTATAAAAATCGATAAACTATCTAAGCGCTATTCAGCAGCTAACATCGAAGCTGCCAACCGTTCAAGCAAAATCGCTGAACAAAAGTTGGCCTCTATCTTATCTGTTTTGCCAACGTTTGCAACGCTGCTTGCGGGTCGTAGCCCCAGGCTAATGACTCTTCTAAATTACCCACTGATTACTTGATTCCACCGCCATGGCCCCCAACTTCCCTGCCGACCTTGCCACTATCAAGCAACAGCTGCTCGATCTGATCTGTACAGACGCCTATAAAGAAGGCGACTTTGTCCTGTCATCGGGTCAGCAAAGCAATTACTACATCAATGGCAAGCTAGTGACTCTGCATCCTCAAGGCGGGCAAATGGTCGGTCAAGTCATGCTCGACTATTTAGACAGCAGCGTTGTGGGTGTGGGGGGGCTGACCTTAGGGGCCGACCCAATTGTGACGGCTGTGAGTGTTGTGGCTGTCTACGAAGGACGCTCCATCACTCCCCTGATTGTCCGCAAAGAAGCCAAGGGGCATGGTACCCAGGCCTACATTGAAGGTCCTGTTTTACCCGAGAAAAGCAATGTCGTGATTTTAGAGGATGTTGTTACTACCGGACAGTCCGCCATGAAAGCCATTGTGCGGTTACGAGAGGCTGGCTACACCGTCAATCAGGTAATTTCGCTGGTTGATCGACAACAGGGCGGTGCTGACTACTATGCCCAAGAAGCGATTGATTTCAAAGCGGTTTACACCATTGGTGAGATTCAAACCCGCTGGCGACAGCTCCAAAATGCTTAGGAATAAGGATTTTAAAGATCCAAGAATTAATGTAGGAGAGGCGTTCTATGGAACGTCTGTAAATCCAGTGGTAGAACCTCATTAATTTTGTTGCCTTAGGTGTTGGAGGGGGAGTGAAACAACATAACGGTTGTGGTTTTGGAAGGAGTAAAAGGGTTGAGGGGGGACTTTAACAGGTTACAAGTCTCCTACGACAGACAAAAAGTAATCAAAACTGTCCGGAGGATTGAAATCACCCTCAAGGGTACTGGCGATTTCAGCGAAGACTTTTAGATTGGAATCATACCGCTTCGATTGGGTTGTGGGTGCCCAAAGCACCCGAGCAATCTAATGTTTTTTGTACGGAGATTCCTATGTCAGATCGTCGCCAAGAATCCTACGCTGTCCGTTTAGAAGCAGCAGAACTGGCTAGAAGTCGTGAGTACCCCAGCCACCAGGCTAATGGGGATGAGCAGCGCTACGCTGGAGCCCAGTATTTTATGTCCTTTACAAAAGGACTACCCCACAACGAAGAGACCGGATTGTTGCAAGATCCTCAGGACTTTGTGGAATTTCGCCGCGCCATTGATGATGGGTTTATCGATCCTTTTACAGATCGAGTGCGCCACGGTGCTAAATTTCAAGTCAACGGTGCGGGTGAGGTTGTTCCTGAAACAGATCTAACGGTTGTTGGCAGTCTCAGACAGTGGGAAGCTCCCACCGCTGGCGTAGTCTATGAGCTGCAGGGGCCTGATGCCCAGGCTGTGACGATGCTGCCTGCACCTCCATTGCTGGATGCAAGCGGCGACGTTAATCCAGAGCTGGCGTTGGAGATGGCTGAAGTTTATGAGCTGGCCGTGCTGCGAGACCAGCCGTTCAACGCCTTTGAGACCGGTGCTTCCAATGGAGAGATTGATGGTGCGATCGCACGTCTTAACTCCCTGAGCTATGTAGGCAACCAAACCGGTCGTCCCCGTAAAGCCGCCAATGGCGAATTTACCCCCCAGACCGTTTTTCGCGGCTCTTCCCCCGGTGTTGAAGCAGGGCCCTACCTCTCTCAGTTTTTACTGATTGGCAATACCGATCAAAATGGCGGCGGCAGCATTGCTGAAGGCAAAATCACCTATGGTGTGCTGCAAATTGACCAAAAGGTCCCCATTGCAGAACCCCGCAAAAACTACATGGTGACCATGCCTGACTATGTCAGCGTGCAGCGTGGCATCGGCACCCCTCGCGAAACCTACGGTGCAAACAAAGGAGAGCCTGTTCTAACCCCGGCTCGTCCTCCCCGTCGGTTTATTTCCACCCCCCGCGATCTGGCAACCTATGTCCATTACGACGCGCTATACGAAGCCTACTTGAACGCTTGTATCGTGCTATTAGGTATGAGAACTCCGTTTGATTCGGGGTTTGACCAGCTATCTGGCGGAGAGACACTGGTTGCGGGTCAGAAGACTCGTCGTAATGCGGGTGGATTTGCTCTCTATGGCGGTCCCCACATTCTCAACCTGGTCACAGAAGTCGCCACCCGTGGGCTCAAAGCCGTACGATTCCAAAAGTTCAACAACCACATTCGTCTGCGCCCTGAAGCCCTGGCCGCCAAGATTGAGCTACTACGCTGTGGTGCCTCTGTTCCTGCCGCCCTAGCCTCAGACATTGGTGGGCTAAAACACGCCCTGCAGACCACCCTAAATGTGATCGAATCCGGTCCTGGCTGCGGCACTCATTTCCTACCCATGGCGTTTCCAGAAGGATCCCCCATGCACCCTGCTTATGGTGCAGGCCATGCTACCGTTGCCGGAGCCTGTGTAACCATTCTTAAGGCATTCTTTGACACCAGTACTGTTTTAGCAAAGACAGCGAGTGGTGCTATTGCCTTTAAGCGCGCAGAGGATGGCGATATTCCCGTTATCTTCCGTGCTCCCACCCTGCCTCATCCTGAGACCGGTGAAGGTGCCCCCACAGGTGATTTAGTATGTGATACCTCCAGTGAGTTTCTGACCTTAGAAGGAGAGCTAAACAAGCTAGCTGCCAATATCTCCATCGGTCGTGATATGGCTGGTGTCCACTTCTTTAGCGACTACTATGACAGCGTCCGCATGGGTGAGCAGATTGCCCTTGATATTCTCGAGGAGCAGGCGTTGACCTATTCCACCGATCCGTTTGTGCTCTCTGTGCCCACCTTTGATGGTGACATTGTGAGGATTGGTAACCGATGAGTCGTTTACCCCGTCGTTCATTGAGGGTAAAGCCGCCCCTGCGGGGGCGGGCGGCCACCCGGCAGTATCGTGGAGAGTTTGCTCCTGTCGCCTCTGTGCGTCGCCCGGTACATGCTCGTGGTCCTACGCTCTCGCCTCCCCCCTGGGAGATTGATCATCCTATCCCAGTGCCGATGCCGGACCCGAACACTCCTTGCCCGCCACCTAAGAGCAGCCTATACGCAGATTTAGTCGCGTTTTATAAGGGCTGGGTGAGATTCTTGCGAAGCTTAGACCAACCCTGGCAGTGGTTGTTGGCCATAGCAATTGTTTTAAGTAGCTTGCTGCTATTAAATCGGGTGCTTTAGCGATCGCACCTTGAAACATTAGGGGACAGATCTTTGGGATCTGTCCCTTTAGCATTGCTAAGCCCAGATCCTGAAAAGTAAACGTAGGGTGGGCACCTCCATCAGAAAGCTGTGGCCATTTCTCCAGACTGCTTCTAGCCCACCATTCCAAGAAGACGCATTAACTCTATCTCACGGGCATCCTAATATCGCACCTGCGAAACATTTCCCCGATGCCCAACTACCGTCGTGTATACATTCCCGGTAGCGCGGTCTTTCTTACCTGGGTTACCTACCGTCGTTCGCCACTATTCAACGAACCGCGCAATATCAATCTACTTCGTCGAGCTATCCAACAAACTAAACGAGAAGCTCCATTCGAGATAGTGGCAGCGGCTGTTCTGCCCGACCATCTTCACTTTATCTGGACTCTTCCTACTGAAGATAGTAATTACTCAAAACGAGTAGGACGAATCAAAGTTTTATTCACACGTGCCCTACGCGGTACGAACGCAGCGCCGACAAAATTGTCTGATTCTCGACGCAAACATAGAGAAAGCGATGTTTGGCAGCGTCGATTTTGGGAACATACGATTCGAAGTGATGAAGGATTGCCTGCCTATCTTGATTATGTACATTACAATCCGGTCAAGCATGGTCTAGCGAGCTGTCCTCATTTTTGGCAGCATTCAAGTTTTAGCAAGTGGGTTGCTGAAGGTCATTATCGTAGTGATTGAGCCTGCATGTGTAAGGGGAAAGGTTTTGAGGTAGGGAATATTTTGACAGTAGCTGAGTGTGCTGGGGAGTGGCTTTGTGTTTTGGTGGGCGGTGCCCACCCTACTGACTCTATTCAATATAATTCCTCGATATGGTATGCCGTAATAGCGATCGTCTCATCTGGACTGTAGATTGATTCGATCCGGCGATAGGTTTCGTGTCGCCACCAGATTTTGACTCGTTTGCCTTTAGCTGGGGCACTACCCAAACGGTAATAGCCTACATCGGTTAATAACTTTTCAAACTTTTCAGTCGGTAATGTCTTTTCTGTAATCTGCTCAATACCATCCAGCTTATGCTTATCGAGAGTCATAGCTGTCTTGATATGTGCTGTAAATTCGATAGCCTGGCAAGACTAAAGCTACACCAATATCACTGTGAATAGTGCCTGAATAATTTTCTTCTGGTTGACTACCACCAAGCCGAAGCTTGATAGGTCCTGCCCAAATGTAAAAACCAGGTATCAGAGCATCTAAGCTGTAAGCAATGGATTGTAGTCCATCAGACTTTGGCCCAGGCATAGCAGACTATTGTGAACCTCAACTCAATCTAGTCCATATAATATACCTTCAGCAATCTTAGGGCGGGCACCTCCCTCTAAAAACTGTGGCCATTTCTCCAGACCGCTTCTAGCCCACCCAC
>JBCCAQ010000138.1:0-13749 GCA_039814735.1 Cyanobacteria bacterium P01_A01_bin.15
CCTGACTGACTAACCCAGTCCGGAGCTGTCGTTTATTGTACAGCCACCCCGGTCTGCCAAAGCCAAGGGTGGCTGGATTTTTGGGCTTCCTTCGCCTGCGGTTGCAGGCACTGTTTACCCCAAGGAGCCCATATGTCATTTTCTGATCCAGCGGATCAGGCCCCTCCCGGTCTGCCCGCCAACTTTTCGATCACCCTGCCCACCGGCGAGGTGATTCGCCATATTTTGTTGGGTCGACCCAGCGGTATTCGCCAGACGATCCATCTGTTGCACAACCGGCGCTATGTGGAGACCAGCCAGTGGAGCCCGCTGATCGAGGTGCCGGATAATCGGCTGATATTAACGCCGGAACCTGGGGAGGTGGTGAGTCTGTTGACGCGGCGGTTGTAGGTGGGTGTTGCCTTGCCGATCGGGCGTTTGGCAATGGGGCGTTAGCTCGCCCTGCACTGAAAGTGTCATGGCTAATTGGGTGAAACCCCACCATACGCGCCAGCGTTCCCGCAGGGTAGGGGTTAAGCGATCGATGAAAGCTCTATATTCATGGCCTCACAGCCAACATTGTCTCTTTAATTGAAGGCTTTTTCAAAACCGCTAAGTCTCGATTTGGCTCAGATCGCTTTGGGCAACATTCCTATCAAGGGGTTGATCGGTGGTTAGTCCTTGTTATCGTCGCGTATATTCTGACTCATTGGGCCTATTTGAGTCAGTCGCCGACGACCCTGCCAGATTGGGGACACGCCGCTCAACTTGCCCTTGAATCTTGTCTAGCACCGTTCGTGATTGCTCGACTTTTATTTCTCTATTCGTGCAAAATATTTGTAGATTAAAAAAATTCAATCTTTATGATCACAATTAGACAAGCATATTCTGACGACGCGGAGGCTTTAGCCCGCACAGCCAAACACATCTTTCGAGAGACTTTTGCAACGGAAAATAATCTCACTGATATGGAGTTCTATTGTTCAAAGAGCTTTGGTACGGAGATTCAACGGCAGGAGATTCTAGATCCCAATTGGGCCACGATTTTGGCTGAGGTGGAAGGCCAGTTAGTAGCCTTTGCCCAAGTTCGGTTACACTCGCCCAAAGCATGTGTTGCGGCCGATCAGCCCTCAGAACTCCATCGGTTATATGTTCAAAAAGAGTGGCATGGCCGAGGTGTGGCGCATAAACTCATGTCTAATATTTTATCCACAGCATTGGCTACTGGGGCGGACTATATATGGCTTGGAGTTTGGGAGCATAATCCGAGGGCAATAGCTTTCTACGGCAAGTATGGATTCAGAGTTGTGGGTGAGCATATATTTCAATTTGGTAGCGATCCGCAACGGGATCTGGTGATGATGGCAGAGGTCAATGAACCGTTGATTGCCTAACATTTGCGTACACTCGGACTGTTGTGTTTAGGATTTGTTTTGCGCGATAGGCTACGCCCGTATCCTTAGCAGGGCCAAGTGGTCTCTGATTCGGTGATACTTGAGACTGTATATAACCCTTTTGCGGTCGAGGCTATGCTAACGTTTGGGCGAGAACTCTGTGGTGACCTGGCAGCGGCTGAGGGCCGAGAATGGCTGGTTACTAACGGTATCGGCGGCTATGGGTCGGGGACGGTGGCGGGGATGTTGACCCGTCGCTACCACGGGTTGCTGGTGGCGACGTTACAGCCTCCTTTGGGGCGTACGCTGCTGGTAACAAAGCTAGATGAGACTGTGTTTGCTGGTAAACGCTACGAGCTGGCTACCAATCGCTGGGTGAATGGCAGTATTTCTCCTGAAGGGTATCGGCTGATTGAGAATTTTCACCTGGAGGGGACCACACCGGTTTGGACCTTTGCCCTGGGTAACCAACTGCTAGAAAAGCGGATCTGGATGCAGCCTCGGGAAAATACTACCTATGTGCGGTATCGGCTGCAACGGGGGACGGCTCCGGTACAGCTGTCGTTAAAAGCGTTGGTCAATTATCGGGACTACCACGGCAATACCCAGGGGGAAAACTGGTACATGCAGACGGGGCGAGTTGCTAACGGTGTCTGTGTGCGTGGGTTTGCCGAGGCGGTTCCCTACTATTTGCTGTGCGATCGCGGCGAGTTTCAGCTGCACCATGACTGGTACCACGGCTATGACCTGGCGGTAGAGCGCTATCGGGGGTTAGATAGCAGGGACGATCATCTGTGCGTGGCGAGCTTGAGTGTGGAGCTGGCACCGGGGGAGTCGCTGCTGGTGGCCGCGAGCACGATACCCGAGCCAATCCTGGTGGCCCAGACGGCCCTGACCATGCGTCAAACCTATGAGCAGCAGCTGTTGGAGCAGGCGGCTGGCCTGGACGCCCGGCCACCCCAGGAGTCAAGGCCGGTTCAAGACCCGTGGCGACAGCTGATCCTGGCGGCGGATCAGTTTATTGTGGATCGGCCCCTGGCGGATGCCCCCGAGGGTAAAACCGTGATTGCGGGCTATCCCTGGTTTGGTGACTGGGGCCGGGATACGATGATCGCGCTGCCGGGGCTGACCCTGGCGACGGGTCGTCCCCACATTGCCCGCACGGTGATTTGTACTTTTGCCCGCTATCTCGATCGGGGGATGCTGCCCAATCTGTTTCCCGATGTGGGGGAAATGCCTGAATACAATACGGTGGATGCGATTCTCTGGTACTTTGAGGCGATTCGGGCCTACTACGAGGCCACCGGGGATGACACCCTGCTGCGCGATATTTGGCCTGAGCTATCGGCGGTGATTGACTGGCACCAGCGGGGGACTCGCTACCACATTCAGTTAGATAGCGACGGCCTGCTCTATGCGGGGGAGGCTGGGGTGCAGCTCACCTGGATGGATGCCAAGGTGGGGGACTGGGTGGTGACGCCCCGCGTGGGTAAACCCATTGAGATTAGCGCCCTTTGGTACAACGCCCTGCGCTGCATGGAGCAGTTTGCAGAGGTCTTGGGTTATCCCAACCGCGATTATAAAATACTGGCCCAGCATACCCTCAGCGGGTTTCAGCGATTTTGGCAGGGGGCCTACTGCTATGACGTACTAGATGGACCGGGGGGAGACGATCCGGCCCTGCGGCCCAACCAGATTTTTGCGGTTTCGCTACCCCTGACCGGGGGGAAGGCTCCCCTCCTAACGGCAGACCAGCAGCGGGCGGTGGTGGAGGTGTGCGGCCAGAAACTGCTCACCTCCCACGGGTTGCGATCGCTAGCGCCGTCCCATCCCCAATATGTGGGCACCTATGGCGGTGATCCGCTCCAGCGGGACGGATCCTACCACCAGGGAACAACCTGGGGCTGGCTGCTGGGTCCCTACGTACAGGCCCATTTTCGGGTTTATCAAGACGCCGCCCAGGCACGGGCCTTGCTCAGACCGATGGTGCAGCACCTCAACGGCGGCTGTATCGGCAGCCTCAGCGAAATTTTTGATGGCGATGCCCCCATGGCCCCGCGCGGCTGTTTTGCCCAGGCCTGGACCGTAGCAGAGATACTGCGGGTATGGCGACTGCTAGGCGGACAGCTGAATTAAGAACTCGCCACACCCCTTGCCCTTACCCTTTCACCCTTACCCCTTACCCAATCAACACCAATATTTCCTGGGGCCCCCCCTACCCCCCCCGTTTCCCCTGCTTCAACATCAGCCAAATCAACACCGGAGCCCCCAACAGAGCCATTACCGCATTGAGGGGCAAAACGGTTTGACTGCCCGGCACCTGGGCAATGCTGTTGGCCACCAGGGCCAGCAACGCCCCCAGCAGAGCCACCACGGGCACAAGCAGACGATGGTCCTGGGTGCGAAAGAGGCTGCGACCCAGGTGGGGAACCGCCACCCCCAAAAATGCGATGGGTCCACAAAAAGCGGTAATGCTACCGGCCAAAAGAGAGGCGCTAACGATCAAGTAGCCGCGCACAGCGGTGATCGATAGTCCCAGGCTGATGGCCTGTTCTTCGCCCAGTAGCAGCAGATTTAAGGGTTTACAAAAAAGTTGGGCAAGCAATAAACCCAACAGGACTAGGGAAAGCAGGATGGGCATCTGCTGCCAGGTAACGCCGCTAAAGCTACCAAAGGTCCAGCTCAAGTAGGCCAGGGTTTGTTCTAGACGGCTGAAGTGTAGCAGGATGGTGACTAGGGCCGTAGTGACATAGCCCAGCATCAGGCCAAAAATAAGCAGGGCCAGGGAACTACGGACCCGTCGAGCCATTAAAAGCACCAGACACATTGCGATCGCAGCTCCCCCGCTGGCGGCCCCCACCACCCCCAGCTGACTGAGCCAACCGGCCCGGCCAACGGTAAGCACCACCAGGGCAGCTCCAAGGCTGGCCCCGGCATTGATACCCAGCACCGAGGGGCCAGCCAGGGGATTGCGAAACAGGGCCTGGAGCTGGAGACCGCTGAGGGCCAGGGCCGACCCAGCGGCCATGGCGGTAAGGGTACGGGGCAGGCGAAAGTTGAGGATAATTTCCTGCCAGGCGGGTTTGCTGGCAGTGCCCCCCAGGAGAACGGTGAAAACCTCTGCCGGGGGGATGGTAACAGACCCCAGGGCAAGGCTGGCAAAAACCGCGACTAGCAGCGCCAGACCCAGGAGCACCAAACCGCCCAGGCGGGTGAGGCGCTGGCCGCTGAGCCGTTTGCCCGATATAACCCTCGGTATGGGCCAGGTTAGGATGCGGTTTTTTTGGGGGTAGATTTTGTTAGCCATGGTGGATGGGGAAACGGGTCGTTCAAACCGGTCGGGTCTCGGTGGTCAGGAAGCCTGCACGGCGCTGACCCGTTTTACCGCCGTTTGGTGGGTGCCATCGGCGTACAGCCACAGCAGTCGAAAGCCTGGCTGGTCCTGGTGGGGCTGGGGCCTTGGTGGAGATACCTGTAAACAGGTGGACGGGCAGCCGTAGAAGGCGGGGCCGCTAGGAGCATGATGGTAAAACCCGTGGTGAATATGGCCAAAAACCACGAGCCTGACGTTGGCAAACGGCTTGAGCCGGGCCAGCAGCTCGCCCGCATTTTGGAGCTGCATCTGGTCTACCCAGTCGATGCCAACAGGAACAGGGTGGTGGTGCAGGGCGATCAGGGTGGGTTTGGTCGGATGGTGGGTCAGGTCAGCCTCAAGGCGCTGCAGCTGCTGGATAGACAGGTAGCCTTCACCAACGGTAGCTTGGGGCAGCACCGAGTTGAGTAAAATCAGCTGCCAGGCCCCCAGGTCAACGGACTTTAACCCCTGGCTGGCGGGTAGGGCGTCCAGGATAGGCTGCAGAGTGTCTAAACTGTCGTGGTTGCCGGGGAGCCAGTAGGTGGGTAGATTTAGGGGTGCGATCGCACTGACCAAATGGCCGTAGGCGGCCGCCTCTCCCCGCTCGGCCAGGTCGCCGGTGAGCAGCAGACCGTCGGGGTTATACCGGGCTACCTGCTGGAGCACCGCTGTTAGCGACCGCCAGGGATTGCAGCCGCGCAGCTGCGCCGTCGGCTGGGCCAGCAGATGGGGGTCGCTAACCTGGGCAAGCAGAAAAGGAGGGCTCATGGCTGTAATTTTTGGTAGTACACCAGCTCGTGGTCCGGCAGTAGCTCTGGGTGAAAGATCTTAACTAAATCGGCCAGGATCTGGTGGGGACTGACCGCGCCGCTTTCCCAGTAGTCATTGCCGCCGGTGGCATTCATCCGGGCATTGTTGTTAAAGACGCTGTCCTGTTTGAGGGCGGCAAATTTGCCGTAGCGGGGGTCGGTTGCGATCGCATCCCCATGGCGCTGCCAGTCCTGGCTGACATTCACCCAAACATCGGCCCCCGCCGCCCGGTCAAACACCGCCTCAAAATCTAGCGGTATGGTGACCGGAGACGTATTTTCAGCCCACAAATAGGCCGCCCCCGCATCTTGAAACAGCCGGGCCGCGTAGCTCTTTCCCCCCGACATATACCAGGTCCCCTCATAGCTAAAACCAGCAAACACCGTTGGCCGCTCAGATAAATCGCTTGTTAGCGCCACCAGCGCTTCATACTCAGTGGCAATCTCCGCAAATACCTGCTGGCCTGTCGCCTCCTGATTAAAAAACAACGCCGTAAACAGCAGCCACTCGGCCCGACCCAGGGGTGAGGTCTCCACATAGTCCCCCACTAGCGCCACCGGTAGCCCGGCCTGGCTCAAACGGCCATAGCTATCCACATCGGGGTTGCCCGTGCCATAGGCCAGCACCAAATCCGGTGCCGCCACCAGCAGCCGTTCAATATCAAGGGTGTTACCAGAGCTAAATTCGATCAGCTCACCTGCGTCAATTTTTTGACGCACCTGAGGAGCATAAATAAAATCAAACTGATCGACACCCACAAGGGCATCCACCCGGTCTAGCCGCTCTAGATGGGGCAGATAGGTGGTAGACAGGGTGGCCACCCTGTCAATGGGAACCTGTACTATCTGCGCATCGTCAAACCCAGCTGGCACGGGCGTGCCGCACTGCACCAGCACATAGTCAAAGGTTTCGTCAGCCCCCTGCCAAGGCTGGGTAACGCTCACCACCTTATAGTGGTTAAAATAATCCACCGAAAAACCAGCCGCATAGCTAGGCTGGATCTTGTCAGGAAAATAGTCTCTCCCAGGGTCATAATCTGTAACGCAGGCGCTATCGTCAGCAACGGGCTCCAATGTTGTTGAAGGCAGCCGGTAGCAACCGCCGACCGCCACCAGACCGACCAATAAACCCCATACGCTCCCATATTCTCTCTTGGCTGAGGGAATAGGCCGATTGCTAAGTCTCTTTAACTGGTAGATCATTTGCCCTTGCTACTCCATCAAAACGTCCCCTTCACCCCCACCTGGATACTTCGACCAACACCTGGAAATCCTGGAAATTCCTCATACTGATCGTCAAAAATGTTATCCATACTCGCATTTAATGCCCACCGGTCGCCCAGGGGCATCCGCAGCTTAAAGTCCAAAGTTGTACGTCCATCAAGGGATTCTTGATTGCCTCGATCCACAAAAAAGTCACTGATGGAATGTAAGAAGAGCGCTATGTATAGGCCATCCCCTGGCTCATAGGACAGTCCTAAATTAAAGCTGTCCGCATGGGAAAACGGTAGCGAATTGCCACTGTCCGAGGGGTTAGGGCCTTCCCTGATTTCCGGGCGGTTCCAGGTGTAGTTGGCAAAGGCAAATACGCTGTCCGACAGCTGATAGTTCAGCTCGGTTTCGATACCAATAGCCTCAACCCGGCCAATATTTTGTGGTTTTGGAGTAGCACTGCCCAGGTCAAAATTAATCGCATCCTCAATCTCGTTACGATAAAATGTCAGGCGAAATAACCCCCGGTCGCCAATCTGCTGGTCGACACCCACATCAAAGCTAATACCGGTTTCTGGTTCCAGGTCTGGATTACTAAACGGCGCAAAGAACAGATCGGCTAGGGTGGGTACCCGAAAGTTGCGGGCAAAGTTTGCCCGTAAACTAGTGGTGTCGGTAAGGGCTACCCGAGTACCGAGATTAAACGAGGTAAACGAACTCTCCGCCAGGTCATTAAAGTCTTGACGGACCCCGGCATTCACACTAAAATCAGATGTAAAATTCGCCTGGTAGCGGGCAAAAATACCGGTTTGGTTGATGTTATCGCTGTAGTTTTCAGTGGTTAGCCCCGTCGAAAGAGCCGTTGTTTCATTCTCCGCCTGGACGTTGCGGTAGTCGATGCCGTAGGTAATATTCTGATTGTTGGCAAACTGCCAGGCATGCTGCAGCTGAGCGCCCAGGGATGTCTGATCAATGGTGGCCTTAGAGGGATTTTCAAATATATTATCAGCCACCGGGTCGTTGATAGTGGTATCTAAAAAGTCACCAAACACCCTGGCCGTCAGCAGGGAGTCATCCCCTTGCCCCAGCTCGGCCTCATAGGTCAAGTCCAACAGCAGGTTCTCCGTATACTGGCTGTCGTCTAGGGTGAGGGCATTAAACCCGCCCGCGATACTACCGGGTACGGGCACCCCACCGGGCTGTCCCAAATCCTTAGTCAGATACAGCGCCCCTAGACGTACCCGCTGGCGTTCATCAATGTTGGCACCTAGCTGCAGGTTAAGGTTGTTGTAGAGCACATCAGCATTGGCGCGAGTATCATCCTCAGTGGAGGTCAGACTAAAGGGAAAGTCATTTTCCGATTCAGTGCGGTTATAGCCCACGCTCCAGTCAAAGCCGTCGGTAGCTCCTCGCACCTGTATAGTCTGGCTGTTGTAGTCAAAGCTGCCCACATTAGCCCCAACCGTGGTTTCTACGCCCTCTGTTTCAAGCGGTCTGCGGGTAATAATGTTGATCACACCGCCAATGGCATTGGACCCATACAGGACAGAACCACCACCGGGTAGCACCTCGATTTGTTCTACCGCATCTGTTGTAAAGTTCGACAGGTCAAAGGCTCCAAATGCACCCACTTCATTGATCGGACGGCCATCCAGCAAAATTAGCGTTTGGGACGATATGCCACCCCGGATCAGCTGGCCGCTCAAGGCTCCTAGCTGTCCACCAGCAGTGCCTTCACTGAGGACACCGGGTAGATAGAGCAGCGCTTCATCGACGGTGCGCGCGCCCTGGGCTTCAATTTGCTCTCGATCAATCACGTACACCGGCTGAGTGGCCTCACGTACGGTACCCTCACGCCGAAATGGAGCATAGACCGGCTGGTCTAAAATACTTTCAACAACGTTGAGCCGAAGAATGTCATCTGTGGCCTCGGGAGTCTCCTCGTCAGGGGTCTGAACCAATAGCGGGGCCTGGCTTTCAGAGAATTCTGGATTGGATGTTTCACTGGCCACGGCGGGAATTGCCAGCAAACTTGATAGAAGCGTCAAAAAAACAGAAATCTTAGGCATGTTAAGCGTCTGACTGTGGGGTGTAGGGTAAAGGACGATCGTTGTACAATCGGTCGTCCATCGTCCGTATTCTTGATTTGGGCTTCTCTAGAAAGAAAGAGAAAGGGTTTCTAAGACAAATGGCAACAACCCCAACGGGCACGTTCTCTTTTTAGTAAAAAAAGACATTAGAGATGTGCAGACAGGTAAATTGTCAGGCCCGGTGGGGAAAGGAGCATCTGACGTTGGGGTCTAACTGCAGAGATATTTCAACCGTAGGTATAGAGTATGGCTATGGAAACTATGCCATCACGCGGTGTAGCTCCAAGGCCAACAGCCTTGAACCCGGCACTCTCAGGCGCGAAGTATCTTTGCTTTATTGGGGTTTAGCTAGGACCGATAGCGGCATAGATGGCTCAGCCGCGCTCGGGCAAATAATAATTGATTCACGTTATCCGTACCTCGCAGATATTTTAGGGCTATAACATCGGCGGGCATTCTGACTGAGGAGTTGATACCCCTTTCACAGCTGCGGGACAGTGGCAGATTTTCACTGCGCTTTCCCCGTTTCCTCCAGCGGCTGGTCTCCGCTAGAACCGATATAGTTGCCAAATCATATCATGCTATTCCTGTGCTTAAGCACGCGACAATCATTACTTATCAGTTTGTATTTTAGGGTCTAGGTCTGCCGGGACCAACGGCAATTGTCCTATGGATAGGCTGCCCCCACAGCCCGCCTTAAGGCAAAAAAATTACAGCGGCCACGGGCTCACCTGCAAAAAATCAGCCTACCCTTGCGCCTCCCGTAGCGTCAGGTTTTAGCATTGACTCAATTGTATTTCCTGGGGTGCATTTCCTTGGGATACAGAAGCCAGGACTATCTAAACCCTATGAAAATTGGTGAACTAGCAAAACAAACAGGACTCTCGATTCGAACGCTGCACTACTACGACGAAATTGGACTGCTTTCACCCTCACATCGCACTGAGATTGGTCACCGACTCTATGGTGATGGGGATATCATCCGACTGCAGCAAATTATATCGCTACGCCAGCTTGGCTTTGCGCTCAAAGAGATCCGTGAATGCCTGGAAAATCCAGACTTCTCGCTACCCCAGGTAGTCGATCTGCACCGGGCACAGCTGCGGGAACAGATGGCCCTATCGAGTACTCTGCTAGATCGCCTAGATGGAATCGCAAGAGAGCTTCAATCAACCCAGTCGGTTGCCATTGAAACCTTGATTAAAACAATGGAGAACATTACAATGTCCGAACAATATTTTACCCCCGACCAGCAGGCTGTTCTTGAAGCACGATTTCAAGACGGGGAAGCCGATTGGCAAGATTTTCTGAGTCGGGTGCAAACTGAAATGGATAACGGTAGCGATCTAAACAGCCGCTCGGTGAGAAGTCTGGCGAAGCAGTGGCTGTGGAGTATGAAATCGTTTATCCGGGGTGATGAACAGCTGTATGGGGCAATTGTGAGAATGTATCAGCAGGAGGGGCCAAAGGCTGCCAGCTGGGGGACAATGGATACGGCCATGTTTGAATACATCCTCAAGGCCGTTTCATTTCTTTCCCTAGCGGAGTTTACAGATCTGCGGATACCGACGGCTCAGATCTTTACCCCCGCTACGCGGCATGCTATTTCCCTTGGGCAAGAGGCCATCCGTCAGATCAAGCTGGGAATTTTTGGGACGGAGGGCATGCTCCTCGGTCTATTGGCAGACAAGACAAACCTTGTTGCAAAGGTGCTGAATACGGCAGGGGTTACGTTTGACGTTGCCCAACGGCTAATTGTTGATGAGCTGGGTGACTCCATCAATGCAACGCCCGCTCACCTGGAATCAGAGGTCGCACAGCCAGACGACCAGACAATGGGTAAACCGCCCCAGCTGCCCTACGCCCCCAGGGCCAAACTGGTGATTGAGCTGGCGCTTGAGCATGCGGAGCGGCTGGGGCAAACTGATATTGCTCCAGAGCACCTGTTTCTTGGCATCTTGGAGGAGGGACAAGGGGTTGCTACCCATGTGCTAAAAGAGAGATTAAAACTGGACCTAGCGCACCTTGAACAGCAGCTCAGGTTGGCGATGTCAGCATAATGTTTGGATTTAGCGGCGGCGCAACCTACAGACCACATCCTTGCCAAGCCAAAAGATTGTTATTCAATGTTTTCTTGCTTGCGCATAACGTCAAGAAACTCTGAACCGCAGGCCAGCTTTTTAGCAATTGTAGAATCAGGCTCAATCACCCGCCAAAAGGGAGTAACCTGGTCGGGCTCTTTCCCCGCTTCGATTTCTTCCCAGGCGGCTTCCGCTACGATGCGAGCGAACTTAGATGTAGACAGGGGACAGCTGCCATCGCCCTGGTGAGTTGCCGCCAGCTGCTTACGCATTTGCGCCAACGACACTGAAGCCCCTTCAGGAATGCTGTCCATAAACTGCTTGACCAGCTGAGGGGTTGGGAAAAACAGGGTGCCGCCGACCGGTATACCCGCCATCGGCTTTTCCAAGGTTTTGAGTTTAGGCACTTGTTTTGTATTGAGTTTCTCTTGCCAGGTTTTAGCCATTGAGTTTCTCCATCTACGGGGCTACCGTGTACACACATCTCGGACAGCCGCAGGCGTTAGTTTCCAGTACTTGTATGACACCGTAGCCATCTACGGGTGAGGCCAATAAGAGCGCCGCACAAAAGTTAAAGCGGGTATGGGGGATGTGCGACAACGTAAGATACCTGTCTCAGTTGAGAAAGGGGAAAGGTGCTTTATTTAATTGCGAGTCTCTAACGACTTGAGCCGGTTTGGGGTGCAGGTTAAAAAATCATGTTCAACAAAATATGGCATTAATTAATACGCTCTTGTTATGTGGCTAAACTTGAGCTACTCAGCTCAAACGCCCGTTAGAGTCAAAATTCCAGATGGAATTGAACTCTAACGATTAAGCCAGCGTTTTGTAGCCTCCAAAATCGATTCAAACAACTGTATGATTCAATTAAAACGTATGTTTGAATAAACCGCAATATGTAGCTGACTAAAAAGCTAGATAGATCTGATGCCTGGCTGGTCCATAATGACAGTTAGTAAAGGGCAACCGATGGAGAAACATGTGACTGCTTCAACAACTGATACTAAACAACAACTCATCAGTGTTGCGGAGCGTCTATTTGCCGAGCGCGGCTTTGCGGGAACGACCGTCCGTAATGTTGTAAGCGAGGCGGGAGCCAACCTAGGCGCTGTCCACTATCACTTTGGTTCAAAGGAGGAGCTGTTTCGCGCCGTGGTGGCCCAGTTTGCCCATCCCATTGTGGAGCAAGAACTGGCCCTGCTAAAGCAGCTGCAGACAGAGCATGATCTACCATCGGTAGAAGCCATCTTGGCCGCTGTATTAAAACCCTGTCTGGAAAATTTGGTTCAAGACAGGGATAGCTGGCGGATTCGAGCTCAGTTTATGGGACGCTGTCGCACGGAGCCTGAACCACTTCAAAGTATCGCAGCCAACGAATTTGCCGTGGCCACTGAGGCGTTTGTGGATGTGCTGCAGCGAGCCATTCCCGATCAGTCAAGGGCTCAGCTTTACTGGAAGTTTGATCTGGTCATTACGGTATTGATTCGGGTGCAGGCAGAAGCAGGGCAGCCCCATGCGTTGCTTAAAATCAACAATCCAAAAGACATCCAAGACACCACCCAACAACTTGTTAGGTTTCTAAGCGCAGGGATGCGAGCCTGACTAAGGGATAGAGACTGCAAAAGAGCCAAAAATCAATGTTGGGGAGACATTGTATGCAACGTCTGTACATTCAAGGGTAGGGACTAATTTTGTTTCCTAAGCTCAAATCTTGCAGGCCAGTTGTGAGGCATTCACCCACGCCAGGTTCAAAACCCACCGCTAATCAAGGGCTGCCTACTGAAGGGACAACATTGGCTTCGATGCTCTATATATAAAGCTTACAGCAATCTCTCCACACCTATCCTGCGGGAACGCTAGCGCGTATGGTGGATTCAATTAATAACAGACCCACCTTGTGTAGGATGTGTATAGCCCAAGGGGCATTCAAGAAAAGGCGATAGCCGTAACGCATCGGTACTTTGTTTTTAAGCAGAGCCCCTATTGTAAATCTGATCAGATTAGGCAATGCTATGCATTTTCCCTGGCCATGGCGACATAGCCAGGAATCGTCTCAAAGTCTTGGCACCACCGCTGAATGTTGCCATAGTCCGACAGGTCAAAACCGCCCTCATCCGCCACATGGGTGTAGGCATACAGGCTAATGTCAGCAATTGTTGCCTGGGTGCCGAGAAAGAATTGATTTTCGCTCAGGTGTCTGTCCATGACCACCAGGGCTTTATGACCGCCAGCCTGTTTGCCGTAATACTCGGCCTCTCGCTCCTGAGGCAGGCCCAGATATCTGTTGATGTACCGAGCTGTGGCAATGTAGGGCTCATGGCTATACTGCTCAAAAAACTGCCACTGCAAGACCTTTGCCCGTTGATACCTGTCCTGGGGCAAAAATTGAGTCCCTTCAGCAAAGTAGTTTAGAATCGCATTTGATTCCCAAAGATAGCTGCCATCGGCCAGTTCAACCACTGGGATTCTGGCATTGGGGTTCATCCGCCGAAAGTCACCCGTCTGGGTTTCATTGGCCAGGATATCCACATGCACCCATTCATGGGGAAGGTTCAAAAACTGCTGCAGCAGCTTGACCTTGTAGCAGTTGCCCGACAGCATATCGCCAAAGACTTTATACATAGGCTCAATAGCTGTTTCAGGGAGGTTGCTAAATTCAAGTTGAGCAGGGTAGTGTCAGGGGATAAAGTCCCCCGTCAGCCCACCTATGCTAACGCTTTCTAAGTTAATCGATGAGGACAAATGCTACGAGACTGTTCGCACGATGCGTTGGCCCGAGGGCGTTTGCTGCATTGAGTGTGGATCGAAAAGCATTACCAAACGAGGAAA
>JBCCAQ010000128.1:0-14337 GCA_039814735.1 Cyanobacteria bacterium P01_A01_bin.15
CAGCAGGCGTTTCTTCAGGTGTGTGGTAGACGGATAGTTTCACAAAAAGTTATGTGCAGACAGACCTGACTATTCTATGCGGGAACGCACGCAAAGTTGAAACTTCGGTTAGCTATGTTAAATCCCCCCCACAAACCGGCAGGGATTTAAAAGTTTATTGGGGTCAAACTGCTGCTTGATGGCGGTCATCATCCCCAGGGCGTTGCCGCTGTAACCCCAGGGCTCTAGGGTTAGCGACGGCGGTGCTTGGAGAATCGTTAAATATCCCTGGTGGGCGGCACAGTGCGATCGCAGCGCCGCCAGCGTATCGCCAATGTCAGCCCCCTCGGCCAGGGCAATCAGCCCCAGGCCGCTAGCATTGTGCAGACGCCCCAGCCAGCCCGAGGGGGGAAGCAGCTGCACCAGCGGTATCAGCTGGGTGGGCAACAGCCCCACCTTACACAGCACCGGGTGTAGACCAAGCTGATGGGCAAGGGACGACCAAAAAGGACCATCCTCAACAGATTCGCTAGTAAGACCGGTCTGTTGGGCAATGGCTTGAAACCGCTGCAGCTGCTCTTCAACACCGGCCGCAATCCCTTGAAAGCGCCCCGCCAGGCGCAGTCCGCTGCCGGTGGCAATTAGATCCATCGCACTGGCGGTAATGCCCTGCAGCCGCACCTGCACCATGGCCTTAGCCATGGCCTCAGCCGTACCCGAGAGCACCATCGTTTGGGACTCAGCCGCCACCGGGTAGAGCCGCAAAGTGATCTGAGTGAGAATCCCCAGGGTGCCATAGGCCCCGGTCATCAGCTTCATGAGGTCGTAGCCCGCCACGTTTTTGACCACCCGCCCCCCGGCCTTGACCACCTCACCGTCATGGCGGACAAACTGCACCCCAATCACCGTATCGCGGACGCTGCCGTAGCGCTGGCGCAGGGAACCCCCATCGGCGGTGGCCACAATCCCCCCCACCGTGGCTCGCTGGCCATACAGCGGATCCACTGGCCAAAACTGACCCTGGCTCTGGAGCATAGTCTGTAAATCCGAAAAACCCATACCCGCCTCGACACGGATGGTAAAGTCCTCTACCCAGTGCTCGACTAAATGATTGAGGCGGGCGGTGCTAATGACCACATCGATGTTTTTAAGTGACGGCGGCCCCCCCCAGTGCAGCTTGCTGCGCTGCCCGCAGCTGAGCATACGCCAGCGCTGTTCGTAGCAGGTGCGGACCACCGCTGCTAGCTGCTCAACGGTCTGGGGAAAAACAACGCTTAGCCCATCGGCTGGCTCAAGCTGGTCATCATTCAAACTGGACCAGGGCACCACCTGGTCGGTGGCGAGCATCGATTGAAATGTGGTTTCCGGGCTCATGATAGTGGGCTAACTGCACCCTTTATCTTAAACCGCGTACCTTAGGAATAAAAAATTATTAGGCTCCACTCTTGGACGTACAGACGTTGCAGGCAACGTCTCTCCAGCATTAGTTTTTGGAGCAATCTTGAGCCCTTACTCAATACCAATTTTTACAGGGCCGCTGCTGTCTGTTGGACCGGAGCGTACCTGTCTGTAGTCTGCATAGAGCCGGTCGCGCCAGGTCCAAAATCGCTCATATTCAGGGGCATCGGCCAGCCCTGGTACACCCATGCCACACAGCCCCCCCGGCAGATCGACATAGCGCTGGGCAGGAAACTTGAGATACATGGAAATTCCAGCCACGGCAAAATCGGCCAGGGTGGGCTGGTCGCCAACCAGGTAGGGCCGCTCAGCCAGCACCGCACAGATGGACGTCAGGGCCTGTTGCAAACTCAGGGTAGCGGCCTTGATGTCATCTGCCCCAAACCCGATACCGGTGCCGAGCAAATTTAGTAAATCCCCAGGTACCGCACTCACTAACCCTTTTAAGACATCCGGTGTAGAAGCAGGCAGCAGCGCCGTGCGAAAGCTAGGATGCTGGCTAAAGGCTCCAATCATGGCCTTGCGGGCTTTGATACCAATGGATTCATCCACCCAGTCTTCGAGCATGAGACACAGACCACGGATAGCCCCATCGGCGGGTAGAACAGGACGATCGGGATAGGTTTCATCTAGATAGGTTGCGATCGCACTAGAATCCGCCACCACCGTTGCCCCATCCTTGAGCACCGGCACCTGACGCTGCCCCGACAGCCGAAACAGATCCATCTGCCCCACCCCAGGTGTGACTTCTACAGCCTTGTAGGGGAGCTGTTTATAATCCAAAATCAGCCGGACCTTTTCACAGTAGTGAGACGCTTCAAACTGAAATAGCTCTAGCATGATGTCCTGTTGTAAGGGGTTAACCCAATATCAAACAAAAAGGTAGAAAAGCCGTTTATCGCTTTCTACATTCTCTACCGCCGCTGCCGGTCGGTACCTCCTACTTTAGACAGATACCCCAAGACCGATACCCACTAATTTAAGGACACCCCTCAGGCTCAGCCACCGTCACCGTCAGGTTGCCATAGCCCATGGGCTCAATCAGCTGACGCATCGTCACCTCAGCCCGCTCGCTCGCCATGGTCAAGATACCCTCGTCACAGGCTCCCTGGCGAATCCGCTTGAGGGCCTCCTGCTGGGCCAGCGTCTGCAATTCTGGTGCCCGGTCGGGACCCAGCTGCAAAAACCCCCGGTCATAGTCGTACACGTCTGAGCGAGTAACATCCAGCTTGCTATCCAAAATCTTCGGGGCCGGCAGGGTTACCAGCAAACTGGGGGGCAGATCTCCAGAATCGTCAATCACCTCGATATTCTCTTCGCTGATGGCGCTGAGATCGATACCGGCGCGCACCTCACCATGGGCGATGTACAGCAAATTTGTCTGACCAATGACATAGTTACCCACGGTGCGGTTGCTTTCAGTGGGCACCACCGCTTCCATGGAAAAGATCGCAGTTGTCAGCTCACTGGCCCCCTGTACCTGATTTACCACCAGGGTACGGGTGTCCACCTTATCTTCTGGTGGTTTGGGCGTAAACATCAGCCTCATCCCATCCATAAACCGATCGCCAGAGCGCCACAGGCCGTAGCCTGCTAGGAGTGTGACCAGCACCCCGCCGCCTAAAATAGCCATCGACACCATGGGCCAGAACCGCAGCTGCCCTGGCTGCTCAGATGGCTCGCTATCGGTCTGCCGATCCAACCTGTCTGTGTCGGGGGGAGCTGTCTTTGTGGGGCGGTCCTTGCCGCTATCCGCGTGGCTAGACCGACTGCGATTGGCAATGCGAGGGGGACGAGTAAACATGAACCTGCCTTGAATGCTAGGGATGATTCTAACGTCAGTTACTAAGAATAAACGGTCAATATAGCCAGTTGTAGCAAATGTCCTAACTAACAGCTAAGTGTGTTTCCGTACAACCTAGGCAAACACGATAAGGTGAGTAGAGCAATGCTATGCCTATCCTATGACCTCTTCTTCACCCGGAACCACTCAACAGCGTCTCCAGCATTTTCGTAACAACCTGCTCAAACTTCACAAGCTGCTTTTAGAGTCAGAGCGCACGCGCTACGAGCAAGCCAACGGTCCGATCAAAAATAAAGGTGAATTTTTTCAACTGGTGATCAGCGACGATGCCTTTAGCTGGCTCCGGCCCATTTCTAAGTTTATTGTCCAAATTGATGAGTTTACCAGTGCCAAAGAGCCGCCCGAGAACCCCGAAGAAACAGCGGCCATTTTGCTAGAAAAAGGTCGGCTTATGCTCAAACCTGACGAAAATTCGGTCACTCCCCTAGCCGCCAAGTATTTTGAAGCTATCCAGGCCGACCCCAACGTCGCCCTGATGAATGCGGAGCTTACCAAAGTCTTTCGCAGCTAGCTGCCCGGTATTGGATTGTTCATCCCATTTTCTATTAAATCCCTAAGGCCTCTAGTTAGACCAACAGACAAAGCCGCCAGGGATAACCACGGACTTAACTTTTAACAAGTCCTTAACGATTGTTAGCATCAGCCGTAAGATCCTTCCCTTTTATCCTGGGTCATTCCCCAGCGTGGGCTGACAGACCATGGGGAGAGATGATGTCGACCTGACTAAAACTCTTGCTGAGAAAATTTTTCCTCATAAGTTCCTCAACTTATTTTGCTGATATCAAACTAAGAGGGGAGATGAACGTTTTGTTCTCCCGCGTTTTTATAAACGAAAAAATATCAGGAAAAAAGTAATGATTCGCAAAATAGTGGTCGGCCTTGATAATTCTGATTTAGGTTTAGATGCTCTGCAGCGGGCAACGATCTTTGCTCAAAACTGTAATGCGCAGCTAAAGGTTGTCCATGTCTTAATGGATAATGAGCCCGGGGCTCCACGGTTTAATGGTTATGTCGGTGGGCCAATCTATCCCAACATCAACACCACCATGGTGGAATCTTACCAAACGGATTGGAACCGGTTTGTGGAGCGCTCCCAAGCCCTCTTAGACCAGCAGGTAGCCTACGCTCGCCAGGCGGATGTGAATGCATCGGGGGAGCTGCTGTATGGGAGCCCAGGGGTAAAGCTATGTGAAATTGCTCATACCTGGGACGCTGATCTAATCGTGGTTGGCAGTCGCGGCTTGTCAGGTATCAGTGAATTGCTGATCGGCAGCGTTAGCAACCATGTTGTACACCATGCGCCCTGTTCTGTTTTGGTTATTCACTCACCTAAACAGCCGACCGCTAAAGAGGGCCAAACGGAAAATAAAACAAAGCGTATTTTGGTGGCTTTGGACCGGTCTGAAATAGCCATAAAGTCGATGCATACTGCGGTTGCGATCGCAAAACTCCATCAGGCCGAAATCAGGCTGGTGCATGTCATTGACGACGATGAGCCCGGCATGCCTCAAAAGCTGATCTTTAGCGACAGTCAGTACATACTGCAGCACAGTGAGCTTTTGTTTTCAGAGTATCAGCAAGAGTGGAATCGATTTGTTAATAGCTGGTGGCAATGGCTACAGCTGTGTGTCGACGAGATCGAAGGCGAGGGCGTTGACGCTATCTGTGATGTGATGCAGGGACGAACGGGTCAACGCATCTGTGAAGTTGCCCAAGACTGGACAGCCGACCTGATTGTCGTCGGCTGTCGGGGCTTCTCAAGACTGCAAGAGCTGCTGATGGGCAGCGTCAGCTACTATGTTAGCCATCGGGCTCCCTGCTCCGTATTTGTCAACCGGCCAAAGCTTGCGGTCTCTGACAAAGCCCCCAAAGCCAAAACGTCTCGTCAGGTAGTAGCCAGCTTTTAGGAATAGTGCCCCAGGCTGTAGCAGCTATTTTTTAGTCAATTCCCATTCGGTAGCGGGGGTAGCTCTTCTAGCTCTACCGGCTCACGACCCCCGACACTAATGGGAGTCCCCAGGACGGTAGCATCCACAAGATTGAGATTCTCCATGGATGCACCCGTCACGTCAACATAATAGAGCTGAGCCTGGGTAAAGTTAACATTATCTAAGGTCGCATGGGCCAGACTAGCGTTGGTTAAAAATGCGCCCGTCAGGTTAGCCCCGCTCAGATTGGCTCCGGTCAAGTCAGCCCCCTCCAGGTTACTCCAGGAGAGATTGGCCCCGATCAGGGCTGCTCCTCGCAAGTCAGTTCCAATCAGGTGGATCTCGCTTAGATCTACACCAACCAGGTCGCAGCGATAACAGGCGTTGGTGAGAACCAGCTGTTGGACATTGTTGGCCCGCAGCTCATCCACCAAAGTTGCCGCCGGGGTTTCAGCCAGTCCAGGGCTTTCTAGTAACGATACAGACAGCAGGGACAGCGCTAATAAATAACCTCTTTTCATAGTCTCCTCCTCCCAATAGGACACCCGCAGCAATTTCCACATCCGATTCATAAAAAGGGAAACGGAGAAACGGAGCTAAGCGCCTATACTGATGGATTATGAGCCTGTCGTGGCTCACAAAGAGAGGCCGATTAAAACAAAGTGTCTTAGGGATCAGGATTATATAAGATCCAAAAATGGATGCTGGAGAGACGTTGCATGCAACGTCTGTACGTCCAGTAGTGGAGCCTAATAAATTTTGATTCCTTAGAACAGTCTCGTTAACTCAAAGTTAGTCTAGTTACAACAGAAAAGGCCAATACCCTTAATCCTCTCTGGTCTAATTTTGACATAACATCTTAAAAACTCTCCGTATAATCCCATAGATTTAATGAAACGATACGACAACTCTGCTTGTTTTCTCCAGGTAAAACGCGCTGAATCCTGGTGCCTGTAGGATAGGGCTTGTCAAAGTCGATCGATCACGGTATCTATGAAGCATTCGTACACCTATGATTAAATTCATCGCTGAACACCGTGAATGCAGTCCTCAACGCCCTCAACGTTGCAAATATTATTCGTATTACCGTCCCCGTTGTCATCATCCTGGGTGCGTTTTTTCTAGGACTGGTTGTTGAACGCCAGGGCCTAAGGCGGCTGCAGGCCGTATCTTCAAAACTGGGATGGGGCGGTGCCGACGTTATTATCAGCTCCCTCAGGGGGCTAATTTTGCTTTGGTTTATTATCGGTGGCATCTTTGCCGCTATTTTGACCCTGCCCATTGACAATAATTTATTGCTGACGATTCAAAAAGGACTGCTGGCGGCGGCCATCGCCTCCGGCACCCTGATTTTTGCTCGTCTGGCCGTGGGGTTTGTCCGCTACTTTTCCGAAACCAAAGGTGCAGGCAACCTCACATCTCTGTTTGAAATGCTGACACAGATTGTGGTGTTCACATTTGGCGTACTGGTGACGATGCAGTCCCTGGGTATTGCCATTACCCCTCTGCTGACGGCCCTTGGTATTGGTGGGGTTTCTCTAGGATTAGCCTTTCAAAGCACCCTAACCAATTTTCTTTCCGGTTTAAACCTGGCAACCTCCAATAAGCTCAGGGTCGGGGACTTTATCCAGCTAGATTCGGGAGAAGAAGGCTATGTGATTGATATTGCCTGGCGACACACCATCCTCCAGGACATTCGCGACAATACCGTGGTGGTCCCCAACACCCGCATTCTCAATAACGTATTTAAAAACTATGGCCTACCGGGTAAAGAAGCGCTGATCGTCCTAGAAGTAGGGATTAGCTATGACACAGATCTCGACCAAATAGAGCGGATCGCGCTTGATGTTGCCAACGAGGTAATGAACGAGGTCGAAGGGGGCGTACCCAGTTCGGATCCCTGGATTCGGTTTAAGGAATTTGGCTACTTTGCAATTACGATGACGGTTTACCTGCGTATTCGAGAATATTTCGATCACCTGGTTGTCCGCCACGAGTTTATTAAACGCCTGCACAAACGCTTTCGCCGTGAGCATGTTGCCATGCCCTTTCCCATTAAAAGCGCTTTGATTCCAATTGCCTATGAGCAAACCGCCAAGCGTGGCCCCATCGGCCAGGAGCCACTCTCCGAACTACCGTTTTTACAGGAGAACGATTAGGGGGCGCTAGGGGCGACACCCGCTGGCCCTAAACTTGCAGGCTGTCGCTTTTTATCCTCAGACGGTTGCTCTAGCCGTATACGAAGCAAACGATTTAGCCCATTGAGTACAGCAAATAGGGAAGCTGTTGTAATGTTGCTATCAGTTCCCATACCGTAATAACGTTGGGATTGCCCCGGGCTGGTAACCGCCACCAGGGCAATTGCCTCGGCTCCACTACCCATCTGCAAAGCGCGCTCCTGATAATCAACAATCTCAATCTTAAATCCACCCTGGTGTAGCGCCGCCGCCAGGGCATCGATAGGGCCGTTGCCGATGCCTTGTAGACTATAGTGTCTATCTCCATGGCTGATTTGGAGCTGTAGCTGTTGCTGATGCTCGCCAATTGTTTCTAGATGGTGTGCTCTATGGACCAGGGGGCCGGAGGCTGGACCATAGGTTTGAGTAAATAGCTGCCAAATAGCGACCGATGACATTTCCACCCCGGTACTGTCCATTACCCGCTGGGTGATTTGGCTAAACTCTATCTGTAGTATCTTTGGCAGCACAACACCATAGTCCCGTTCTAGCAAAAACGTAATGCCCCCCTTCCCTGACTGACTGTTGACTCGGACAATAGCCTCATAGGAACGACCCACATCCGCTGGATCCATGGGTAAATAGGGAATCTCCCAGCGGTCTTCTGGCTGCCGCTGGGCAAATCCTTTTTTGATGGCGTCCTGGTGCGACCCGGAAAAGGCTGTGAATACCAGCTCGCCCACATAGGGATGCCGAGGGTGGATGGGAAGCTGCGTACAGTGTTTGACCACCTCAGCCACAGCGTCGATCTCAGAGAAATCTAATCCGGGGTTGATACCCTGGGTGTAAAGGTTCATGGCCAGGATAACAAGATCCACATTGCCGGTGCGCTCACCATTGCCAAAGAGACACCCCTCTACCCGGTCGGCTCCCGCCATTTGGGCCAGTTCGGCCGCAGCGACGCTACAGCCTCGGTCGTTGTGGGGGTGAACGCTCAGGGCCACCGCTTCACGGTAATCCAAGTGACGATGCATCCACTCTATTTGGTCAGCGAAGATGTTGGGGGTGGCGACCTCCACGCTAGCTGGCAGGTTAATAATCGCTTTAGCAGCTGGTGTAGGTTGCCACACAGCCAATACGGCATTACAAATATCTCGGGCAAACGATAGCTCGGTGGAGGTAAACACCTCGGGAGAGTATTGAAACCGCCAAGCGGTTTCAGGCTGCTGCTGGGCTAGCTGACGGATCAAGGTGGCGGCTGACACGGCCAGCTCGATTGTTTCGGTCTTGTTGTTGTTAAATACAACCTGTCGAAATACAGGAGCGGTGGCGTTATATACATGGACAATTGCTTGTTTTGCCCCCTGCAGCGCCTCAAATGTTCGTCGAATTAGGGGCTCCCTAGCCTGGGTCAGGACTTGAATGGTGACATCGTCAGGAATTTTCTCCTGCTCGATCAGCTGTCGGACAAACTCAAACTCCGTTGCTGAGGCAGAAGGAAACCCCACTTCGATTTCCTTGAGACCGATCTGTACCAGCAGCTCAAAAAAACGTAGCTTTTGGGCAATGGACATGGGCTGGGCTAAGGCTTGGTTCCCATCTCGCAAATCGGTGCTAAGCCATACGGGGGGCCGGGTAATGGTGCAACTGGGCCAGGTACGGTCTGGAAGCTGAACGGGCTGAAACGGACGATATTTTTGAACGGGATTGTGCAGCATGATATTTTTTTAGAAAGTGGTGTTGGTTGTTATCTTCTTCAGAAACTGGGTTGTTTTCTATCAGGAGAGACCGACAGGCTAAACCGCCCGCAGTGGCTCTCCACAAAAGAGCCGCTGCGGTGACAGAAAAATTAGCAGTAAGCAACAAGTAGAAGGAGCTGCGACCAGCCCAGTAGAATCAGCTGGTCGTGGTTTAGATATCCTGCCAAAAATCCAGAACGTTCCTAAGCTTAAAAAAGCCAGACCGTTGGACAATCAGAGCAATTTGCCGCGCAGACCGCACCGGTTAAAAGGCCTCAAAATACCTAACTCTTAGGATTTTGAGCCCTATCCTTTTAACAGTCAGGAGGGCAAGACGGTTCAGATAGCTAGCAGACAGTTTCCTAGAAAAGCTCTAAAAAAAGCCTGCAGAAACGATTGGGGTTGGGGTAATGTCTAGTTAATATGCGCCAAGCGCAGCAGCAGCCCTAGCCCAAAGGGACTAGTTTGACTGTGTAGGGATAGCTGCCGGACTGCATTCATGACGGTAACAGTTTTTGAAAAATTCCTATGGTCGAATACTAGCTTACTCTCTTTTGAAACGTCAACCAAATTTTTCTGTTGAGGGATATGCGTGGAGGGAAAGTATCGGTCTCGGGTGGGGAAAGGGGAAATGGGAAAGGGGAAATGGGAAAGGGGAAATGGGAAAGGGGAAATGGGAAAGGGGAAATGGGAAAGGGGAAATGGGCGGATGGGCGGATGGGAAAGGGGAAATGGGAAATGGGCGGATGGGACTTTAGTTGCGAGCTACCTTGGTTCATATCTTGCATCTGGTGATGTGGCGTGAACTCACCCTGCACTGAAAGTGTCAGGGCTAATTGAATCAAAACCCACTAAAGGGGTTGAGAGATCGCTGTAGGCTTTATATATCAGGTATCGAAGCCAATGTTGTCCCTTCAGTGGACGGCCCTTGATTAGCGGTGGGTTTTGAACCCGGCGTGGGTGAATGCGTCACAACCGACCTTAGTGCAAGATTTGAGTTAGGGCAACCAGCCGTGTTTGGTGGCCTTAAAGACGGCCTGAATACGGGTGCGGACATCTAGCTTTTCGAGCATATTCTTGGTGTGAAACTTGACGGTTCTCTCGCTGATGTAAAGCTGTTCGGCAATATCGCGATCGCGATGTCCCTGGGCCAGCAGTCGCATGACTTCCTGCTCTCGCTCAGACAGCGGCGATAGGGTCGCGAGCAGTCCCAACGGCAGCCGCAGCCGGACCTGGGCAACGTCTGCTCCCATCTGCAGCTGGAACTCACCCCCTAGGGTCTGTCCCGCCGCTAGAATGTCTTGAAACGTTTGGGTCAGGGTGGCTTCCCCCAGGGATGGGGGTAAATCTGTTGCCAGCATGGCTTCTAGGACAACAGTATCGGTGTCATAAACCAAGCGGCAATATTGACAAGCTAGGTTGGCCAAGCGCCTGGCCAACTGCAGCAGCAGCTGGGTGACCGGTAGCGCCAGGGGCTGCTCGGGACCCAGCAGACTTAGCTTTTGCTGACCAAGAAGAGCCGCTAGCTGTTCGGATAGGTGGCCTGCGTCCGGAGTTTGGAGCAGTGCCCGATGGTTGATGGCACTGGCCAAGGCCCCCGCTACCGAGAGACTAAGGATTTGTAGCACCTCTAAAAATTCGGGGGCCATGGGTCGATGGCTAAACACCGCCAGGACACCAATGGCCTGGGCATCAGCCATGAGGGGCAATCCAGCAAAGCCTTGAATATTGTTGGCAATGGCCCAGTCACGGTCCTTGACCCAGTCCTCATCGGGCAGACAGTTACTCAAAAAGGGAATGCAGTGCTGGGCAATCTTGCCCACCTTGAAGGCCCCCATGGGGACTCGGGCAAAGTCGCCGTCTAGACGGGTATAGAGACCGGATGAAGCGACCATACGTAGGGCGCTACGGTCGGGTTCAACCAGCCAAATACGGGTAAAGGCACAGCCAAACTGCTCGATGAGGCCATCGGTGACGCAGGCTGCGATCGCATCCGGGTCCAACCAGCCCGTAAATTTGCTCACCAGCTCTCCACAGCGCTTAAGGTCAAACAAAAGCCGTGAAACATCCAGGTCGTGGGATGTGAGGTTGGGCACAGATGGGACGACTATGGCAGATGAGAAAAACTTTAGCGTAGGATTGCGATTTCAATAGTAGCCATAGCCACAAAATGATTTGCAAACGATCGGTTTGAATTCCTTAAAGCCCTTCAAGGACGACTTTTCCTGTGCCGATCTGCTTTTGAGCTGGATGCACCGCGTTCAGAGGGACCGCATCACCTAAGCTGACGGGGGCGCTGGGCAAGATAGCTGCCGATTCGCAATGAGCACTGCAGAGTACATTTGACCGACAATAGCCTCCAGGTTGGTCAGCACCTGGGTACGGGAAGCAGCCCATGTGGAATACCCCGATAGTAGTCGATAGTTAGGCTATCGTTTAGCTATGGATACCTAGAGCAGACGCCATGAAGACAAAACATTTTATCAATTTGCACAAAGGAGCTACTTTCTTCCTGGTGCTGGGGCTCATGCTGGTCTATCAAAACTTTTCCCTGGGGCCTTGGGTGTATCTAGCACTTCACGGTACCTATGGGGTGTTATGGCTGCTCAAGGATAGGCTCTATCCCGATAAGCAGTGGGAGCAAGAAGTCTCCTTACCGCTGGGGGTAGCCGGATTTTTCATCGTTAACCTCTATTGGGTGGCTCCTTTTCTCTTAATTAGCAGTGGCTCTGAGCCGCCGCTACCCCTTGTCGCTGCCGCCATTGCCATCAATATAGTTGGCATATTTCTCCACTATGTTAGCGATGCTCAAAAATATTACACCCTCAAGTACAGGTCAGGTCTAATCACAGAAGGACTGTTTGCCCGCTGTCGCAATACCAACTACCTGGGCGAAATCTTGATTTATCTGTCCTTTGCCATGCTGGCTATGCACTGGTTACCGTTTGTTATTTTAGGTGGCTTTGCGGCTGGAATATTTGTCCCCAACATGCTTAAAAAAGATAAATCGCTCTCGCGGTATCCTGGGTTTTCCACCTATAAAGCCAACTCTGGATTGCTAATTCCCAAACTGTTTGTGGATGATAAATCTGCCACCGATCGCTCAGCCGAGGCTTAGGGGTGCAAATATTTTCAAACAGATACAGATAGCCAGATAAAGACAGCTACAACAGAGCTATTTAAGGGGGGTCAAATTATCGTCGGCAAATTGAGAAGTCCCCGCTTCACCCTACGATAGGCTATAAAAACGTTTCTACTACCCTTGCAACAGTCTCTCAACAATAGTCCATTAGCTTACAGCGACAATGATAATTGAGAGATGGAACTCCAAACCGGTTTTTAGAATTTCAAACCCAGGCAGTATAGAAACTACAATGCAACATAATGTTAGGTTTTAAGAACAAATAGTTTGATACCATCCAGACGCAGCTGAACATTAGTACAGCTCTTGAAATTAGCATAGTTAACATAGTCAAAACCATTTTTTTAGGAGACTATTATGGCGGGAGCAACCATCAATGACTCTCAGAAGGGCTTTTTAGAGAAGATCATGCAAAAAGCAAACTTTCCTGATATCTACGATGCTCGCGACACAACCGTCGTTGTGTTTCGAACTATGCGGGATATGATGCCCACCGAAGCCTCCGATCGCATTGCAGCAGCGTTTAGCAATCAGGAAATTGCTAAACTTTGGAAGGATGATAACCTGATTGTGAGAGCTATCAGTCGGGTGCGTCCTCCGCTCGACATTGATTCTGAGAGCTTTATGCGGCGTATCGCCCAGGAAGGCAGCGTTGCAAAGGAGGTAAACCCCCAAAGCGTCGCTATCGCTGTTTTTTCAACCGTGAGAGACGAACTGCCAGCGGAAATCGTGCAAGAAATTTCAGGCTATCTGCCTGAGGGTATCAAGGTCCTGTGGGAACAGCTCTAAGGCATCACTAGCAAGTGAGGATGGGTAGATGTTACGAGCGGCTGTGGGCATTGAGTGCAGCTACCCACCCTGTTTTTTTGACATCCACCCAAGGGGTGAAGATATTGCTAAAAGCCGTTTAGTTCAAAGCACCCCAGAGAAATTATCCTGCCGTTAGGGATAATCTCTCTGGGGAATTATTTTAGCGACAAAACTAATATCAGGTAGGTTTTTTCAAAACGCCTGACTTCTACAATTAATTATTCCTTAGTCAACAGAACAGCTCTCCTCGTCACACGAGATGCTGTCAGCCGCTGCTTCTTTAGGAACGAGGGTAAATCCACCCACTCGAACACTTTCAAAACCAAACTGCTTTTGTAGAACCTGGCTAAAGCTGGCAATGATATCCGGCAGCTGTTTTTCAATTTCAGCCCGCAGCTGGTTGGCTTCAGGGGGTGGATTACCAACGGTTTCTACAGACATAAGGCTAACATCCTGAATAAACAGATGGGTTCATTCTAAGTTGAAATAGAGCCATTAACGTCACAAGTTCTAAATCGACCCCGGCAGCGGACAAATCCAACTTGCCCAGCTGATTGAAAATTGAGAGCTCCTATCTACGGGTATAGGTCATGTTTTCCATGATGCTTGGGGTGGATCCATATTGGGAGCAACGCTGATTGGTGGTTGCGATCGCAACCACCTAAACCCGAGGTCAAAATTATATTGCCAAGGGTTACGGAAAATTACGGACTGATGCTGTGTATACCATTGGCTTAAACCAGCCAGCCTTTAAGGGGGCAAGTTAACCTGCCTCCTTTACTATTGTAGCTATCATTTTTTTCAATCCATACCACAGGGATATCACCATATGGGTACTGTTACTCTCCACGCCTTTAATTGGAAATATACAGACATTACCAACAGCCTCGACTCCATTCGCCAGGCCGGATACGGTGCAATTTTGATTCCACCGCCGCTGTATTCCGATCCTAGGGGCGATCAGTGGTGGCAGCGCTATCAGCCCAAGGACTACCGGGTGCTGCTGTCCCACCTCGGTGGCAAACAGGATCTCGCCAAGCTAATCGCCGCCTGTCATCGGGGAAGTCCCCGCATCAACGTGTACGCGGACCTGGTAATCAACCATATGGCCAACGAAGCCCGCGACGATCGGTTTACCTTTCCAGGTAAAGAGGAGCTAGAACGCTATCGCCAAGAACCGGCACTATACGAAGAGAATCGTCTCTATGGCGACCTTAGCACCGGATTGTTTTCTAGCCAG
>JBCCAQ010000164.1:0-12358 GCA_039814735.1 Cyanobacteria bacterium P01_A01_bin.15
AATCAGCTAGGGGGTGGGGGTGGTTTTTCTCGGGCATGGGTAAAGGTTGTGTTGACGGATGTAGGCTTGCACCACAGCTGGGATTTCGTCCGGCTGCTCAGGACAGCCCTGGCGGAGAGTACTCGAAGAGATATGGTGCTGACTCAGGGGGGTGGCGATCGCAACTCGGGCACCGTGGGAGCGCAGCTCGTCTAGTTCGGTTTGATTCAAACCATAGCCCGGTCTTGGGAAGACCAAAATATTGGCCCACCGCATCACATCCGCCGACCGATGCCAGCTGGGCAGCTGTTTGACCAAATCCGCCCCAATCACAAAGGTAAATTCGGCGGTGGGCCAAAGCCGCCGAGCGCGCTCCAGGGTGACCGCAGTATAGGGGTGGCTCAGCTCCGGATGCAGCCTGAGCGTACCGGGGGTAACCAAATCTGCGATCGCTAACCCCAGCATATCCATCCGCATGGCGATGGGGGACTGGCCCTGTTTCCAAGGATTGTCCGACGCCCACACCGCCACATGGTCAAACTGGTGTCCCAGGGTAGCCACAATGCTACGGTGACCGTTGTGGGGCGGATCGGCGCTGGTGCCAAAAAGCGCCACACGGATGGTTGTGCCAGGGGGAATAGTCACAGGCAGGTGCAAAGGAGGGCAGGCTCCTGTGAAATCAGTCATAAAATCGGTTAGTAGATGACTCATCCCACAGGAATTTCAACTAACAGTAGCGAGTTGGCCCCGGCGTGTGCAATCCGTTAGCGTCTCCAGGGCAGCAGAAATCTCCGCTCGGGGGACCACAGGACTAATCACATCACGCACCGTCTGGGGCAGCTGCGCCACCGACTCAGCGGTCCGCTGTCGAATGGTATCCAGGGTCTCAGCCGGTGCCAGCCGTTGGCCAGCGGCCATTACGGGCACCAGCAGCCCCTGGCCCGGCTCGCTGATCAGACCCAGACGGTCCCCCGTCGCCGTCCGAAATATCTGTTTGCGTCCCGGATAGGTGACCTTACCACTGGCCTCCTTCATCACCGCCACACCATCAATATCCACCAGCTTATACACACCGTTCACCGGGCTGCCCGTCACCAGCTTGGTACCCAAACCGTAGCCATCGATGCAGGCCCCCGACCGTTTGAGCCGCAAAATCTCCTGCTCATCCAAATCGCCGCTAGCAAAAATGGGCACCCCCGGCAGCTCCTGGCGCACCTGTTGAGACAGGGAGACCAGATCCCCCGAATCTAGACGCACACCGGCCAATGCCGAAGTCGCCCTTTGCCCCAGCAGTTTGGCCGCGGCCACCGTGTCATAGGTATCAATTAGCAGGGCCGCCCCCGGAAAATATCGATGAAATGCCTCAAACGAATCGGTCTCGCTACCCTCTAGGGCCGTAATCGCCATCACCAGGGCATGGGCCATGGTACCCACCGGTTTTTGCCCCAGCTTGAGGGCCGCCAGCACGTTGGAGGTGGCATCTAGCCCCCCGGCCAGAGCCGCCCGCGCCGCCCACAGCGCCCCCTGGGGACTAAAAGCCCGCCGAGTGCCAAACTCTAGCAGCGTTGCCTGGGGCCCGGCCACATCCCGCAGCCGCGCGGCCCGCGTGGCCACCAGGGTTTGATAATTAATGGCATTGAGCAAATAGGTTTCCACAATCTGCGCCTGCCACAGGGGAGCCTCCACCCGCAAAATGGGCTCGTTAGCAAAGATAGCCGTTCCCTCCGGCACGGCCCACACATCCCCCGAAAATTTGCCCGCCGCCAGTCGCTGCCAAAAGGCATCCGGTGCCTCCGTAAAGATACCGGTGGCCTTGAGCGCCGCCAGATGCTCCGCTGTAAAGCAAAATTTCTGTAGATAGTCCAGCGCCGAGGCTAGACCCGCCGCAATCAGATAGCCAAACCCCTCCGGCAGACGGCGCACAAACAGCTCAAAACTGGCCCGCCGCTGATCTAGCCCCTCACCCACGTAGCAGGCCGCCATGGTCAGCTGGTACAAATCGGTCAGCAGCCCATACTCATCGGACTGCATTAGCAATGACGTATCGTTTATCATCGGAAAATTCATCCTGTAGTTATGGTTATTTTAACCATAATAATCGGGCAAATCACAGGTATTTGTAAATTTGTACTTAAGGGCCACAAAAATAACGAGTGGTTATGGGTAAGGGTAATTTGGAACCTTTTGGCCCAGATTCGCAAATTCTGAGTCAGCAAGACGGTGTTTGACAGGTGCGATCGCACCTCCACACATCATCTATTTTTGGTAGTCATAAATATAATCGACCCGCTGTACTACGGGCAGCGTCTGCGGTCCCAGCATTTCTCTTCCCCTGTAGACAATTAGAAAGATATCCTTAAGAGGAAACCTACTGCCCATTCCCCATGGCTTCGTCTTCCCCCATTGTTGAACCCACCTGGAAAACGGTCATCCGACTGATGCGCTGGGATAAACCCACGGGTCGTCTGATTTTGATGATTCCGGCCCTGTGGTCGCTATTCCTCGCCGCTGAGGGTAGACCCGACGGGCTGCTGCTAGCGGTAATCGTTGGCGGTAGCCTGGCCACCAGTGCCGGGGGCTGTGTTGTCAACGACCTGTGGGACCGCAACATTGACCCCAAGGTGGAGCGCACCCGCAATCGCCCCATTGCCTCACGGGCCTTAACGGTAAAAACGGGGATTGCGATCGCAATTATCACATTCCTCTGCGCCATTGGCTTTGCCCTATTCCTCAACCCCCTGAGCATTTTGCTTTGCTTTTTAGCCTCTCCAGTGATTTTGCTCTACCCCCTAGCCAAACGGGTGTTTCCAGTCCCGCAGCTGGTGCTGGCCATCGCCTGGGGGTTTGCGGTGCTGATTCCCTGGAGTGCGGTCTCCGGCAGCCTGGGGCTACCCGCCTGGCTACTGTGGGGGGCAACGGTGCTCTGGACCCTGGGGTTTGATACGGTCTATGCCATTCCCGATCGCAAATACGATACCCAGCTCGGCGTTAACTCTAGCGCCCGCTTTTTTGGGTCGAACACCCCTGAAGTTGTTGGCCTACTCTTTATGGGTACTGGCATATTGTTGTTGTGGCTCGGTGTATATCAACAGCTGGGGGTTGCCTACATTGTTACCTGGGCCATTGCCTGCGGGCTATGGTTTACCCACTATCGCAAGCTGCGCAATCCGAGACAGCCTGCCCATGTGTACGGACAGATTTTTCGGCAGAATGTCATTCTTGGGTTTGTGTTGTTGGGTGGGATGATTGTTGGGTCGTTGGTGGGGTGATTTGGCAAGGGGGGTGGGCTGAATTCATGAAACCCAACAATCGATAACCGTCACCCTCTTTCTGTCGAAACCCGATAATTTTTTTGGATGCTGGCGATGTTGGGTTTCAGGGGATTTTTGGATACTTGCGATGATTATAGGCTGTGTTTCAACCCAACCTACGATTGTTCATGTTGAAAGGGAAGGGGGGTAGGTTGGGTTGAATTCATGAAACCCAACAATCGATAACCGTCACCCTCTTTCTGTCGAAACCCGATAATTTTTTTGGATGCTGGCAATGTTGGGTTTCAGGGGATTTTTGGATACTTGCGATAGTTATAGGTGGGGTTTCAACCCAACCTACGATTGTTCATGTTGAAAGCTCTATGCTTCAGGCGTCACAGCCAACGTTGTCCCTTAAGTGGACAGCCCTCAATCAGCGGTGGGTTTTGAACCCGGCGTGGGTTGATGCTTCACAACCGATCTGACCACAAGATCTCAGGTCAGCCTGCTCCCACCCCACCCAAAACTCCCCCCACAAATCCATAAAAAATCTCTTGACTGACCAGCTCACGCCTGGTAGCCTAAACAACTAGCAGCTAAAGCACCCCTTTAGTTCGCCGCACCCAAAAATTTAGTCGCGTTGGGTGGTAGTGCTGGCACACCACCACCCAACTAACCTCCCCGACTGATGTGACCAGTCCGGATGGCTTGTGATATTTTACAGCCACCCTGGTATGCCGTCGCCGGAGTGGCTAAGTTTTTGGGGGCTTTCCTCCACTGTTGTTTCGGGCCAATCGGCCCAGAGGAGCCCCTAATGTTCAACTCAAACCCGGCGGTGCAGCCCCATGGTGGCCTGCCCGCTGACTTTTCCATGGTGCTGCCATCCGGCGAATCCATTCGGCACATTTTGCTAGGTCGCCCCAGCGCTATCCGGCAAACCATCCATCTGTTGCACAATCTGCGCTACACAGAAACAAGCCTATGGAGCCCGCTGATTGAGATTCCAGACAGTCGGCTGATTTTAACGCCTGATAATGGCGATGTGATCAGCATGTTGGTACGGAGGATGTAATAAAAATCCGGTTTCGTGGGAGCAATCTCCCACGGTTATCCCCACGAAATCAGAGACAGACGTAGGTTGGGTTGAGCCCAACGAAACCCAACAACCGATACCCACGCCTACCCATCGACACCCAACATTGTTTTTGCGTATCGGCAATGTTGGGTGTCGAGAGGTTTTGGATAATTGCGAGAATTTTTGGCGGTGTTTCAACCCAACAACCGATAACCCACGCCTACCCATCGCAACCCAACAACGTTTTTGCGTGTCGTCAATGTTGGGTTGCAAGAGGGTTTGGATAATTGCGAGAATTTTTGGTGGTGTTTCAACCCAACCTACGCATTTGCTGTTATCCATTAAGCCAATTGAGAAATTTACCGAATAAAGTCTCTTGGGGAGAGACACTACGGAGTAAATAATCATGGCAAATGCCATCTTTTTTAACAATTCTTTGTCCATCAGGATTATGGGATAGATACCCCCCCAACCAATCACAGCTCCTAGCGATCAAACTATCCAAATTTCGATCCCAGAGCTTGACGGTGCCGTCCGAACTGGCGGAGGCGAGGGTGTTGCCGTCGGTGCTAAAGGCCACACTCCAGACCCAACCTTGATGGCCTTGCAGGGAGGCGAGTTCGGTGCCAGAATTTCTGTCCCAGAGCTTGACGGTGCCGTCATCACTGGCGGAGGCGAGGGTGTTGCCGTCGGTGCTAAAGGCCACACTCAAGACGCTACCTTGATGGCCTTGCAGGGAGGCGAGTTCGGTGCCAGAATTTCTGTCCCAGAGCTTGACGGTGCCGTCCGAACTGGCGGAGGCGAGGGTGTTGCCGTCGGTGCTAAAGGCCACACTCCTGACGCTACCTTGGTGGCGCTCCAGACGATTGCGTTCCCTGAATGTGGGCGACAACTGTAGGATAAAATCTTTGTCCGGATAAGTTACCTGTTGCAGGGCTGCCAATGCTGGAGGTTTGGCTTCAGGATTTTGACTGAATTCAACGGATTGTGATGCTTTTAGCGCTATGATCATCGACTCTATAGGTTTCTCAGCCAACAGCAATGCCTTAGACTGTGCCCATAGTGCCTGCACCGTTGCAATTTCAGTTTGTTTATTGGCTTCGGCCTCTCTCGCCATTGCGAACTGTGCTGCTTCTGCCTCTGCCAATCGTGCTGCTTCTGCAGCCTTCCGTTGTTCAGCTTCTGCTACCCTGGCTGTTTCTGCTCGCTGAGTCGCTTCCTGTGCCTCTGTCCGTCGTTGTTCTGCAATGACAGTTTGTTCTCGTGCCCGCTTAGCCTGCTTCTCTGCTTCCTGTGCTTGTTGGTCAGCTTCTTTAGCCTTCTCTATAGCTAATTCTTCCTGATCACGGGCGTCTTTAGCATTGCTTTCGGCACGCTGCCGCTCTTTATCTGCTCTTTCTTTTTCTGCTTCAGCATTTGTAAGGGCAGTTTTTTCCCTATCTAGGGCTCGATCTGTCTTTCTTTGAGCCGATACCGCCCACGTTCCAAACGTTAACGCTACAATCGTTATCGCTGCCAAAGCACCAATTGCCGCCCTTGCCCTCTGCAATCGCTTAACCCAATTCACGGGCAGATGCTCCCTCACCCACCCCTCATCAAACACCCCCCGATAGATCGCATTGCTCACATACAGCGACCCTTTCGTCTCATCCCGCCGCACCACCCCCGCCAGCTTCAAATGCGACTTGATCAACGACTGCTCCTCATCCAGCACCAGCTCTCGCTCTCGCCAAATCTCCTGGTACGTCGTCAACACCTCATACACCGACCCATTCTCATTCGGTGTCCGCCGCACCAGCATATCCCGCACAAACAGCAGGTTGTTATCATTCCGCACCCCTGCCGTCAAAAACAGCTGCTCCACCAGCCGCTCCACCGCCGCCGCACTCCACTCAGTGCGCTCACTTTCCACCACCCCCTGACACAGCCGCTGCGTCAAATACGGATGCCCCCCCGTCCACTGCATCACCCATCGCAAAATCTCCTGGGCCTTGTCCGGCGACTCACTTAACCCCGCCGCAAACCCCTGCGCCTCATCCCAACTAAAATCAGTTAAATTTACCCGACGACCCACATTAAATGGCGTCCGCTGCGGATCGCTAATCAAATCTCCCGGCGATGCCACCCCGATCAGCACCACCGACAGCCGTCCCAGCTCACTATTCTGCGCCCGCGCCGTATAGAAATATCGAATTGCAATAAAAAAGTCGTCCGTAAACCCCAAACCCAGAGTCGTATCAATCTCATCCACAAACAATACGATTCGCCCATCAACCTCGCCTAACAGGATCTCCTCAAAAAAGCGAGTCAGCCGCTGGGTCACACCTAAGTGACTATTCTCTTCCCACCAGTCAAAAATATCCGTATCGAGCATCAGACTCTCGTCGATCTCGGTCAGCAGTCCTAAATACCACTGCTCCGGTGTCACATTTGTGCCAATCTTCGTCAGGTCGATAATCACCGACGTGATGTCTTCGTCTTCTAAACGGGCAGCCGTCTGCACCATCAGACTCGACTTTCCCATCTGTCGGGAGGTGAGCACATAGGCAAACTGCCCCTCGCGACAGAGCTGCAACAGCTCATCATCAGCTTTACGCGAAAGATAAATTCCTCCGCCTGCCTGCACCGTTCCGCCAGTGGTATAGATCGAACCCGCCATGGTCAAAGCACCTCACACATCTGGTCATTTGCCTAAAACTGCAACGCTCATTCGTCTAAAAGGGATGCCTCTTTTCCTCCTGGAAGAGACTCCGGGGTGGGTTATTCTGGCATGAACTCTTCATTTAATGTCTGCTCAGCTGTATAAGGACAGGTCTCTGGAAACGTATCCAGACCGGTTTCTCTTTCTGCGCTGATGATTGCTAAGGCATAGGCGCTGATCACGTAGTCTGCCAAAATTGACTTTAAGCTTGGGTTTTCGTTTAACAACTTTGCTAGCCGCAGGCGCTGTTCTTTAATAGTAAGCTGCCAGCTACGGGAACGTAGGCCAGGCTGATATTGCCACTTTAAAAGATGCATTAACAGTACCTCAAGGCGACTTTCCAACTCCCGTTTTTCCCGCCGCCCCATCTCTTCAACTTCCTCAATCAGGTTTACCACATCTAACTGCTCCAGGTCATGATTTCGCAGAAAGGCTGTCTGCTGTTGCGTCCAAGCATAAAAATCTGTTTCATGTAGATTTTCCATCAATCGCCCTCGCCTAAAAGAGATGTCATTCTCCCCTCCTGGGAGGGGCTCCGGGGTGGGTTTCCCGCTCTCATAATCGTTGGGCAGTGCCCACCCTACGATTTTGGTTCATGTTAAATGCTCCTTAAAATAATCTGCGTATAGCTGACATCTGGGAAACACGCTCTGTCCCTCCCGACATACTAACCCCGCTCCGTGGAGGCGAAAATAGGTCACTTCGTCTTCACAGGTTTGCTCTTTCAGAATCTTTAGAAAGGCTTTGACAAGTGATTTGTTGTCATACATGCGAAACAGGTGATATTTAAGATGATCCCCAAAGGGGCCGCTTTCGTCTCGGGCTCTGGTAAATAGCTCCTGGGCAGTCATGCGATCGCTAGCCACCAAATACAACGCCTTGCGGACTAAATAGGGATGGCCGTTCACTAACTGCATCAGCCGCTGTTCGTCTACAGCGGTTAGGGGCAGGCCGTGCAGCTGGTTGAGCTGATGCACCTGTTGGGCATCAAAGTCCTGCAGCCGCAGATTTTCGCCGACATTAAATGGCGATTGGTTTAAATCTGCAATCAGCTGATAGGGCTCTGTCGATGTCACAAACGTCAGGTCCAGCTGCTTCCAAATCTTTTTGGTGGCTCGCTGGTTGTGCCAGCTGCGCAACATACTAAAAAAGTCATTGCGAAATGGGGTATCAAAAATTCGTTCTACCTCATCCATGGCGAGCACCAGGGGCTGCTCCAGGTTTTTGAGGATGTGCCTACCCACATAGCGCGTACATCGCTGGGGATTGCCTAGGTTTTTCTTCCAGTAGGCTTCTACCGCATCGTCCATGTCTAGCTCATCGGTGAGCCAAAAGCAAAACTGCTGGTAAAACTCATCCGCATCCTGCAGCGCGGCCCGGTCAAATAGCTGAAAGTCTAGAAAGGCAATCTGCTTGCCTGCCTCGACGGCTGCTTCCATCACTCGGTTGAGCAACGAGCTTTTGCCCATCTGCCGGGGGCCTTTGATGGTCATGGTCACACCCTGCTGTTGAATGACGCTAAGGGCGATGCGATCGCAATTCCGCTCAATATAAAAGTCCGAGGCGCTATCCATGGTGCCCTCGGGCATTTCTAACCGGGTCGAGGCGGGTTTTACCGGCTGAGCCACCGGCAGCGGCTGGGGAATATCAGCGGTTGGCTTTACCTTGACCACCTCAGCTTTGCGCCGGGCATCAATGGAGAGTACGCCACCAGCTATGGCCTGTTGCAGCTCTGCAATCAGCCCTGGCGTATCCGCCTCGCTGTCCCACAGCGCCCAGTTAATCGGGTTTAAATACACACTCAACGGATGCTGAAACGGCTCCCGGTAAGCTAGCCGCACAGGCAGGATCCTGGGCTTTCCCCCATTGTCTTCCGCAATCTTATGGGCCAGCTCAATCTCCTGCAGCACCATCTCACTCATCACCGACTGCGCCGATAGCAGCACCACCAGCACATCCGCCTGCCGTATCTTCGCTTCAATTTGCTCCGCCCAGCGAGTCCCCACCAGCATCTGCTGATCAATAAAAACTGAGCTATCTTGCCCCAGCGCCCCATGCAGCCGCAACGCCACCGATTCATCCGGAACAAGATTCCGCTTATAGCTAATAAACACCCGCCGCTGAGCCTTGCTATCCAGTGGCTGCCCCTCCTCCCGACTTCCCCTTTCCCCCTTCCCCCCCTCACCCTTCACCCGCAAAACCGGCGTCTCCTCCTCCGCTATCCCCTCCGCCCCGATTCCCACCAACCCAAACTCAAAGGCATCGGCGTAGCTGCGCCCATACCCCAACCCGTCATAAAACCCTTCTGCAAACTTAATCGATGCCTGATCGCCAATGGCATCGGCCATCCCAATCACATGGTCCACATGCTCCAAAATCGCATCGGCCTGGGCCACCGAATGACAGGCATTGAGCAAGACACACTCCACCCCGCCACAGAGGCGAAATAGCCGGGTCAGCGTGGCCGTCCCAATCAGCTTGGCAACACCGTTTTTATCCTCAAAGGCAAGGCCCCTTGCCCCCACCCCATGCCCCGAAAAGTGAACAATCTGAGGCTTATGCTGTAGCAAATGGCGATGCAGATCCCCCGTGCGCACGGCGGGCTCAATGATCACCTCAAAGTGAGCCCGCCCCTCTGACAGCTTCAGCGCTTCTTTGATCTGACGAATTTCCTCATCTAACCGCAGATCCGTCGTATCCTTCGGATTTACCGCCAAAATCAATACTTTTCGCACATCCATGGGCAAACTACTGCGATTACCTGCAGCCATACTACACAGACTATTTGACAAATATCGAGCTATATCAACAAATCCTTATTTTTCTAACTTGAGCGATCATCGCCTCAATCCATCCATAATGGAACTATCGCGGGACATCCCTGAGCCACTAGCCTGCCGCACCAACCCTCCAGAGATTTCCCCCTTTCCCCTTACCCCCTTTCCCCTCATCTCCCATGCTCGAACTCCACTGCCACACGACATTTTCCGATGGCACCCTCACACCGCAGCAGCTAGTGGATCGTGCTGTGGCCAAGGGGGTAAAGGCGCTTGCCATTACCGATCACGACACCATTTCCGGCTGGGATGAGGCTCGCGGTGCCGCCCAACCCCATGGGTTAGAAATCGTTCCTGGCATTGAACTCAGCACGGTGTATAACGAGCGGTCCATGCACATTTTAGGGTTCTACCCAGATCCTCAAAAGCTGAAAGAGCCCCTGCAGGAGCGGATTCAGGGCCGCCATCGCCGCGCTCAGAAAATGGTAGACAAGCTGAGCGAGCTAGGGTTTCCCATTGAGCTACCGTCCATGCCTGGGAATATGGCCCCCGGTCGACCCCATGTGGCCAATGCTTTGCTGGCGGCAGGCCATGTTACCTCTCAGCAAGAGGCGTTTCAGCGGTTTATTGGTGACCATGGCCCCGCCTATGTACCCTATGAAAAATTTACCGCCCAGGAGGGCATCGAACTGCTGAGAAGCTGTGGAGCTGTACCTGTTTGGGCGCATCCCTATCTGTTTCGGGGAGGCATCGTGGAAGAGGTGCTGCCGAAACTGGTCAAGGCTGGTCTGATGGGTGTGGAGGTTTATCACCCGCAGCACAACACCCGCGAAGAACGGGTGCTAGAAGAACTCTGCGAACAGTACGGTTTACTGATGACCGGCGGCAGCGACTACCATGGCCCCCAGCCAAAACAAAAGGCCGGAGATGTGGATCTTAATGGGTTAAAGCTTTCATTAGATCTGTTAGCGGTGGTCAAACAGGCGGCAGCTAACCTCAACAGATAGGGCTAGGGTGGTAACCGAAAGCGCATTAGGCGTCCCCATGGCCCTTCTGCCAATGCGATCGCACCCATTTGATTGCCGCATTAACAGTGTCTCCAAACATCCTCCCCTTACCAAGGGGAGGTGCCGCAGGCGGAGGGGTCCCGACCGTTTCAGCCTCCTCCCTGAAAGTATCCCGTGGTCAGGGCACCAAATATCGCTGAGCCTCTAGAGACCGATTGTTTTCACCCAACCAAAAGCCCGTTTAGGGACTTGCTGGTAAATAAGGCACCCGCCAATATCTCCTTTTTCCTTTAACCCTTCCCCACTCTACTCCGGGGACTTTATTTTTTAGCAGATCCCTAAACGGCCGCTGATTCATCAGCCATGCGAGGGTTCCAACGCGATCGCTGCTCTTCAATATGCATATTTTTTCGATCTTTTTTGAGATGGCGAGGACTACTTTCAAACGCCAGGGAAGACGGTAGCGCATCGACCCCATACTCACCCTGGATAAATGAATTAACCTGCTCATAGGATGGAGAAAAGCCATCATCTGGCCCCACCGAAGTGATGGAGAGATATTTTCTCAACGCCTTGGAAAACAGGCCCGTACCATCGTCAAAAAATCGTTCGGTCGTCTCACCATATTGCTCGTAGGGATAAAACGACAGGGCATCCTTGGCCTGGTTCGCCACCCATGAAACATAGGCCCAATACTCGCTAAAGGTACCAAAGTCGTTGGCAGACCGCATCATTAGCAACAGCCAGTGCTCGGTTGACTGATAGTAGTTACCAATCTGTTGGGTAAATGACTTTAGGTACTCTTGCTTAAACCACATATGGTGGGGAACAAACGTGCCGGTGGTGTCAGCAACCGGAGTTACCCCCAACACAGTTCGAATCCAGGTTTCCCACTTACCAACAATGGTTGGATTGCCCCAGCCGTTGTGCTGCAGTAGGGCAAAGGTGGGGGATGAGTCCTTAAATAGCGGCCAGGTTTCTGCCGGCAGCAGGTCACTATCCCAAACGACATACCACTCGCTCAGGTCGCGAATCCCCTCAAATGCGCCCAGCTTTAAAAGCTGCTGATAAAACCAGCCGGGGGTATAAAGAGACTTGCCCAGGTTGAGTTCTGCACAGACTGAGGCTTTAGTGAATCCTACCGTTTGGAAAAAGACTTCCTCATTGTGAATATAAAGCGGTGCTGTCGCCCAATCCTGGGATAGCGTCTTTAAGGACTCTGCTTCAGCAGGCAGGGTAATAATATGAATAGCGCGAGGTTGGTAATGTAGAGTCAGCCCCTCCAGTACTGCTCGTGTATTCCAGCGAGCACGAAAAAGGGGAATAACAATATCGAAGGGTTCCTGAGGCATTACGATAAAACTACGCGTCACAGTCTTGTTGTATCAGGCAAAATGCCAACACATGACCCGGCCCCTTTCTTTTTATAGAGGAGGGACCGGGTGAGGAGAAAGATCAAACGGTGAGAGCTTCCGTTGCTCCGTTGGCATGGGCTGTGACGGTTTCCATCAGGCTGTGGCCAACGGTGGAGGGATCTTCTAGACCCACATCGCTACACAGAGGATCAA
>JBCCAQ010000130.1:0-14331 GCA_039814735.1 Cyanobacteria bacterium P01_A01_bin.15
TTACAAAACCAAAGCATTTGCGCCGCTTCTGCCGTCCATAAAAAAATTAAACGACAATTCCCCTTCCCTATCCATGCCATTGCGCTTTTATTCCAGCTTTCAGCGAAGAATCTTGCTACAGTAAACCAGAGAATTAATATTCCATAGCTTCTATGACACGGCTCGAAACCAGAACGGAGCCCATGGTAATCAACATGGGCCCTCACCACCCCTCGATGCACGGTGTGTTGCGGCTCATCGTTACCCTTGATGGTGAGGATGTGATTGACTGTGAGCCCGTGATTGGCTATTTGCATCGCGGCATGGAAAAAATTGCCGAGAATCGTACAAACGTTATGTTTGTGCCCTATGTTAGCCGTTGGGACTATGCGGCGGGCATGTTTAACGAAGCCATCACCGTCAACGCTCCAGAAAAGCTGGCCGATATCGACGTTCCCAGACGGGCCAGCTACATTCGAGTGATCATGCTCGAATTAAACCGGATTGCCAACCATTTGCTTTGGCTAGGACCGTTTCTTGCGGACGTGGGGGCTCAAACGCCCTTTTTCTACATATTCCGTGAGCGGGAAATGATCTACGACCTGTGGGAAGCGGCCACAGGGGCAAGACTGATCAATAACAACTACTTCCGTATCGGTGGGGTAGCCGCCGATCTTCCCTATGGCTGGGTAGATAAGTGTGAAGACTTCTGCGACTACTTTTTGCCAAAGGTGGATGAGTACGAAAAATTGATTACCAATAACCCGATTTTTCGCCGGCGGGTTGAAGGTATCGGTACTATCACCCGTGAAGATGCGATCAACTGGGGACTATCCGGTCCTATGCTGCGGGGGTCGGGTGTGAAGTGGGACCTGCGAAAGGTCGATCACTATGAGTGCTACGACGACTTCGACTGGGATGTGCAGTGGGAAACCGCCGGAGATTGCTTTGCTCGCTATGTACTCCGAGTAAGAGAGATGCGGGAGTCTGTCAAAATTATTCGCCAGGCCATCAAGGGACTGCCGGGCGGCCCCTACGAAAACCTGGAAGCCAAGCGGATGGCAGAGGGCCCCAAGTCTGAGTGGAACGAATTTGACTATCAGTTTATTGGTAAGAAAATTGCTCCAACCTTTAAGATCCCAGAAGGAGAGCACTATGTGCGCTTAGAAAGCGGTAAGGGGGAACTAGGGGTATTTATTGTCGGTGACAATAACCTCTATCCCTGGCGTTGGAAAATCCGTGCTCCAGACTTTAACAATCTTCAAATCCTGCCACATCTGCTGCGAGGGGTGAAACTTGCAGACATTATGGCGATCCTGGGCAGTATCGACGTAATTATGGGGTCTGTCGATCGCTAGGGGACCGTTAGGCAATCCGGCGGACATCTAGCAGCAGGATCATTCTGAGCTGCTGGATTCGTCATCGATATTGCAGTCGGTCACTTGATTGATAGAGTTGATGTATCCCTCGTGTCTGGTGGAGCCATCGGGATAGGTGACAAACGCCATGTCTGCTTGCTCAAATTGGGTGTCAGTGGTGTCGGCGTTATACATGTCGGCATAGCGCATGTAGGCCTGGCTAAAATTTGCCCCGGTCATATTTGCTGCCCGGAGAATGGTGCCGTAGAGACTGGCATTTTCAAAGCTGCTGTTGACCAGCCGAGCTGCGCAAAGATTGGCATCTCGCAGTTCAGCATTGGTCAGATCTGCCTGCTCAAGGTTGCTATATTCCAGACTGCCCTGGAGAATTTTTGCGTTGCGCAGGTTGGCGCGAACCAGGCTGGCTTCTTCTAAATCAGCCCCCCGCAGGTTGGTATAGCTTAAGTTGGCCTCATCTAGCTGGGCTTCTCGAAATACGGTGTTGATGAGCAGGCTGTTGCTAAAATCAGCCCCCCGCAGATCAGAGCCAAAGAAATTTGCTCTGCTGAGATCCTGATTGCTATAGTCCTTGCCACGCAAATCGCAGCTGATGCAGGTAAAGCTAGGCTGCTGTGGATCGCCGATGGCGTCTACGGGATTGTCACCCTGGTTAACTGTGGTATCTGCATCGTTGGATATTGACAATCTATTATTTACCTGCGGTAGACGCATAAGCAATGGAGTCATTGCAGCGGATAAAATCAACAGGGTTAGCAAAAAATTTAGTTTCATTGGCTATGCGCTGTCGATAATAAAATAAAAAAATGCTTCAATAAAAAATAGTTAGGGCGTCAATAGTCGGAATTTCTTTAACGTCAGTAAGGAACAAGCGCTACACATTTATACTCGGATTACTCTAATGGACGCATGCTAGAACACTAAGTCCGAATTTATAGGTTTTAATTATTTTATTTTTAATTTAGATTTTCTTTAGTTATATTGCCACCCATGGGCAGACTTTTCTTTAAGCTTTGGGGTCGTAGGTAGAGCGTGGCTATTTTGCTGACCCGTTAGCAGGTTACGGTAGTGCTTTATTCTACAGCTTTCTTAAACGACCTCCTGACGATAATGGTTTTGGATGGATTGTTTAAGAGAGTAATACGGGCGTAGCCTGACTTTACGTTAGTTATTATTTTTAATCACAGATTAAATTCCATGGGCTCATCTCCCTTTCGCAGTATTTTTTTGCCGTCGTTAGTTTCGTCGGGATTAGCGTTCGCCGTAATTACCTTACCGCTGTCCCTGGCTAACTCGGTACCTACCTGGGTGACGCCCCGTCAGGCTCGAGGCGAGCTAGTCAGCCCTCTGGATAATTCGGTCAAACCAGTGATCCGCTATATTGGCATTGCTATCCTTGGCAGCGTCGGGACTGGCATGATAACTGCCGATGTACTGCGTCGCGTCTACAGACGTCGTCGTCGTTCCCTCTATGCCGCGCCTGTGCCTTTTGATGACTCTTTGAAGACAACAACTGAGCAAACCCAAGCTACCCGCTTTGACGAGGGACTGTCTTCGTCTGCGGGAGAAGGTAGCTCAATGGCATTGAACGGACAGAGTTTATTGGCTACAATGCTGACGCCGGGGCATACCGTTGTCCGTTTCAAAGGGTATACCCAAAACGGCCATGTGGATGGCTTAGAGCTGATGCCTGTTGCCTTAGACGAGCTGATGCACCTAGATGCTGAGAGCCCCCAGGTTGATATTTCTGTCCTGACATTTTTAGATCAAGTAGAGCCAACCCATTTGGATACTGGAGACGCCATGGTGTTTGGTGTCCGTTACCAAAATAAGTATTACTGCCTATGGCGTACTACAGCCGATCATGCCCAGGTATTGGGCTGGGCAAGGCGTTTAATCCGCCAGCAGAGGGATGTAATCATCACTCAAAATGATGATAGGCAGTACTCTTTGTGGTACGTTCCGCCTAAGCACCTGAGATGAGACGGCTATCCGGTGAGCCAGTGATTCTCAGATATTTGTTTTTCTATAGTTAGTGAATGTTAGTGAACTATGGCTGATTTATCCTCCCAGGTAGTTGCTGCCTACGCACAGGGACGGCGCGATTTTAGCTATTGTCAGATGCCGGCTATTCGCATGTCTCAGTATGCTCTGACTGGAATTGATCTATGGGGATGCAATTTGGCGGACGCCCATTTGGCAGATGTTGATTTTAGCTGGAGCAATCTGCGCGGAGCTGGGCTACAGCGGGCTAATCTGCGGCGGACAAATTTGCAGGGAGCCGATTTACGGGGAGCCTGTCTGCAGGACGCCCAGGTTGAGGATGCCAACTTTCGGGATGCGATCGCAAACTATCAGACTGAGTTTCCCGACAGGTTTGATCCGGTACAAGCCGGTATTCACTATTTGGTCCCACAGGCCAAGCTCATTGACTGCAACCTGAGTCATCGCGACCTGGGTGGAATTGATCTCAGACAGAGCGATTTAGCTGGCGCCAACCTAACCCAGACAAATCTGCTGGGGGCCTGGTTGGTCAGGGTACAGTTAACCGAAGCTGACCTGAGTCAGGCGAATCTAAACTCCAGCAACCTATCAAACGCCTGTCTGCAGCGCGCCAAGCTCAAAGACACCAACTTGACCCGAGCCAATCTCACAAAGACAACTCTGTTTGGAGTAGATTTGAGTCGGACAGACCTAACGGATATCAGTCTGTCTGGAGCCGTGTGTGATCTTGCCACCCAGTGGCCGGAAGACTTTGACTGGGAGTGGGCCGGTGTCTACTGTCTGGGACCCAATCAGTCCCTGTGGGCCGCTGATTTAAGCCACCTGGTATTGATTGGCATTGATCTTAGTGGAGCCAATCTGGTGGGGGTGAACCTTACGGGAGCCGATCTGTGGGGCGCAAATCTGCAGGGATGCGACCTGCGAGATGCTTGTCTAGCAGGCGCAAATCTATGGGGGGCAAATCTGGTGGACGCTGACCTTACCGGTGCCGACATTGAGACCGCGAATCTAGAAGCGGCGATCCTATCCTAAAAACCAGCTTGGGATTTAATACAAAAACTCTTTGGGGTCCGCCGGTCGATTTGTTTGTCGTTCTTCGGGAAATTCCACCTGGTAGGGCATGGGCGGTTCCTGAATGAGAATATGTCGCGTTCCCCAGCCGCCATTGTAGGGCTCTGGTCGTTCACTGACTTCGCTGGCGGCAGGTATATCTAAAACCTCTCTTATTTCTAGATAGCGACGTCCATCAAGGGTGGTTTGCAACAGATCCGGCGATACTTTTAGCCCCTGCTGGGCTAATATTCGCTCCAAAGTTGTCAGCTGATCTAATGGGGTGTAGGTAGCTATAACAACCACCGTATCCAGCGGTTTTACATCCATAGCCAGGTCCGCCTGATCCAGCTGCCATGTTTCTTTACGACTGCCGTCGGCCGCTAGCTGTCTGAGGGTGAGTTCCCCCTGCCATTGTTCATCCTGTACCTGTACCACCTGATAGTCCAAGACTGAATAGGTTGGTTTAGGTTCTAAGGTTTGATCGGTGGGGGCTAGCTGACGCATCGCCAAAATATTAAGCTCTGTCTGATCGGGAAAATTGGCCGTTCCTTGAACCGTATAGGTATAGCTGTTGCCTATGCGATCCACCGTAAAATCCATGGCAGCCTCTGGCAAGCGATTGATCAAAACAGGATTGCCAGGCGTTTCAATAGTAAGACCGCAGCTGCTTAACAGCAGACCACCCAAAAAACAGAATGTCATATTGCGGAGATAAGATCGCGCCATTGCACTGTGTATAAAATAATAAGGACTAAAGATCCTCAGGCCTATTTTTTAACGAAGAGGCATTCCATGGAACGCCTCTTCAGACATAACTTTTGGACTTTATAAAATTCCCGTTCCTCAGAGAGGACGACAGATTGAGCAGTCCGAATAGTAAAATTTTCAACTAGAGTTGTCATTAATCTGGACAAAAAAATGACTGCTCTCTTAGCCCAGCCACCGCTTAATCTACAGATCGGTTTCGAGATGCAGTTGTTCCTCAATCCTGGGAGCGATAGATTTCACTAAACCTACATAGAGAAGCCGAAGTGTTTAATGCTTCCTTTATTGGTAAACCTGCACGATACAGATCAAGATAGCGGTGGGGTGACACAAACCGCCGATATAAATCTGGAACATTTATATTGTTATCTATATCTAAACTATAACTTGATCTAACTTTGCCGGATTGTGGCATTTAGTCTAGATATTTAAAGTTGAAAGTCCTATGTCAGCTTTCAACCAGGCTATTTCTTAAATAAAACAGCACTCGCTTGTATGGGTGAACCAGGGTGACAACCAACTATGTATAAAACAACACACCAGGACTGTTTGTCAGGTGTTTTTTAGCTTGCATATACCCTTGTGAACCTGCTTCTGAGGGAGGTTCACAAGAAATGTATGCCAAAAGCCAACAGTTTGATTATTTTGACCTGGGTATCTAGGGGGAGTGCTTAAAGCAGTGTTTTTAAGGGTGATTAGAAAACGTGTATTTGTAGCGTTATTTTTATCTGTTTTACTATCCGTAACGACCTTGGGGCCTAGTATGGCGCAGGTGACCTCGTCACCGGGGGCAGCAGATAATCCAGCAGAAGCAGGTACCGCCATCGATCTTCGTAACCGGGATGAAGACGGAGCGACAGCCGGGAGAGATTTGGGTCAAGATGCCCAAGCCGCTGAATTGGAACAGCAGGACGGCAGCCAGTATATTTTAGAATTTAACCGCAGTCCGGTAGTCGGCACCCGACTGCGGCTTGAAGGTATCTATAACGAATCTCGGCTACGGTTTACGCGGCCCCGAAACTGGTCGGTAAAGTCCGTCAAGATTTTGTTGCGCTATCGCCATTCCGGGGCGCTATATGCAACCCGCTCCAATCTCAATGTGATTGTAAATGACAACAATGTGGGCAGCGTACCGCTAAATCTAAAGCAGGGTGATACTGGCACCGTTGTTTTTGATATCCCCACTCGAATTTTAAAAGACTATAACGAGCTAATTATTGCCGGTTTACAAAACAACTCACCCACATGTACTCAAGATCCGTTTGATCCGTCGCTTTGGACCGAAATACTCCCGGATTCAAAACTCGTCTTTAACTATGACGCTGAGCCTTTTCAACTAGACTTCAATAGCTACCCCTATCCGCTGGTTGATGTCCTGAGTCTTGAAACCAACCACATTGACTATGTGACTCCGAGCGACCAAGACGAGACTTGGCTGACGGCTATTGCTCAACTGCAGACATCCCTGGGGCGTATTGCTGACTATCGCCCCCTAGATACAGACCTGGTTGATACCCTGGCTGATGTCGCCGACGGCAACCGGGTTGTGATGATTGGTACCCCGGCTCAACAGCCCCTGTTGGAAAACCTAGAGCTGCCCCTAACCTTAAAAAATCAGCGCTGGCTAGACAATAACCAAACGCTGATTTCTTCTGATACGGGTATTTTGATGTGGGCTGTACTTGAGGACAAACAGTCGCCGGTACTTGTGGCTACCGGAAATGGCCCAATTGCTGTGGCTAAAGCAGTCCAGTTTTTGACCCAATCCCAGGATCGTAAAATTGGCGCTGGTCAGGTGGTCCTAGTGGATGAGGTCGAGGATATCGTTTCACCCGATATGCGCGACTGGCCTCGCTATTTGCCCCTGTCCGATAATTTTACACTGGAGGATTTAAGAAGCTTTAACAATGAGCCACTTGAGGATGTGGTGATTCGAGGTGCCCATGCCCCCCCGTTTGAGTTTGATTTTAAGGCGCTGCCGGACGATCGTTTTCTACCTGGAAATGTGATGACCCTGCGCTACAGCTACGGGCCCCAGGTGAATCCGCTGACATCGCTGGTTGAGGTTCAGCTGGATGGGATTACGGTGGCTGGCAGACGACTTGATTCAGTTGACGGTGAGCGTCGAACCACCCTTAAGGTGGAACTGCCAGAGCAGCACATCACACCACAGTCACGGCTGAAAGTATATCTGCGGTTTGATCCTCGGGAGCGTCGCTCCTGTAGTCGGGTGACCGATCACCAGCTGTGGGGCACTATCCACAGCGATAGTAACTTTAATTTGAACCGTCAGCAGGTGGCGAAACTGCCGGATCTGAATCTGCTCAAGGCTGGCTACCCATTTGCATCCCCTCAGGATCTGTCGCGGACGGCTATTGTCATGCCAGACCAGCCGACGACAACTGAGCTATCGGTCATGCTGGAGCTAAGTGAGCGTCTTGGCCGGTTGAGTCGTTCAGAGGCGGTGCAGGTAATAGTTTATCCGGTGAGCCAGCTACCCCTGGAGGTGCAGGAATCACAGCATCTGGTGGCCATTGGCTTGCGATCGCAGTTTCCCCTAGCCGAAGCGCTGGCCACCGCCGAATTTAACCTTAAAGAAGGCACGGCTCGTCAGTGGGGTGATAGTCAGGTACAAACTCTGCCAGATGCTGAGGGGGTTCTACAGCAACAGCTATCCCCTTGGAATGAAAGCCGGGTGCTGCTGACCATGACGGCTCAAAGCGATGCCGGATTAACGCAGGTAAAAGACCTACTGGAGCTGGACTCTTTATTTTTCCAACTGCAGGGAGATACGGCCCTCATCAGTGCCAATGATGAAACCCCTTCTCCCTACGACGATAACGCCTACAACTTAGAGTTTTTACAACGCTCAGCCCAGCGGGACGTTCAAGAAGAAAGCGCCTTTCAGCGGGCCATTACCGTTATTCAAGGTAACTGGTTTCTATTAATTCCCGGCATTATTGTTCTGTCGCTGTTCCTCTATGGGGTGCTCCAGGCCTACTTGAAGAGAAGCGACACCCTGGCCGGTACGGCGGGCGTTATGAGCGATCCATCTGCACCGGGAGAACTGTAATCATGGCTGAAGGATTAATCACCAACGGTCGATTTAAGCGGCTTAAACATCTGGTTGACTCCTACTTGTCCCAGCGGGTTCGCCCCCTGCTGATCGAGTGGCTGATCATCTTACTACCGGCCTGGTTTGACCGGAGTTTACAGTGGCTGACCAAACAGCAGATGCTCTTGCTAGCCGCCTGTTTGATGATGTTTGCCTGGCCCATCATGACGGCGAGGCCAACCATTTTGCAGCAGGGTCTGGTGGCCTTGGCCCTGCTGGGGATTGGTCAGGTGCTGCTGCGGTTAGAGGATCGGCAAACAAGCCAGCGGGTCAGCGAATATTTGCACCTGCTGCTGGTGGCCCTCAGTACCATTACCACGCTGCGCTATCTCTACTACCGCTCCACCAGCACCCTAAATGTAGATACTTGGCTAGATGGCTTCTTTTCGCTATTGCTGTTTATAGCCGAGCTTTATGCCATTGCCACGCTGTTTCTCTCCTATTTTCAGACCCTAAAGATTCGCGATCGCAAATCGATTCCTTTAGATCGGTGGCCCCAGGAACAGTGGCCATCGGTGGATATTTATATTCCCACCTATAACGAGGACGTCGACATTGTGCGCAAGACGGTCATAGGCGCTCTAAATATTGACTATCCGACCGATAAAAAGACCGTCTATGTGCTCGATGACGGTCGCGCCGAAAAGTACCAAAAGCGTCGCCTTGCCCTCCGGACCATGTGCCAAGACCTGGGGTGCGAAATGTTGACCCGTGAAAATAACGAGCACGCCAAGGCGGGTAACATCAACACCGCCCTCAAAAGAACGGATGGGCAGCTGGTGCTTATCTTAGACTGTGACCACATTCCCGTACGGGGCTTTTTACAGGAGACCCTTGGTTTCTTCTTTGATAAAAAAGTAGCGCTGGTGCAAACCCCCCACTGGTTCTACAATCCCGACCCATTTGAGCGCAATCTGCTCACCCAGGGTCAGATCCCCGTAGGTAATGAGCTGTTCTACAAGGTATTACAAAAGGGAAACGACTTTTGGAATGCGGCCTTTTTCTGCGGTTCTGCTGCGGTTATTCGTCGCAACTATCTGCTTGATATTGGCGGTATTGCCACTGAAACAGTTACCGAAGACTGCCACACCTCACTGCGGCTACATTCCCTTGGCTATCGTACGGTCTACTACGACAAGATCATGGTCGCCGGTCTTGCCCCCGAGAAATTCTCATCCTATGTCGGTCAGCAGGTGCGCTGGGCGAGAGGAATGGCCCAGATTTTGCGCATTGAAAATCCCCTGTTTAATCGTCGGCTAAAGCTGCGGTTATCCCAGCGTTTTTGCTACTTCAGTGCCACATCCCATTTCTTCTTTGGGTTTCCTCGGCTGATGTATGCCATCGCCCCCAACCTGTTTCTACTGTTTGGAATCAACCCTGTAAAAGGGTTTGGCATCGAAACGTTGTTTTATGCATTGCCTCACATTGTGCTGTCAATGCATGCCAATCATATTTCCTATAAGCACGTACGATTTTCCTTCTGGAACGAGATCTATGAATTTGCCATGTCATTTCAGGCAGGCATTGTCACGCTGCTAGCATTGATCAACCCCAATCTGGGCTCATTTAACGTGACTGACAAGGGAGTCTCGGTAGAATCACGTAGTTTTGATATCGACAGTGTTCGCTATCTTGTTGTCCTGGGGGCAATTACGGGGGCATCACTGCTGACGGTGCCCATCTGGTTAATTCTCAGTCCGCTGGATAGAGAGGCGGTTTTGATCAATGCCCTCTGGTGTGTGTTTAACCTAGCGCTAGTTTTGGCAGCCTGTTTAGTGGCGTTTGAGCAACCTCAGCTACGACAGTCCCACCGCTTACCCCGCGAGCTCATCGCCAGACTCTACGGTGATGACGGTCAGGTTTGGGAAGGTACAACCCTCAATATCAGTGAAACAGGGGCACAAATTTTACTAGACATCTGGCCCAATGTTTCCGAACAAGTGCAGTTGGAAATTTTTGGTGACTACGGCGCCGTGGCGCTACTAGATGCCGAGATTGTCAGAGCCAGGGCAACAGACACACTGCAAACCAAATTGGCTATTAATTTTGTCGATGTCACCCAGACACAGCAAGATGATCTATCAAGGGTAATCTTTTCAGATGTCCGCAAGTGGTATTCTCAAAAACGTCAAAACACTGACAATCCCTGGCAGTCGCTCCAATTTATTTTGCTGAGTTTGCAGCGAGCCTTCCAAGAATTGCGCCCCGACAACAGTGTAAAAATGCGCAAACAGGTAGAGGTGATTAGCGATCTCCGATGGAAAGGCTGGGGCAGCTATGTTCAAGCGGCCATGATTACTGAGCTGGGCTCCAGGGATATGCGTTTAGAACTGCTGGGTGACGCTAGCACAACGGCCATGGCACTTCAGGACAACCATCCTCTGCTGCACCTGCAGGTTTATCCCCAGGTCGATAGCTCTCGTTCCTATGATCTAATGGCTCAGGTTGAACGGCTTGAACTGGTGCCCAAACTTTCAAGTACCTATAATAATGCCAATACAAAAACGGCTCTAGAAAACCCGAATCAGCTATCAGACTACCGTGTGGCGCTAGAGCTTTCATTTCCGTTGTCCCTGGATCAGCAGCAGCAAAATCAGATCAAAGCTCTGTTAAAACAAGTTGCCTAGGGATAAAGATTTTATACGATCCAAACGTTAATGCTGGAGAGACGTTCCATGGAACGTCTGTATATCCAATAGTGACGCCTAATTAATTTTGTTTCCCTAGGAAGGTTTACAGGTCAGAGCTGTCAGTAGAGAGATTTAATAGCTATAGTGATAGCAACATCCTGATGGATTAGAACGATGGGGCATCATACTGTCGTTATAGCGCAGCGCTTGTAAGAATCTGAACTGTCCTTACCCAGGGGACAAACGCCATAAATGCAAAATTTGAATAAATCTTTTCCCCTTAGATAGTCCGGACTAAGGGGCTAGCGGATTGAAATTTTCATAGTGTCGCTAATCCCTAAATCTATTGCCATATATGCATGGTTTTATTGCAGCATATGCATAGATGCCTTCTCGTAGCACAGAAACCATTTGTATGGTGATCGAGTCAGGGATCTATATATCTACCCCATAGTCGACCTGTCTTGTGGTTATTGCCCGTGGCGCTGGTTTTTGTAGTCCCGAAAGATTTTGGCTTTTTGCTGTATCGCTAAACATTCAGTTATGAACAGTCGTTCGATTGTGGGTTATGGTGCAACCCAGAAGTTACATCCCCTAAGCTTTTTAGCTCAGCTGATTAGTCGGCAGGTGAGTGGTCACTTCAAGTTGTACTCGGGGACAAACTCATGGTCGCTTTTTCTGAATCAAGGCAAGCTCAATTTTGCAACGGATACAGATGCTCCCTTTGATCGTTTAGATCGCCACCTTCAAGCTTTAGGTGATCGAAAGTCGACCCTAGTTGGCGCGGTGCGTGTCCAGCTGCGGCTGATGTTTGAGCAGTCATCCAACCAGGTTTCTGTAACACCGGATTATCAAGCGATTAGCTGGCTGGTGAAGCAGACTCATCTGACATCTGACCAGGCTGGTGAGCTGATTCGTGCCATGGCGGTTGAGGTGATTGAGTCCTTTCTTGGGGTACAAGAAGGTAGCTATGACTTGCTAGGTTTAGATGACATTGGTGACTATCCGGTCTTTTGCCAGCTAGACTTACGTCCTATTGTTGAAGTCTGTCAGCGAAATCGACGACAGAACATGGTGGCATCGCCGCCGTCAGCACAGCGAGTACCGTCGGTGGTAACGCCCGCGTCAAGACCGCTGACCTTAAATAATGTCAGTGAGGCCAAATCCCAGGCGGAGGTTCCTGCGGCTACGGCTACTCAGGTAGATCAAGCAGCCTATCCGTCAACACCAGCAGAGACTCGTACCTCCACCTATACAATTGCCTGTATTGATGACAGTCCAACGGTATTAAACGCTATTCAAGAATTTCTGAATGATAGAAGCCTAAATGTTGTACCGATCAGCGATCCGGTAAAGGCACTGATGCAGGTAATGCGGTGTCGACCCGATCTGATTTTGCTGGATGTCACCATGCCTAATTTGGATGGTTACGAACTATGCTCCCTTTTGCGCAGACACCCTAGTTTTAGAAAAACGCCTATTGTTATGGTGACGGGGAATACAGGCTTTATTGATCGAGCTAAGGCGAAGCTAGTGAGAGCTTCGGGGTATTTGACCAAGCCCTTTAGTCAGTCAGAGCTATTGAAAATAGTGTTTATGCATTTACCTGCCGTAGAGCCATAGCTGGCGGCGGTTGAACATTTGTTTAAGCGCTCAGAACTATACCGGCTGTTATGACCTGAGTCTGTATCGGGCACATAATTGGGCATATATTTAAGGGATGACGATAGATCATGACAATGACTCAAACGGCTACGATTTTGGTTGTAGAAGACACACCTTCGGAAAGAGAGCTGATTAGCCATTATTTACAAGAGGAAGGCTATAGCGTTATTCATGCTGTTACGGCCCAAGAAGGGTTAGACAAAGCAATTGCCAGTCAGCCCAGTGTAATTGTCACAGATGTGGTAATGCCTGGTATGAGCGGGTTTGAGCTGTGCCGCAGCTTAAAACGCGCGCCTGAAACATCCAAGGTTCCGGTGATTATCTGTTCGTCTAAGGATCAGGCTATCGACCGACTGTGGGGTATGCGCCAAGGGGCGGATGCCTATTTGGCTAAGCCGTTTGACCGTGAGGAGTTGTTAAAGATGATTAGGTCAGTCTTGTAAATTGCGAGCGTGCGATCGCATATTGTTCATGAGGTCATTACTTTGTCTGCTCTATCATTAAAAAAAGATAGGCCCGTACTAGCAAAATCATTTTTAAGGTTCCAGCTGGCTCCTAACGTGGTGGCCATGTTGCCGGCCAGTAGCGTACAGGAGGCCGTAGTGCTACCCACGCGGCGGGTAATGGCGATGCCCAACATGCCTGCGGCCCTATTGGGACTAGTCAACCGTCGCGGGCGCGTATTTTGGGTTGCCCATCTGGTTCGTCTGCTGGGGCTACCCGTCCCCGACCAGCATACTCAGCAGTACAGTTTGATTATTGTTCAAGGCCGCTCAACCCCCATAGCACTACAGGTCAATTCCATTGAAGGGATAGTAAGCTTCCCTCCGGAGGCCGTCCATCCACCGCCGAACAATGTAAGCAGTATTATTGTCCCCTATCTTGAAGGCTGTGTTACCCACAACCGGATGTCGGGGCCGATCCCCACGCAGCGCACGAAGTGGTCGTGCGGGAGCACGCCCTTCTGCAGGTGCATCACGAACTTGCCGCTCTCCTCGTACGCGGACTTGAGCGCCTCGCCGTCGTCGATCTTGGTCACCCCGACCCAGCCGCCGCCGTCGTAGGGCTTCATGAAGTGCGGGTAGCCCACGCGCCCGCCGATATCGTCGAGGTCGAAGAGCTGGGCGTACCGCTCCAGCGTCGGCTGGAGGTCGGGCTGATCCCCGTCGTACTCCTTGGGCGGCACGAGCCACGTGTCCGGGATCGGCATCCCGAGCCGCATCATCGCGCAGTACGACGTCTGCTTCTCCATGGACTGGACCGACCACGGGTTGTTGAGCACGTAGAGGTCGTCCATCAGGACGCCCTTCTTGATCCACTCGCGCGTGTTCGCGTACCAGTGCGTGAGCCGGTCGAGCACGACGTCGTACTTGACGGGACCACGCAGGTCGAAGGGCTCGATCGTCACGCGATCGACCTCGAACCGCACGTCGTCGCCGCCGACCCGGAGCGTGGGGTTCCAGCGCCGCAGGATGCCCTCGTAGCAGCGCGGCCAGCACAGGTCGGCCCCGAGGGAGAGCCCGATTCGTCTCGTGATGTCAGCCATTCGTCGTCACTCGTACACCATCCAGAGCGGCCCGGGGAAGAGCCACGTCAGCCCGGCTCGCAGCCGATCGCGCCAGTTCTCCCAGTTGTGCCCGTCCTGCGCCTCGACCAGGGTCGCCTCGGCTCCCGTCCGCTGGAGCATCGGCAGCAGCGAGCGGTTGTAGACGATCAGCGACTCGTAGGTGCCGCACGACAGGAA
>JBCCAQ010000061.1:0-19684 GCA_039814735.1 Cyanobacteria bacterium P01_A01_bin.15
ATTTGTTTTTGTTTTTTTTTTTAACTGTTTTAATATTTTTGGGGGTTTCTGTTTTAATTATCATTTTTTTTTGTGGGGGGGTTCAATGTAACCCCCCCACATTAAAAATTTTTGGATTCTGTACAGTCCTCAGCACGTTGGTAAACGCCACCATCGCTATTAGTTCCTTTCCTACGGCTTTTAATGTCCACCAAGGTTCTCAATTTTACTGACAATCTCTACAGCTACCTGCTCTCAAACGGTGTTCGCGATCGCGAAATTTTGCAACAGCTGCGAGCAGAAAATGCCCAGCACCCCAGGGCTGTCATGCAGATTGCACCGGAGCAGGGCCAGTTTATGGGTCTGCTTGTGCAGCTATTGGGTGTGAAAAAAGCGCTAGAGGTGGGTGTCTTTACTGGCTATAGCTCACTGATCGTGGCCATGGCACTGCCCGACGATGGCCAGCTGATCGCCTGTGACATCAGCCAAGAGTATACGGCGATGGCCCGTAAGTACTGGGAAAAGGCTGGTGTAGCCCATAAGGTAGACCTGCGAATCGCTCCAGCGCTAGAGACGCTTGACCAGCTTATTGCCACGGGCCACAGCAACACATTTGACTTTGCCTTTATAGACGCAGATAAAAGCAACTACGACAACTATTATGAACGGGCGTTACAGCTAGTGCGCCCAGGTGGACTAATTGCCCTAGATAACATGCTGTGGTCTGGACGGGTGGCCGCACCAGAAGATACCCAGGACAACCGCACCAAACATATCCATGCGTTAAACAAAAAGGTCCACAGCGATCCGCGAGTATCCATGTGTTTACTACCCGTTGCCGATGGCCTCATGCTAGCGATGAAGCATTAGGTAGGAGAATACTTCCGAGCCGAGCTAACCCGCATTAAACCAGTGCTGCCACCGCTGCTAGCCGTTGGCAAATGGCTCCAAACAAAGGTCGTTCGCTGGGGATTGGAGCCATACAGCGCTGTTGTAAATCCCGTAGCTGAGCCGTTGCCTCATTTTCCTTGGCGTTTGATCCACAGCGATTTAACAAGTCTTCTAGTAAACACCCAAAGGCTCTAGATTCTAATCTCTCTAGGGCCGGTCCGGTCATTCTATCAGCTGGATTATAAAAAGACGCCGCCCCAAAGTCACCCAGAATACTCTCACCCTGGTTGTTGACCAAAATGTTGTGGGCGTAGAGATCGCCATGCATAATGCCCTGGGTGTGAAGCTGAGCCACCGCAGAGGCAATCCCTCGGGTGATTTGTAGAATGACCGGCAGCGTGAAGATGGCGTCTGGGCTGTAAGTGTCCCTGGTGCAGCTAGCCAGGCTAGGGGGACCCCCCAGATTTGTATAGTCGGCGGAAATAAAAGAGAAAACCAGACCGGCTTTACCGTCAATCGGCTGGCTTAGTTTACCCAATACATTCACTAGGTTGGGATGGGTGCCCGCTGCGATGCAGGCTTGCATTTCATCCAGCGGTAGACCATCGCTGGTGATGTCTCCCTTAAAGAGTTTAACCGCGACGTCCTGGGTTAAGTTTTTAGCTGTCCACAGTCCCTTGTAAATAACACCCGAAGCCCCCTGCCCAAGCACTTCAGCCAGCTGTAGCTCGGCTGGATTGATCGTAGCGAGAGAGGCGGAGAGCTGTGTCTTTGAGAGGCCACAGCAGGGGTTGCCAGCATAGGCTAACCAGGACAGACGGGGTAGGGTAAACAGCCAGGCCGGCAACGTTTGTAGCTGATTGGCAGCTAGTCGGATCAGTTCTAAGCTTTTGCAGTTGGCTAGCTCCTCGGGTAGGGTCTGTAGCTGATTGCCAGCGAGCATCAGCTTCTGTAGCTGGCTGAGCCTGCCAACGGTGCTGGGTAGCGATTTCAACTGGTTATTTGTCAGGATCAGCCAGCGCAGGTTGGGGGACAGGGCCTCTGGGTTAATGGTTTTTAGCTGGTTGCCCTTAAAGCTAACCATGGAGAGATTTGGACAACTTGCCAGCACTTTGGGAAATTCTTCAAACTGGTTGTTGTTAAAAAAGACAGTTCTAAGCTTTTTAAGGCTGGCAAAGGCGTTGGGTAGGGTACTCAACCGATTGTTAGATAGGTCTAAAATCTCTAATGAATCTGCTAGATCTAAGATTTCTAGGGGAAACTCGGTCAGATCGTCGGATAACGCTAGACGCCCTTCTTTCATAGGGACGTCCCGAAATAGCTGGATGGGGGAATTCATATAGAGGATTCAAATATAGTTGTATGGTTGGAAGCCCTAGGAAATCTATCGAGCCTAAATCTAGATAGCGGCGTATTAGATTGCGCTGACGCCCGCTATTTAGACACTATGACTAGTCTGCAAATTGCCCATTTTTTAATGTAAATAACCCTGTCATACAAATTCAATCAACCTGAGCCAATGTCCGGATAATGGCTGCGGAAAGCTCTTGGCCATGGATCATCTTAAATTGATAAACTATGAACCGGAGCTAGTAACGCTGGAGGCGAGTCCAAAATGGTACAGGCACCGTTGCTGACATTAGAGATGTTTCTGAAGCTGCCAGAGACTAAACCTGCTAGTGAATATATTGACGGCCAAGCTATCAAAAAACCGATGCCGCAGGGAAAACACAGTCGAATTCAAGGAGAACTTATTCCTGTTATCAATGCGGTTGTCAGGGGCAAGAAAATTGCCTGTGCCTTTCCTGAATTGCGCTGTACGTTTGGTGGCCGTTCAATAGTCCCTGACATTACTGTTTTTACATGGGATCGTATTCCCTGTGATGACAATGGGGAAATTGCAAATACGTTTTCCCTAGCTCCTGATTGGACGATCGAAATACTATCACCGGGTCAAAGCCATACGGTAGTCACCAAAAAAATTCTTCACTGTCTTCAGTATGGAACGCAGATGGGCTGGCTGATTGATCCAGCTGAGAAGACTGTGTTTGTTTACCGACCCCGGCAGGAAACTGAAGTATTTGACACACCAGAGGTGCGACTACCTGTGCCTACCTTTGTGAGTGAGCTAACACTGACCCTTCAGGAGCTATTTTCCTGGCTGGTAATGTAGCTCTGCCGGTGTATTACGCTGACTTTGCTTTTTGCGCTTTGTAGAGTTCTTTGAAGAGAGCCTGTTGTTTTTTGTGGTCCACAATAGGGGCTACATAATTGGCTCCCTCTAGGTCGAGGGGAGAGAGTTTGCCGCTGACTAGGGCTGCGGTGTCTACATGGCGAATTTCAGGAACCCACTGGCGAATGTATTCAGCATCGGCGTCAAACTTTTTGGCTTGGCTGGCCGGGTTAAAAATTCTGAGGGGTTTTGGATCCATCCCGCTGGATGCGCTCCACTGCCAGCCGCCATTGTTGGCGCTGAGGTCGCCGTCCACCAGCCTCTGCATAAAGTATTTTTCACCCCAGCGCCAGTCGATAATCAGGTCTTTGGTAAGAAAGCTGGCAACAATCATGCGGCAGCGGTTGTGCATCCAGCCGGTCTCGTTGAGCTGGCGCATGGCGGCATCCACAATTGGGTAGCCCGTACGCCCTTCACACCAGGCGTTGAACTTGGCCTTGTCATTGTCCCAGGGAAAATCTTTCCAGGCATCGCGATAGGGGCCATCCGCCAGCTCTGGGAAAAAATACATCACATGCTGGTAAAACTCTCGCCAGGCAAGTTCCTGCATCCAGGTTTGGACGCTGCTGCGGGTCTCGTCGCTGCGGCAGAGGCCGTAGGTGGTGGCCGCCACCTCCCAGACGCTGCGAATGCCGATGGCTCCAAACTTGAGGGCGGCGCTGAGCCTTGAGGTGCCCGCTGTCGCTGGAAAATTGCGCTGTTCACCATAGTCGGCGACGGTGCGATCCTCTCGACAAAATTCGAGCAGCAGCTCCTGGGCCGCTTGCTCACCGGGCTCAATCGGTAGGGGGCTGTCCCAGGTAAACCCTAGATCTTGGGCTGAGGGTAGTTCTACGACACCAGCCTCGCAGGCATGGGATTTCTCAGTGGGACTAAGCCCGGTGAGATCGGCTGGTGTGGGGGCTGGCGCTGCTTTGGCTTGCTGTTGCCAGTTGCGCCAAAAAGGGCCATAGACGGTGTAGGGAGTGCCTGAGCCTGTCATCACGTCGCCCGGGGCATGGAGCAGCTGATCCCAGGTTTTGGTACGTATTTCAACGCCCTTTTCTTGCAGGGCCTCGGCTACGGCATTGTCGCGCTGACGAGAATAGGGTTCTACATCGCGGTTCCAGTAGACGGCAGCAGCGTCTAGGGCAATGGCTATTTGGGCGATCTGAGTGGCGGGTTTGCCTTTGAGGATCAGCAGCTCGCTACCGATGTCTCTATAGCGTTTTTTTAGCTTACTCAGACAGCCAATCATGTAGGCTACCCTGGCCGGGGCGACATCATCAGCGTCTAGAATATCGGGATCTAAGCAAAAAACACCCACGACTTTAGCGCTCCGCTCCCGAGCGGCGGCGAGGCCGAGGTTATCACTAATGCGCAGATCGCGACGATGCCAAAACAGGATCAGATCGGCCATGGACAGTTGGGATGAACATCAGGGTGGGAGTCGCTTGATTAGTATATAGCGGTTCCCAGGGGCGGTGGGGATCTTCTGCTCGGAGTAAGGGGCCAGAGTAAGGGGGAGGGCGGTATTCTACACCCATAGCTCATGGTCACCCAGACATGGGCTCAGTATTCTATAGAGATAACACCCTACGGAGCTAAAGGTTTTGAGTACGTCTGGAGCACCTATCGCTAAAAAACAGCCAAAAACCCTGGAAAAGCACGGGGATATCCGTGTTGATGATTATTATTGGCTGCGCGATCGCAACTCCCCCCTGACCCTTGACTATCTCAAGGCCGAAAACGACTATGCCGATGCTCAAACGGCTCACACCAAAGGCTTTCAAAAGGCTCTGTACGACGAGATGCTGGGTCGCATCCAGGAAACGGATCTGTCCGTACCGACCAAAGATGGCGACTATTTTTACTACAGCCGCACTGAAGAGGGCAAAGCCTACGGTATTTTATGTCGCAGGCAGGGCAGCCTGGATGCCCCCGAAGAGGTCTTGCTTGATGAAAACGAACTGGCAGCGGGCTATGAGTTTTTTGCCCTGGGTGATTATGAAACCAGTCCCAACCATCAGCTGCTGGCCTACGCCATCGATACCAATGGGTCTGAGCGCTGCACCCTAATCTTCAAAGACCTGACTACCAACAAACTCTATCCAGAAGAGATTGAAAACATTAGCGAAGTAGTCTGGGCTAATGATAACCGGACTGTTTTTTATACCCGGTTGGATGAAGCCCATCGGCCCCACCAGGTATGGAAACATCGTCTAGGAGATGCGCCTGACCAGGACCTGCTGATCTATGAAGAAACCGATGAGGCATTCTATCTCTCGTTGGGGGGCACCCGCAGCGATGCCTATCTGCTGATCTCGATCAATAGCAAGGTCACCTCAGAGGTGCGTATTCTGGATGCTAACCAGCCAGATGGAGAGTTTCAAATAGTGTGTCCGCGCGAGTACGGTGTGGAGTATTCTATCGCTCACCATCCTGGTCAGGGCGACGATACCGAAAACCGGTTTTATATTGTCACCAATGAAGATGCCATTAACTCTAAGCTAATGGTGACCCCGGTTAAGGCCCTGGCCAAAGAGAATTGGAAAACGGTGATTCCCCACCGCCCCGACGTTCAGCTTAAGGGGGTGAGCGTGTTTATCGATCACCTGGTAATCTACGAACGTCAGGGGGGACTGCCCACCATTCGGGTGCAAAAACTCTCCACCGGTGAAGAAACGGCTCTGGAGTTTCCAGAACCCACCTATTCAGTGTGGGCGGGGTCCATGCCTGAGTTTGACAACAGGACTCTGCGATTTACCTATACGTCGCTGATTACCCCAGCGTCCGTGTTTGACTACGACATGGACACCCACCAGCGAGAACTCAAAAAAGAAACACCGGTGCTTGGGGGCTACGATCGCAGCCAGTATCAGAGCGAGTGGCTGATGGCGACAGCCCCCGACGGGACCCAGGTGCCGATCTCACTGGTGTATAAAAAAGGTCTAGAGCGTGACGGTAGCAGCCCGCTATTTCTCTATGGTTACGGTTCCTATGGTGCTTCGTCGTCAGCCTACTTCTCTTCAATTCGGCTGTCGCTGCTGGATCGGGGGATGGTGTATGCCATTGCCCACATTCGTGGCGGCGGTGAGCTGGGGCGTCCCTGGTACGAAGACGGTAAGTTTCTCCATAAAAAGAACACCTTTACGGACTTTATCGCCTGCGGTGAGTATTTGATTGAAAACCAATGGACCAGCGCTGACAAACTGGCTATCTATGGCGGCAGCGCTGGCGGACTGCTGATGGGGGCCGTGCTCAATATGCGGCCTGACTTGTTTAAGGTTGCGATCGCAGCCGTTCCCTTTGTGGATGTGGTCACCACCATTCTTGACCCCAGCCTGCCCCTGTCGGTGATGGAATGGGACGAATGGGGCAACCCCAACGAGAAAGAGTTTTACGACTATATGAAGTCCTACTCGCCCTACGACAACGTGACCGCCCAGACCTATCCCAATCTGTTGATTACCGGCGGTCTGAACGACCCGAGGGTGTCCTATTGGGAGCCCGCTAAATGGACGGCAAAATTGCGAGACCTTAAAACCGACTCTAACCGGCTACTGCTCAAAACCAACATGGACGCGGGCCATGGCGGTGCCTCCGGACGCTACGGCTGGCTTGAAGAAACGGCCTTTGAGTATGCCTTTATGCTCGACAGCCTGGGATTGGTCACAACCGAGCCATAGGGATCGACTGCCCAGCAGCCAAGGATTCCAAAAGTTAAACAAAGCTTAAATTACACTTTAAGCTTTGCTAACTTGCTGTCAACGCACGTGTATAAAATATAAACTGTAGCTAATTACACAGTTTTGATGTCTTCGGCAAAAACCCGTAGCGAGCTGCTCCATTGCTAACGGTTTTTGACACAGCATCTACACACTTGGAGGACTCGGGATGAAATTATCATTTCTTGGCGCTAACTACGAAGCGCACTTTGAAGACGTTCAGGTCACAGATACTGAAAAAATAGGCACCTATCGGGGTGCTCCCCTCAAACGTAAGGCATTTAAGGTACCTGAGCATGCTCACCAGCGTGTGCAGCTCACCTATCGCGGCGTGAAGTATAACCAGGACGTCTAGTTTGATAGATGTACAAACGCTATTAGCGACAGCTCAGTAAAAAAACAGCATTACAAACGGGTTGCTCTTTCCATTAGGAAAGAGCAACCTTTTTGTTTGGTGCCGTCGTCGCTGTTAATTGCGAGGATAAATGATAATTTATGCGCCAGATCAAAAGCTTGTTGTTCCACGATCAGGCGGCTTGACGAAACTCCAAAGCTCGGTCTAAAGTGACCCAATGCCGCTAGCGCGGCTCTTTTACTAGAACCTAATAACTTGGCACCATCGGCAAGGTGTGTCAGCACCTGCCGATGGCTACCCACGGATTAACTAGCAATCCACGGGATTGGGTCATTATGCCCTACCCCCTGCGATTTGCAATGCATCGTGGGGGCTAGGGCGTTAGGTTCTGGCTTTCCTTGTACCTTATCTGGAGAACCAGAACCATGTTTCAAAACCCAGCACCGGGCGCAGCTGCGCCCACCAATCCGTCTGCTCTATCACCGGAGTACGCCTCCGGGCGGCATCTGTTGTTTGGCACCTTGGCCTATGTGCAGACAACCATCCGACTGCTGCACAAGCTCAACTATGCGGAACCCAACGACTGGAGTCGGCCACTGCCCACCGGTCAGCCCAATGAGGTGATGGCAATTTTGATCAACCGGGTGAGAATCGACTAGGGCGTGCGATCGTGCTTGGGTGCGGTTGTGCCTGGGTGCGATCGCACCCCGCTATTATAGATAATAGGAATCCTTTGGGACGCCGCCCATGACATCCTTTACCCTGACCCTCAATCCGATTGTGCCATTGACCCGCGAGCAGTTTTACCAGCTGTGTCAGGTCAATCGCGATATCCGCATGGAGCGAACTAATATTGGAGATCTCATTTTGATACCACCGACAGGATGGGGTACCGGCAAACGCAATGCCGATCTAACGGCGGAGCTAACTATTTGGAATCGTCACACTAACCTTGGGGTGGTTTTTGACTCCTCTACCGGTTTTTCATTACCCAACGGATCAGATCGTTCACCGGATGTGGCCTGGGTACAACAATCACGCATCGACGCCATTGCCCCCGACCCCGCTAAATTTTTACCCTTAGCCCCTGACTTTGTTGTTGAGCTGCGCTCAGCGACGGATAAATTGGCCCCACTACAGCAGAAAATGGGCGAGTACCAGGCCTGTGGTGTGCGTTTAGGCTGGTTGATAGATCCTCAAAATAAACAGGTGGAGATTTACCGTGAACGCAGTTCACCAGAGCGTTTGGATAATCCTAGTCAGCTGTTGGGTGAAGACGTACTGCCTGGTTTTGTTTTGAAACTAATGGATATTTGGGGTTAGTGGTGACGATACGGGGGCGGCCCACCCAACAGCCCCTGAAAGTCAGAAATCAACAACCGCTTATACAATAAAAACGTCCGTCAGCTGAGCTTGAGGCTATGCCAGAGCAAACCCGGTCATCGTGGGATTTCGGTCGCTTTTTTGATACCCTCAACTACTTTGACGCCATTCCCATCGTTAGCTCACTACAAAATATGTTTTTTGGTTCACCGCCGCCGCCGCCGCCCCAGCTCCAGGCCAATGTTGTTTTTGATTTTCGCTCACCCACGGAGCCCATGCGTGAGCTGTGGGGTGCCCTTGACGATGTGGTAATGGGGGGTGTCAGCCAAAGCGGCGCTCAGATCCAGCAGGATGGTTTAGCCTTTATCGGCTATGTATCGACAGCCAACTCCGGCGGATTTGCTTCAGTGCGGACCCGCAACTTTGAACCACCGTTGGATCTGGGTGCCTACACCGGTATGGAGCTACGGGTAAAGGGCGACGGGCAGCGCTATAAATTCTTTTTGCGGGACGGTGCGGGCTGGGATACGGTTGCCTATGCCTACTCCTTTGATACGGTGGCTGGGGACTGGGTAACAGTGCGTATTCCATTTGCTGAAATGAAGGCGGTGCAGCGGGCGCGGGTGGTGCAGCGGGCTCCCATTAGTGCAGGACAAATTTATTCGCTGCAGATTATGCTGAGTAAGTTTGAGTACGACCGACAGCTCAATCCGCACTTTATCGCAGGACCGTTTCAGCTACTGGTGGAGACGGTCAAGGTTTATTAGCCTGCCCTAGGCCGCTACCTCTGGAGCGACAGGCTCACTGCTTTTGGGCCGGGTGGGGCCGGGTTCGGGCATAGAAAATGCCCAGGATCAGTAGCACTGCCCCAAGGGTGCTGGACCGGCCCATGGGTTCTTTAAAGGCAAAAATCCCTAATAGTGTGGCGGTAAGGGGTTCTACGAGTACGCCGATACCGGCGGTGGTGGCGGCGGTGTGGCGGATGCCAATCATATAGATGCCGTAGCCGAGACTGCTGGTGATAATACCAAGGTAAAGCAAAAAAGGGAGTATCTTGAGCCAGACGGCGAAGGATGGCTGTAGCCCTAAGGTGGGGGTGAGGACCAGGGCGGCTATGGTAAAGCTGTAGGTTGCGATCGCAATTCCATCCATCCGATCCACCATCACTTTCGCCAAAATGGCATAGCCCGCATAGGAAAATGCGGCCCCCAGAGCCAGGGCCACCCCCAAGAGAAACCGGCCTTCATTTACCGCCAGGGCGTCAGGCCGGGCAATCAATAAAACAGTCCCCGTTATCCCCAGGGCCAGGGCGATGCCCAGCCCTCGGGTGAGTTTCTCCCCTAGGAAGGCAACGGCCAGCAGGGCAATGATCAGGGGCGACGAACAAATAGCGACCAGGGCAGTCATGGCCACCCCCCCATAGGGTACAGCGGCAAAGTAAAACACCTGGTATCCCGCCATGCACAGCCCCATGGCCATCAGCGGTAGACGATGGGCTTTAGCGGGCCACGGGCTCATTTGGGCGAGGCCACGGCTGTTGTAGCTGTGCCATAGCCAAAAGCCGGGCAGGGCAAAGGCCATGCGCCAAAAGCCAATGAGCAACGGCGAAATAGCCGCCTGCTGAGCGATCAGCACTGAGATAGCACCCGTGGTACCCCAGGCCATGGCCGCGAGACAGATTAAAAGTAGGCCCATGGGGTTAGTAGCAATTATTTATTTGTAGCTGCGTTGAGTCAGTTCAACGTTATCAAAGACTAGCGGTTCCTTATGTAGCTCTGGGACTTGTTCGTCGCCGGTGTATCCCCACGCGGCCACATAGGCAAAGTTGTTGTCGTTGCGTTGAGCTTCACCATCGCTGGTCTGGTATTCTTCGCGGAAATGGCCGCCGCAGGATTCTTCGCGATTGAGGGCATCGCGGGCCATCAGTTCACCCAGCTCTAAAAAGTCGGCCAAACGACCGGCGTATTCCAGGTTTTTGTTGAGGGTGGTGGCGGTACCCGTCAGCCGCAGGTTTTGCCAAAAGTCTGCGCGCAGGGAGCGGATTTGGTCAATGACGGAGGTCAGACCGCTGCGATCGCGACTCATGCCCACATGATCCCACAGCAGCTGTCCCAGCTCCCGGTGGAACTGCATGACGGTTTTATTCCCCTGGATGCTTAGCAGCTTTTGGGTTTTGGTCTGCACCGAGGCGACCGCTTCATCAAAGGCGGCGTGGCTGGTCTCTACCGGCGGCAGCGGATTGCGGGCCAGATAGTCCCCCAGGGTGTAGGGAATCACAAAGTAGCCGTCGGCCAGCCCCTGCATCAGGGCGCTGGCCCCCAGGCGGTTGGCCCCGTGGTCCGAAAAGTTGGCTTCCCCTAAAACAAATAGCCCCGGTACCGTGCTCATCAGGTGGTAGTCCACCCACAGTCCGCCCATGGTGTAGTGCACCGCCGGATAAATCCGCATGGGCACATCGTAGGGATTTTCACCAGTAATACGCTGGTACATCTGGAACAGGTTGCCGTAGCGAGCTGCGATCGCAGCTCGACCCTCTCGCTCGATGGCATCTCGCAAATCTAAATAGACCGCTAGACCCGTTGCCCCCACGCCGCGACCGTCGTCGGTCATCTGCTTCGCATTGCGCGAGGCCACATCCCGAGGCACCAAATTGCCAAAGCTGGGATAGCGCTTTTCTAAAAAATAGTCTCTTTCCGCTTCAGGGATCTGACTGGGTGGGCGTTGGTCGCCTGGTTTGAGCGGCACCCAAACGCGACCGTCGTTGCGCAAACTCTCACTCATCAGGGTGAGTTTTGACTGATAGTCCCCCGACACTGGAATACAGGTGGGATGGATCTGGGTATAGCAAGGATTAGCGAAGTGGGCTCCCCGTTTATAGCAGCGCCACGCCGCTGTCACATTAGAGTTGCGGCCATTGGTGGACAGATAAAACACATTGCCATAACCACCGCTACACAGCAGCACCGCATCGGCCCCATGGCGCTCTAGTTCGCCCGTTAGCAGGTTTCGGGTTACAATCCCCCGAGCATGGCCGTCAATGACCACCAGGTCCAACATTTCTCGGCGGGTAAAAATCTCAATCTGGTCCGCCAGTTTCATCATGGCACTATAGGCCCCAAGCAGAAGCTGTTGTCCGGTTTGCCCCCGAGCATAGAAGGTGCGTGATACCTGGGCACCGCCAAAGGACCGATTGGCCAACAATCCGCCATAGTCGCGGGCAAAGGGTACCCCCTGGGCCACACAGTGGTCAATAATATGGTTGCTAATTTGGGCAAGCCGGTAGACGTTGGCCTCACGGGAGCGATAGTCTCCCCCTTTGATGGTGTCATAAAATAACCGCCAGATACTATCGCCGTCGTTGGGGTAGTTTTTGGTGGCGTTGATTCCCCCCTGGGCCGCAATGCTGTGGGCGCGTCTAGGAGAATCTTGGATGCAAAAACTTTTGACATGGTAGCCCAGCTCCGCCAGCGTAGCGGCGGCTGAGGCTCCAGCTAGCCCCGTACCCACAACAATGACCGTATGCTTGCGTTTGTTGTTGGGGTTGACAAGTTTACAGTGGTCTTTAAAGTTGTTCCATTTATCCTTTAAAGAACCGGTGGGAATACGAGGATCTAACGGCATAGAAACTTAGTTATAAACGTAGGCTGCAGCACGAAACCCAAAAATAAATAAGGGGCTCACAATTAAATAAAGTCCCCCCCTTCTCCTTTCTCCCTTTCCCCTCCCTCACCCAAACCAGTGTTCTATTCCTGTGCACATCCCTAATCTCACGCTACCAGCCCAAAATAAATTCCCAACGGCAATACAACAAACCCCAGGGCAATACCCACCGCCAGCATCAGACTGGCGGCATAGGCCACGGGCCGTACCGCTGCATTGAGCGCCCCCAGCGACTGTAGTGCACTCCACAGACCGTGGCGCAGATGGCTCGCCAACATCAGCATTATCCCCGTATAGCTAAAGGCGTATAGGGGTTGCTGAAATGTTTCAACCACTAGCCGTGACAGATCGCGCATCTCGGAGCCTGGTACGGTGTAGCGTACGCCAAACTTAAAGGTAAACAGATGCCAGATGAGAAAGCTGCCTAACACTAGCCCCGTGACGATCATGGTTCGAGAACTTAGGGTTTGATAGCTGGGGGGACCGGCTGAAGCGTAGGTGGCATACCCCTGCGGGCGAGCGCGCAAACGTCCTAGAAAAATTTGCACCCCCACTAGGATGTGAAATGTCACAAAGCCCAGTAAAAGCAGATCAATCAGCCATAGCAGCGGACCGAGTCGTTCAATGATGTACCCATACTGGTTATAGCCATCGGTACTGGCTAGGAAAACCAGGTTTCCTACCATGTGGATGATGACAAACGTAGCCAGGGCTAAGCCGGTGGTGGCCGTAATCAGCTTTTTGCCGATGGATGACTGATAAAAGGACATCAGTCGATTGGAGCGGGCGGGGGTGGAGGGCGTGGAAGTCATGGATAAATGGTCGGCCTATTTTGACGTGGCCTATGTTTACATTGTGCCTGGTCCGGCTGGGGGGTAAGGCCTAAAGCCCATGAAAAATTTGGATTTGCTAGGGTATCCCTATAACAAGGCAGCCTAACCTGGCTTAAAACATTCTTGCGAGGGGAATTGTTGCTTGTGTGGTTGCTTACTATGGAAGCTGCGTACAGTTAGCTGAGTAACGGTGACGATGGACTACACCCTGATTTCAGAACTGGTTGGTACCGCTGTGGGGACAGCGGCATTAGTGGGTGCGGTCATGGCCAGCCGTCAGGGAAAACAGCAGACCCAGCAGCGTTCTGAGCTGGAGACAGCCAAGACCGCCCTGACCCAGCAGGTAACCCAGGCAAAGACCCAAGTTCAAACCCTGACGGAGGCCATGACCCTGGCAAAAAACGCGGTTGCGGGGTTAGAACAACAGGTCAGTGGGCTGAGGGCCGAGCGCGATCGCATCGCTAAAACCGCCACCCAGGCCGAGGGCCGCGTCGGTCAGCTGCAGGAACAGGTGGCGAATCTCATAGCCCAAAAACAGACCCTAGAACAGGACCTGGCCCAGCAGTGCGATCTCACCCGCGCGGTAGACGCCTCCCTGCAGACGGCCCAGCAGCGTCTGACCCACCTCACCAGTCTGGAACCCCAGCTGGCTCAGCTGCAGCAGGAGACCCAAACCCGTCAGCGCCAGCTAGAAACCCAGCTAAAAGATCGGCAAACCAGCAACACAGCCCTGCAAACCCAGCTCAACAGTCTAGAGCTGGAAAACGGTCAGCTTACCCACACAATTAGCGCCCTAGAACAAACCAATCAGCAGCTGGAGCAGTCGCTGGCAGCCGCTCAGGCCGCAGAGACCCAGACCCAGGCAACCCTCGCCGATCTCACTCAGCAGCTAGAGCAGGTAAAAGCTACGGCCCAGCAAGAGGTGACCCGAGCTATTACCCAGCTTAATCAACAGCTAGAAGAAGAGCAGCGCCAAAGCGCCTTGGCCCAGCACCAGCAGACCACCCAGACCGAGGGGCTAGGCCAAGAGCGTGAGCAGCTTCGTCATCAGCTTCAGGAGAGTCAGACCCAGCTCGCCCAGTCTGGGGCTCGCATCGATACCCTAGAAGCGGAACTGGCCCAGGGACAGCGGTCGCTAGCTGAGGCACAGAGCGCTGCCGATCGGGCCGCGACCCTACGCAGCCAGCTGGAGGAGCTAACCCAGGCCCACCATCAGCTGGTGCAGCAGACGGCTCAAGAAACCCCTGTTCTCAACCATAAAGTAGAGGAGCTGACGACGATCAACTCCCAACTGACCCAGCAGCTACGGACCGCCCAAGCTGCTCAAGCCGCCCAGGCCCAGCAGCTGACAGCCTCTATCAAAGAGTTGGCGGGGCTCAAGGAAGCCCTAACGATCAGTCAAACCGTTATTACCTCTCTCCAACAGCGGACCGCTCAGCCGCCATCGGTTGAACCCCAGCCCGTCAGCGAGGCGACGGCCCCAGCTGCGCCCGTCGCCGATCAAAGCTCCCCTGACTCCCCCAGCGGCATAGCTGACAAAAGCTTTGTCATTACCGGTACGCTCAAGGACCTTACCTACGACCAGGTGACCCGGTTAATTGCCGACGCAGGCGGACGCATTAACAAGCTGCCCAGTGCCAAAACTGACTATATTGTTGTGGGTAAAAACCCTGGCAGCAAACTCAAAAAAGCCGAAAAGTACGGTACGCCCCAGCTAAATGAATCTCAGCTGCTAGCGCTGTTGGAGCAGCCCTAGCCGGGGGGCCGCAGCCGGTCAGTCCTGAATGGTCACAGACACGATTTTATCGCCGCCCCGAATGGCATTGACAATGTCCATATCTGTCGTTTTGCCAAAAACCGTGTGGACACCGTCGAGGTGGGGCTGGGCCCCATGGCAAATAAAGAACTGACTGCCGCCGGTGTCGCGACCGGCATGGGCCATCGATAGGCTACCGGCTTCGTGTTTGTTGGGGTTGATTTCACATTTGATCTGATAGCCGGGACCGCCGGTGCCTGTACCCTTAGGACAGCCGCCCTGGATCATAAAGTTAGGAATGACGCGGTGGAAGTTAAGCCCGTCGTAGAAACCGTCCTTGGAAAGTTTGACAAAGTTTTCGACCGTTTTGGGGGCATCGCTGTCAAAAAAGTCGATGTTGATGGTCCCCTTATCGGTTTCCATGATTGCTTTAGTCATGCAGGCATCCTCAAATAGCAAAGCGGGGTAATGACCCTTGCCTATGATGGCAGCAAGGGTAGTTTGGCTCAAGCTCACTGTCTAACTCACTGTCTAAACCTAAGGCCAAACTACCCAAGACCAAACTGCCCAAGACCACAAGTTCTAGCGACGACGCTTCTTTTTAATGGCTTTTGGCGTGGGTTTTTTAGTCCCTTTAAATCGGCTGAGGGCACTGCTAGCGGCGGCTACAACCCGGCTGTCAGAATCCCGCAGCGCCTGCCGCAAAAATGGAATTGCCTTGATCGAGCCGGATTCTTGGAGACCGGTGACCGCCGCTAGGCGCACATCGGCGTCGCTGTCTTTAATCAGTTTGCCGAGCTGCGGGACGACACGAACGGCAATTTTACGACTGGTGGCGGCGGCTTTGCCGAGCCCGGTGGCGGCTTGGGCCTGTTTGTTGGGGTAGGTGGTATCTGGCTGAGGGGCATCCGGGGCATCCGGGGCATCCGGCCGGGCCGTCGGCACTGCCGGGCCGGGGGCGGGGCGGCGGCTGGCCTCAACCCAAGGATCTGGAATCGGGGAAAAGGGGGCCGCAGCGGGCTGCGGGTCAGGGGGAGGCGTGGCTGGGGCAGAAACCGCGTCTTCTGGAATTTCCCGGAGGTCAACATTGGTCAACGCTGCAATACGAGCCTCGTATTCAGCCTCTAGGGAGGTCAGCTGCTCTTCGTGGGTGTCTTGGTAGCGCTCAATTTTGGCGGCCAGCTGCTGCTCATAGTTGGATTCCATTTTGGCCAGGGTCGCTTTCATCTCCCGGGCATGGTCGTCCTGCAAGCGGTTTGCTCGGCTGAGGGCCTGTTGAATGGCATTGTTCTGTCGACGAATCGTACGCTGCATCAAAAAGTAGGTTATGCCTACACCGATCGCGACACCGATTAATACGCCTATCCCTGCTTGCGTTGCCATAGCGGCGTTTCCTCAACTGCTTTCACTTTCAGAGCCAGGTGGATTATCGCCCATGATGGTGGAGTTTGACATCCGTTCTATGTATTACACGTCGTTACACTCTGGTGTCAGAATCGCTTAATCTGGGCTGCTTCAAATAATTTGCATTACCGTGTAATTAAGGGATCACTATAGACCTGATTTCTTGGCGACTGACTTTTCATATATGAGGGAGATTAGTATCGTTGACTGAGGCACTTAAACTAGACTCATCAGGGGCTGTAGATGCGATCGCAACCGGCCAGACAGATGAAAAAGCATTAGCGCTGGCCATGGCCATTGCCAATGCCGCCGATGATCGTAAAGCAGAGGACATTGCCATTCTGCAAGTGGGCGACGCTTCCTATATTGCCGACTATTTTGTCATTGTCACCGGATTTACCAACGTTCAGGTTCGAGCCATTGCCCGCTCCATAGAGTCCACCATCGAAACCGACCATGGCCGTTCTCCGCTACGTACCGAGGGCGCTGATGAAGGCAAGTGGCTGATCTATGACTACGGTGAGGTAATTGTCCACATTTTTCAACCTCGAGAGCGGGAATATTACGACCTCGAAGCGTTTTGGGGACATGTCAAACGGGTTGAATTTATTCCCATCCTGCCCAATGGTCTGGGTCAATAGTTTTTCAAGATTGCTTGCCCTATGATGACATTATTCATCTGTAACCATTGTTCATGAAACGCGCTACACCGCGCTGCCCTGTTCCCGCTGAGCAGCTACCGATTCGAGAATATGAGCAGATGCGGGAGTCCTGGTTTTATAGCTGGGGTGCCCGCGATCTGCGAGGCTACATCATACCTGTACTAGTGGTTTGGGGACTAAGCTGGCTGGTGTCCGGTCCGATTGCTGCTGTCAGTTTTACCCCCGCCCAATTTTTAAACAAGTTTTTGGTCAGCGCCGCCCTGGGGGCCTTAGTCATCCCGATGCTGACGCTGCTACAGCTCTATGTGGGCTGGTCCCATGTGGGCAATCGCCTGCAGATACGAGACCTGCCCTATGAAGAATCCGGTTGGTACGATGGCCAAATCTGGACAAAGCCAGACGACATATTTAACCGCGATCGCCTGATTGTGGACTATCAGGTCAGACCGGTTTTAAACCGTTTGAGAAAAACCTTCGGAATCATGGCGGGCTGCTTAGTAACCGCTATTCTGGGGTGGTCACTGCTTTAAACAATTGATGCGGTACGTAGCGATCGTTTAGGGGTGTGCTTCGACCTACCGGCATTGTCTACCTAATTATGTTTCTAAGCGTTGCAATCAAAATCTATGTCTAGGCAAAGCCGTATTTCGACTGTTCCACTGTCGGTTCAGCTGCTAAGGGAAGGGATTGTTGAGTCTGTTCACCAGGTGCATGTGGCGGTGGCTGATAGCCGTGGTCGGCTGCTGTCAGCCGCCGGTGATGCCGAGCATGCCAGCTTTATACGCTCCGCTCTCAAACCGTTCCAGGCGATGGCGGTGGCATCCACCGGAGCCCTCGATGCGTTTAAGCTGACCGATCGGGATCTTGCGATTATCTGCAGCTCCCATGAGGGGATGCTCTCCCAAGCGCGGCAGGTATTTGGGATCCTGTGGCGGGCCGATTTGGAACCCACCTGTTTGCAGTGCCCTGTGCCCCACGGGAAACAGAGCGCGCTGCAGCACAACTGTTCAGGTAAGCATGCGGGCATGCTGGCCGTCTGCAAACAGCAGGGTTGGGAAATTAACACCTATTTACAGCGCAATCACCCTCTGCAAAAGCTAATTCTCAATCAGTTTTCGAGTTTGCTGGAGATGCCGTCTGATGAGTTTATTGGTGCCCACGATGACTGTGGTGCCCCCACCTACTTTATGCCGCTGCATCAGATGGCCACGCTATACGCCAAACTAGCGTCGGGTGACAAACTTGAAATGGAGCGGGTGGTGCGAGCGATGACCCACCATCCCGACATGATTTCAGGACCTCAGGGATTTGATACCCAGCTAATGCGTATTACCCAGGGCGAACTCCTCAGCAAGTCAGGCGCAGAGGGAATTCAATGTATTAGTCAGGTGGGGAGCGGTCTAGGTTTGGCCCTCAAGTCGGTGGATGGGGCTAGACGCGCCAAGTACGCGGCGGCTATTCACGTACTGCGACAGCTGGGCTGGATTTCTCCTGATATTGCCGATATCCTCGCTGGCAAATACCTCACATTGAGCAACTATAAACGGTTGGATATGGTGGGTGAGGTTGCCTTTGCCTAGGCTAGATCCTTCGAAAATATGGGGCAAAAAAACGGGGTTTGTGGTCGAAAAAACACTGTTTAGAAAAGTATTGCGCTTTACACTCCGGGTGGCTATACTAGTGAGGCGTTAACGCGGGGTAGAGCAGTCTGGTAGCTCGTCGGGCTCATAACCCGAAGGTCGTTGGTTCAAATCCGGCCCCCGCCACCATCAAAAAACAAGGCGTGAAGCAGTTGCTTCACGCCTTGTTTTTTGATGGTGGGACGTTCCATGGAATGTCCCTCCATTAAAATTCGAGCGTTATAAACTCCTTGTCCCTGATTTGAACCGCGCCGCGTTTCCAGCGAAAATAGCTAATTTCCCCGCTGGGCTGTGTTTGATCGAGTGCGGCGCGGCCATAGTAGTCCCATCCAAACCCCGGCTGACCTGAAGTGTTAACTTAAGTAAAGTCTTGCCTAGCTATCTTTTGTTATGACCTGTCTGTCTGTCCGCCGCTGCTTGAGTCGTTTGCTATTACCTGTGTTGCTGATGGGTGTGTTGTTGCTTGGCCCGTCGGCACCAGCCTTGGCTCTTGGTGGCGAGCAGGTGCCCTTGGGAGAGTCGGCACCTGGTTTTACGCTGCCTACCAATGGGGGAGATGGCAATGTTTCCCTATCGGACTATTTAGGTCAGTGGGTTGTTTTGTATTTTTATCCCAAGGACTTTACACCCGGATGCACCTTAGAGGCGCAGCGTTTTCAGCGGGATCTACCGGAGTTTATGGCTCGTAATACCCAGGTGATTGGGGTGAGCGCCGATGATGTGGACAGCCATGCCGAATTTTGCGATTCGGAAGGGCTGACGTTTCCCCTACTGGCGGACACAGATGGCTCCGTCAGCCGCGCCTATGGTTCTTGGATGCGACCCATGTCCATGCGCCATACCTATCTAATTGACCCCGACGGTACGATGCAAGAGCGTTTTCTGGGGGTGCGTCCGGTGATCCACAGCCAGGAGGTGCTGGCCCGGTTGGATCAGCTGCAATCGGCCTAGGTTCTTTCCATGGAAAGAACCCTACAAAATGGTCCTGAGATAGTCACGCCGCATGGCTGCGATCGCATCTAGCGAGATGCCCTTAGGACAGACGGCCTCGCACTCGCCATGGTTAGAGCAGTCCCCAAAGCCTTCTGTGGACATTTGCTCAGTCATGGCGAGTACGCGCTGACGACGTTCGGGATGCCCCTGGGGCAGCTGCCCCAGGTGGGCGATCTTGGCGGCGGTAAACAATGATGCGGATGCATTGGGGCAGGCGGCCACACAGGCACCACAGCCGATACAGGTGG
>JBCCAQ010000082.1:0-17934 GCA_039814735.1 Cyanobacteria bacterium P01_A01_bin.15
TGTCGGCCCTTGGGCTCCACTTTTCTGACATCGAGCAGAGCCGTCTCATCCCCCTCAGGTGACGGGCCAAATTGCTGCGAATCGGTGGGCGTAGCTGTCATGGGTGGCAGTCCCGAAAGGTATAAACCGTTATTCTTGTCGGCTGGGCATTTCCTGTACAGATCGGGAAATACTTAATGCGGAGTTAACTCTATCAGGTCTGACTGTTTATGGAGTCGTCAGTCTAGGGGGATATCCCAGGCAGCTAAACCCAAAATTTTGCTGTCATTGTAGTGGCAATTGACTGTATTACACAGGTTTTTGATAAAAACCTTTGCTGAAAAGAATATTCGGACTCCAAAAGCTCAGCAGAATAAAAGATCAGCTTGATATCCTTACGGGAGTAGCTGCATTATTCAGGTGCGCTTCCCGAGCGATAGACGTTCGAGCTGTTGTCTAATCTGAGACAGCTACATAATTAAGGTTGGACACAGCAGTCATTGGCAATGTACTCAAGATGACGACTGAAATTTCTCTCAAACAAACGTCGCTGTATGAAACGGATTACCAGCTGTGGTTAGAACAGACAGTGGTTGATTTGCGATCGCAAAACTTTCACCACCTAGATTTAGAGAACCTGATAGAGGAGATCGAAAGCTTGGGCAAACGGGATCAACGCGCCATTGCCAGCTATCTCAGACGACTGCGAACATCTGCTTAAAATCAAATACTGGCAGCAAGATCAAGACAACTGCTTTAGAGGCTGGAAATCGGAAGTTATTAACTTTCGTCTGCAAATCGAGGCCATCCTAAAGGATAGTCCCAACCTTAAAAACTACCTGACTGAGATTTTCGTATCCGAGTACCAAAATGGACGTAAGCTTTTCCTGAACGCAAGCGGGCTAGATGCAACAATAGTGCCCCGGGAACCTAAATTCACCCTAGGCGAAGCTCGAGATGAAGACTGGCTCCCTTGGCGACCCTAGTAAGGCGTAACTGCGAACCGGTTCATAGAACCGGAAAATTTGAGGCGAGCCCGGCCCGCAAAACTAAGAAGATTCTTGTTGCAGTTCATTGAGCATTGTCTGGGTGAGCGGATGGTCAGAGAGTTCGTCGGTTTTACCCGCTGTGATCGCCTTCTTGAGCAATCCTCGAAAGTTATTTTCATCCAGTTCAACACCTTGTGGATGATCTAGTGGTAAGGTCTTTTCATCAATTTGAATTGCTCGTAGGTAAAGCGGTTCCGCTTCGCTGTAGCGGTCCATAGAGTCATATAGTGTTGCCAAATTATTCAGACTCTGTGCCGTATCAGGATGGTCGGTTCCCAGTTGCGATTCTCGGATTTCGAGCGCTCTCATATGCAGCGGTTCTGCTTCGCTGTAGCGCCCCGTCGAGTAGTACAACCCTGCCAAATTATTCAGACTCGTCGCCGCATTGGGATGGTCCGTCCCTAAATTCGATTCAAAGATTTCCAGCGCCCGCACAAACAGCAGTTCTGCTTCACTGTAGCGACCCATTGAGTAGTACAGTCCTGCTAAATTATTCAGATTCATCGCCATATCAGGATGGTTGGCTCCCAGCTGCGATTCTCGGATTTCGAGCGCTCTAACAAACAGCGATTCTGCTTCGCTATAGCGACCCATTGACCTATACAATTCGGCCACATTATTCAGACTCACTGCCATGTTGGGACAGTTCGCTCCCAGCTTCGATTCGATGATCTTTAGCGACCGTACAAACAGCGATTCTGCTTCGCTGTAGCGACCCATTGACTTGTGCAGCATTGCTAACTCATTTAGACTCACTGCCATATCAACATGCTCAGCTCCCAGCTGTGATTCTCTTAATTTCATCGCTTGCTCATAAGCCCTTACTGCGTCTGCATAACGCACTGCTGTTTTATAAGCAGTGCCCAAATCCATATACAAACTGGCCAACAAAGGTGAATCAGGATCCTGCGCTTCGAGTTCAGCAATCTGTTTGGCAATTTCCTCGGGATTGGCGTTTGAACCTTCTGATCTGTTTTCTGTGTCCTCAAAGTGCTTAGTTACTGGCTTATCTCCCAACGTCAATGCCAGTGGCTTCGAAAACTCAAACACCCCGCCACGCCAGCTCCAAAAGTCTGGAGCCGCCTGGGCCAGCTGCCCAGCAATTCGCGGCGTCAGCCACATTATCACCGGCACCTGAAACTGTCGCAGCGCTTCTCGAGTCCACTGCAGCGAAAAAAATAGCTTTTCCTGGGATGATTTTTCGTCCTGCCGTAGCCGCACACCCAGCAGCTCATCGGCTCCCAGCACCGTCACCACAGCATTGCCGTTGCCCAGCTCCGGTTCCTGCTGGGCCAGATCCAACAAGCACTGCTTCAAACTGTATTGCTGCTGATCAACCTTCACCCGATAGCAGTGGGTGCCTTTGCCCGTTAGCTCAGTTTCGTACTGCTCGATTAGCTCATTTCGATGCTTCCAGTTGTCTGACAGCGCCATCAGCAGACTCAGCTTGCCGTAGCTGGCTTCGATGGCCAGCCTCAGCTTCCGAAAATTACGCCTGTTGTCTGCTGATTCTTCTATCATGCATCTGATTTTCCTTTAGTTGGCGGGCTGTGCCACCTACCCTGCTTCAATTAGCCCCTTTTGCTGCATCAGATCCATCACGATCGGATGCACATCAAACCAAAGAGAACTGTTTTTGTATTCCAACACCATCAGCCCATGGAGTAGCTTTACAAAGTCTGGACTGCCAGTATCCGGTGGATTGGCAGTTGCATAAATGATCGTTAGCAACTCGTAGAGCACGCTGCCGATCTGTCGCTCAAAGTCGGTACGCAGAGTGTCTAAAGCAGTGGTTAGAATCTCATCATTAATAATAACGTCCGTATCACTGTCCAGCTGTACCATGCATTCGAGACAGCACTCACGGGCTAACCGTACAACTTCACGCACTACACCACCGCTTTTGAGCACAATCTGCTGTGCTGTTTCCGGTGCGATTAGCTCAGCAGGAATACGGCGATCGAGCAAATCTGTAAAGGTTTTCATTTGCTTAGCATCGGGCTGGGCCTCTGGGTTATGACGATCCGCCTTGCTAAAGAATTTAGCCACTGGAAACAATCGAGGCCGTACAATTCCTACCGAATTTAAGGCTCCGACAATCTCTGTTTCTTGAGCAGCGGCAATAGGAATAGTGAATAAGATCCGGAACCCTGGCGAAAACAGGGATTTTACGTTGTCTCGAAAAATGGATGGCACCTTGGACAGGTCCAGCTTGTCCAAGTCGTCAATAATTACTAGGACAGGTTGCTTTTTAGTTAATTGGATGGAGGCGGCTATGCGATCGCACTTCCGCACCAAATCTGCAATCTTCTTAGAAAACGTCTTTTCTACATCCTCCCGAAAGCTCTTTTCCTGTTGCAGCATTAGGGAAACCGTTTCAAACCATTTGCCACCAATGCCTACACTACCTTTCGTACTATCGCTCGTGATTTGTTTGCGTACCGTATCGTTCCAGCCCAACAGCGTTTCTTGAATATCGCTAGCTATCAGAATTTGCTGCTTGCTGGCATAGCTCAATAGCCGAATAGCAATGGCATAAAGAATATTCGTATGGGTAACGGCTGACATCTCAATTTGGTCTGAAATTGAGAAAAATATCACGGCATGGTTGGGTTGCATTTCTACCGAGAGCTGCTTTAGCAATGTGGACTTACCACAACCCCGATGTCCGGCAAATACAATTTTTTCACTTGAGGCAGCCGCCTCAATTTCATGTTGCAGTCGTACCCGCACCGAACGACCATAGTCCACTCGGAATTCTTCGATTTGCTCCGGTTCGATCAATGGAAACAAATCTAGGTCTTTATAGGCCTGTTGAAATTTTCCCAGCAGCGTTTCGTTCATACCGTCAGCGCTAATGTCCATAGCATTCTAATGCTATCGTCCATTGTCCTTAGGCATCAAAATCAACTAGGTCTAACTTTTGAGTGTAAAGACGTTGCATACAACGTCTTTACACTCAAAAGTTGATAGGTGTCTCGATTGATAACGGATGGACGAACCCCTGGAATCTCAAACTGCATCTGTTCTAGAAGCTCCTGGTGCCAGCGATCAGACTGCTCAATAGGGCTACCGTCGATCCTGCGGGCAATTTGCTCGCATATTTTTTCCAAACCTGTATAAAATCCCTGTAATCCAAAGCCAGCAGCAATCCAGTAAGCATAAATACCAGTAGCTTTGGCCTGCTGTGCCTGCTCTATCGCGTAGTCATACGCTTGAGTTAGCTCTGTACTTTCTTGCTGAATATAGCCACTTAGAACGGCAAACTGGCTCATAGAACCCGACCTTGCCCATGAATGACGCGTTTCAAGCTATCGGACGCTGATTCTATGCGCATCAGATCAAGGCTGAACTCTTTGATATTTATTAGTAAATCTCCCAGGGCTTCGCAATACCGATCTAGCATCTAGCCCTTTTACTGCCAAGTCAATATCTGACGCTAGGTAGACGTCATCGGCATCTAGCATGGACCCAAATAGCCATACGGTTTCTACACCGAACCTATCTTTGAGATACTCAGCTGCCTCTTGAGCCCGGATCTGACCCAGGTCATAGTAATCGCGACGTCTCTGTTTTTGGTCACGACGTCGCTGATAGTGGGCGGTGTAATTGGCAAAGGCTATGGTCATTATTGGGAGGCAAGTTTCTTGATGAGTGTAGATACTGCGCCTTATGCCAGTCCAGCGCAGTAACGGAATTCTCATCTAAATAACAAAAGGCGGTCGGTATATACCGACCGCCTTTTGTCGTCAATGAGCTAGTTAGCTAGCTACATGCTCGTCAAATAAGCGCCTTAGTAGTCAAAGTCGCCCATGCCGCCGCCAGCGCCAGCGCCAGCTGCTTCTGGTTCGGGCTTGTCTACGACGATGCACTCGGTGGTTAGTACCATAGCCGCGATGGAGGCTGCGTTCTGAGTGGCGGAGCGAGTCACTTTGGCCGGGTCAACTACACCAGCTGAGAGCATATCAACATACTCGTTGGTGGCTGCGTTGAAACCAATGCTGAAGTCCTTCTCTTTGACGTGCTCGGCAACGACGGCACCGTTTTGACCCGCATTCTCAGCGATGCGCTTGAGGGGAGCGGTCAGGGCACGGGTCACAATCAGAGCGCCGGTTAGCTCTTCACCAGTCAGGTTAGCGTTGGACCACTCTTCAAGACCGGGGGCCAGGTGAGCCAGGGTAGTACCACCGCCGGGGACGATGCCTTCTTCAACAGCGGCCTTGGTGGCGTTGATGGCATCTTCTAGACGCAGCTTGCGGTCCTTCATCTCAGTTTCAGTGGCAGCCCCAACTTTGATGACGGCAACACCACCGGACAGCTTGGCCAGACGCTCCTGGAGCTTCTCTTTATCGTAGCTAGAATCAGACTCTTCGATTTGACGACGAATCTGCTCGCAGCGAGACTTGACGTCGCCTTCATTACCTTCGGCAACCAGGGTGGTGGTGTCCTTGGTGATGGTAATGCGGCGGGAGGTGCCCAGCATCTCAATGCTGACGTTGTCGAGCTTAAGACCTGCGTCTTCGGTGATTACCTGACCGCCAGTTAGGACAGCAATGTCCTCTAGCATGGCCTTACGGCGATCGCCAAAGCCAGGAGCCTTGACGGCAGCTACGTTGAGCACACCGCGTAGACGGTTGACAACGAGGGTGGCTAGGGCCTCTTTCTCAATATCTTCGGCAATGATTAGTAAGGGCTTGCCGGAACGAGCTACCTGCTCTAGTACGGGGACTAGATCCTGTACCAGGGCAATCTTTTTATCGGTGAGCAGAATGTAGGGCTCATCAAGAACCGCTTCCATCCGCTCAGTGTCGGTGGCAAAGTAGGGGGAAATATAGCCCTTATCAAAGCGCATCCCTTCGGTGATTTCCAGCTCAGTCGTCATGGACTTGCCTTCTTCTAGGGAAATGACGCCTTCACGACCCACTTTTTCCATGGCTTCGGCAATCATTTTGCCGACTTCGTCGTCGTTGCCAGCGGAGATGGTACCAACCTGGGCAATGGCGGTGGAGTCACCAACGGGCTGGGCTTTCTCGGCAATGCGTTCTACCAAATAAGCGGTGGCTTTTTCGATACCGCGCTTGAGTGCGATCGCATTGGCACCGGCCGCAACGTTACGCAGACCTTCTTTGACGATGGCATGGGCCAAGACGGTGGCAGTAGTAGTACCGTCACCGGCGGCGTCGTTGGTTTTAGAGGCGGCCTGGCGAATCAGGGCCACACCCGTATTTTCAATGTTGTCTTCTAGCTCGATTTCCTTGGCAATGGTGATACCGTCATTGACAATTTGAGGAGAGCCAAATTTCTTTTCGAGGACGACGTTACGACCCTTGGGGCCAAGGGTAACGGCAACGGCCTCGGTCAAAATATCCATGCCTTTTTCCAGGGCACGGCGAGCGTTCTCGTTGTATATGATGCGCTTAGCCATGAATTAACCTATGTTTCAGAACGTTTTTAAGAGGGGGTGCGATGGGTCGACCAAAAGCAGGCTTTGTAGCTGCTAATTTTGAGTCTTGAGCTGACGCCCGTGGGCTCCGTTTTGCCTGATACGGAAAGTCAGAAGCCTCTGACGTTGGGACGATGCTCTTCACTCAAAATTCAGCCAGCCCACAGCTTCGCCTAGCCCACAACGGCCAGGATGTCTTTTTCCGATAGCAGGACATAGTCGTCACCACCGAGCTTGATGTCGGTACCTGCGTACTTGGAGTAGAGGACGTTGTTACCCACTTCTACGTCGGGAGCCTGACGGCTACCGTCATCGCCACGCTTACCGGGGCCAACAGCCGTAATTTCGCCAACCTGGGGCTTTTCTTTTGCCGTATCGGGTAGCAAGATACCACCGGCGGTTTTTTCTTCAGATGCGCTGACTTTGATAAGAACGCGATCTCCCAGGGGAGTAACGCTTGAAACACTCAAAGAAATGGCTGCCATAGTTTTCTCCGAACTCTGATATATCAATCATTCGGCAATTGCACCAGGGCGGCATCAGCCTGCCTGGGCAGTCCCTTTTCCCAACTGCAGGGTCTAACTAGGGAAAGAAGCTGCAACCTGGATACGGTTTAGCACTCTCTATTGCCGAGTGCTAATTTATCGCTTGGAGAGTTGCGATCGCAACTCTCCAAGAAGTACGGGTTCCCGAACTTGGTTGTTCTTCAAACCATCAAGCTAACTTCATGATCTCAACACAGGTATCTTTACGACTCCTTCAGGTTGTCTAGAAAAATCACCGTATTATTTAGTATGAGTGGGTGACATCTGTAATTCTTGATACATCTTCGCTTGGCGCATGTGCTGACATGCTTTCTGGCAATTGCTAACCCCATGACCCTCAAATTTTTCCACCTATTCCTGGCGACCGTTTCACTTTGGCTACTCGGTTTTCAAGAAGGAGCTTCTGCCCAGCTATCAACCGAAGTTGAGACTGTAGCTATCCCACTACTCGAACCACCAGGTGCTGTACAAACTAACCTTCAGTCGGCTACGTCCGATACCACCGTTGTCCACCAGGGCAATCAGTTCGATGTTTTGGGCGGACAGTTATCCGACGGATTGACCCCCAATCTAATCCACCAGTTCCAGCAATTTGACCTGGGCGCGGCTGATGCGGCTAATTTTGTAGTCGACCCCAATATTGCTAACGTTATCAGTCTGATTGACGGTCTGCATCCATCAGTTATAGATGGTCTGCTAACCTTGACCAGCAGCGATCCAGATTTTGCCAGCCAGGCAAATCTTTTTCTGGTCAACCCCGCTGGCATTGTGTTTGGTGAGAATGTACGCCTCGATCTACCCGCCAACCTAACTGCCACCAGCGCCTCAGGCCTATTGTTTGAAGATACCTATCTTCTCTCCATCGACGGAGCCGTCAGTGAGATTGCCCTACCCGATAGCAAGCCTACGGGGGCAGTCACATTGGTTGTCCCCTCTGTGGACGACCTAGGCGGAGACCCCACGGGCTATCTATTACTTTCAGACTCAGCTAGCAGCCCAGTCTTAGACCCACTTTCTACAGCCTTGCCTGTCGGCACTATTGAAAACCAAGGCACCCTTGAAGTAGAGCCCCAGGCCAGCATTACCCTGATCGGCCACTATGTTCAAAACGACGGTAGCCTGGTGGCTCCTAGTGGCACGGTTAGCCTAGCTGCCAACTCCGGAGAGAATTTACTGCGCCTGGGTCAACCGGGCAACCTGCTGTCTTTAGAGGTGCTGCCAGCGGATGCCCTGAGCCTGATCTCGCCAGTAGCTGAGCCTACTACCTTGGCTGCCACAGAGCTAGCACAGGTGCTGACCGGGGGGGACGAACAAAATGCAACCCAAATCGCCACGAATGCCGACGGTTCTCAGACCCTGACGGGGACTCCGCCCCTGAGCCCGGCTCCAGGCTCGGTCCTAGTGCGGGGCATCGTAGATGTTTCTGACAGTACTCCCCTGGAGGAGGTTGGCACCCCTGGCCAGGTCAGTATTCTCGGCGACCAGATCAACCTGGTGGGCGGCAGCATCTACGCCAATGGCATCAGCCAGGCTGGCACCCTATCCATCGGGGGAATGCCTGCTGCCGATGGTTTTGGGGCTGCCTATATTTTGGTGGATCGCAACTCTGAACTTTCTGCGACCGCCTCAGACGGGAACGGTGGCAGTATCTACATTTGGGCTGACGATACCGTACGGTTTTATGGCGATGCGGTAGTGACAGGAGAATTCCCCGATTCAGAGGGTACTGTCTCCATTGACGCCGGCAACGTCGTCGATATTCGATAGCTGCGGTCGAGAACAGCCTCTACCGCCCATCGGCCAGACTAGAACCCCCACAGCTATTACAGCGGAGTCGTTATTGTAACGACCCGCTTTTTTAATGCCAGATCGTGGGTATACAGTCTCCGTAATATCACCCGATTTCAATCAAGTTTGATGTTTATTTTTCATAAAGCTTGCGTACTTTCATGGATGAGTCAAGCAAAAAATGCCACTCTATTAACAGAGCTGTAGTCCTTACTCAAGGGAGCTTTCTCCGTAAAATCACTCCTTTTGAGCTATCAGCCGCAGGTCGCATATCAGTATTTTTTGATACATGACCTGCTGAAGGCATTTTTTTAGACCCTGAGAGTTTACCCATGCGAATATTTGTCACTTTTGCTCACCACGTTGGTGCAGCGAGCCTTCTGAGTGCAGGTTTGTTGGCCGTTTGGGGCGCTGCGGCCCAGGCGGCTTGCCTATCCAACGGCTGTAGTCAGAACGGTCTGACATTTAGTGAAGCGTCCAGCAGTTTTAAGATTACAGACGTCACGGGGGCAGGCACTCGCGATCGGCCCTTTGTGGTCTATCAAGATGTGTGGGGTCTAGATATTGCTCTGGCGGTTAATGGTTTGAAAGAGGCCAAGCAGCACTCGGTATTTAATCGTCCAGGGTTTGCTATCAGCATTGTGTCACGCAACCTGACAGGGGCGTTCTGGCGGTTCTATGACCATGAGCTGCAGCAGTCAGCGGGCCTCGCTAGCAGTGAAACAGATGGTCTGTCATTTGCCCAAGGTATCGGTCCTATCAGGCCCTATCAATCGAGCCACTATGCCAGTGCCGATGAAGTGACTGATGTGCGAGACTTTATTAACTTCCATCAGGGGGTTGGGGTTACCCCCGGTGCAACCGTTCGGTTTGATTACTTTGTCACCGATACTACCCCCGTTGATGAGTTCTTCATCCGGCAACGTCCCGACTATAGAGCAAGTGCCGCTCCGCCTGTTATTTTGCCGCCTGCCGTTGCGCCGCCTGCTGTTGCGCCTCCCGTTGCACCTCCCGTTGCGCCGCCTGCTGTTGCGCCTCAGGTACCTGCCTCACCGCCGCCCAATCCTGTCCCAACGGCGCTGGGTAGTCCTATTTCTGCTCCAGTCCCTAGGTCGGTGCCTGACGGTTCGACACCTATCTTGGGCGGTGTAGCCATGGTTTTGGGTAGGACAATCCAAAAATGCCGTTGGTTGTATCAATCAAAACCATAGCCTTAAACCATGACCAGCCAAATAACTGCGGGCTTAGCGGCCGCTCAAAAGTGCCCTAGCCATAGCAAATACCAGTGCTATGGATGATGCATCTAGTGATAATCTTTAAGATGGCACTTTGAAAGTAAAAAACAAAATTAAAAGTCGCCGCAGTAGCTAATACCCTTAGGATAAGGCGCAAGCATGGTCACCACTGCAGAGAAGACAAATACTGGCTATATCACTCAGATTATTGGCCCTGTTGTAGACGTTAAGTTTCCAACTGGGGAACTACCCAACATTTACAACGCGCTCAAGATTGAAGGTACAAATCCGGCTGGTCAGCCCGTTGCTGTTACCTGTGAAGTCCAGCAGCTGCTAGGCGATAGCCAAGTAAGAGCCGTTTCGATGAGTTCCACCGACGGCCTGGTCAGGGGAATGGAGGTAGCTGATATGGGTGAACCTATCAGCGTACCGGTTGGAGCGTCTACCCTGGGCCGAATTTTTAACGTGCTTGGTGAGCCCGTGGATGAGAAGGGTGATGTGGATATGTCCACCACTTCTCCAATCCACCGTGCTGCTCCCAAACTTACCGAATTGGAGACTAAGCCCTCCGTATTTGAAACTGGTATTAAGGTGATCGATCTTCTAGGTCCTTTTCGTAAGGGTGGAAAGATTGGTCTCTTTGGGGGTGCTGGTGTTGGCAAAACCGTCTTGATTCAAGAGCTAATCAACAATATTGCCAAGGAGCACGGCGGTGTGTCTGTGTTTGGCGGTGTGGGTGAGCGTACCCGTGAAGGAAACGACCTTTACAACGAATTTATTGAGTCGGGTGTAATTAACGCTGACGACCTGAGCCAGTCTAAGGTGGCCCTGGTCTACGGTCAGATGAATGAGCCCCCCGGTGCTCGCATGCGCGTGGCCCTGTCGGCCCTGACCATGGCCGAATACTTCCGCGATGTCAATAAGCAGGATGTGCTGCTGTTTATTGACAACATCTTCCGCTTTGTACAGGCGGGTTCTGAGGTGTCTGCGCTGTTGGGGCGCATGCCTTCTGCGGTAGGCTATCAGCCTACGTTAGGTACTGACATGGGTGACCTGCAGGAGCGGATTGCATCTACTTTAGAAGGATCAATTACGTCTATTCAGGCGGTTTATGTCCCGGCGGATGACTTGACCGACCCTGCACCGGCAACTACGTTTGCCCACCTGGATGCGACTACGGTACTTTCCCGTGGGCTAGCTTCTAAGGGGATTTATCCTGCTGTGGATCCTCTAGACTCTTCGTCTACTATGCTACAGCCGGATATCGTTGGTGCCGAGCACTACGCGACAGCCCGCGCCGTGCAGTCCATCCTACAGCGCTATAAAGAGCTGCAGGACATCATTGCAATTTTGGGTCTAGACGAGCTGTCTGAAGACGATCGTCTGGCGGTGGCCCGCGCCCGTAAGATTGAGAAGTTTCTCTCTCAGCCCTTCTTTGTTGCCGAGATCTTTACCGGTTTGTCCGGTAAGTATGTTGCCCTTGAAGATACTATCAAGGGTTTCAATATGATTCTTGGGGGTGAGCTAGATGAGATTCCCGAACAGGCTTTCTACCTCAAAGGCGACATTGCCGAGGTACTTGAAACTGCTGAGAAGATGAAGGCCAAGAGCTAGGCACCGGAGCCAGCCCGGTAGAGATGACAACTGGGTGAGGGGTAAAATGCTTGTCATTTCATCCCTCACGTTGAGTTTTTTTAGAGAGCGTTTTATGACATTAGCAGTACGCGTCATATCCCCTGACAGGACGATTTGGGATGCTGAAGCAGAGGAAGTTGTGCTGCCTAGCACGACCGGGCAGTTGGGTATTTTGAGCGGTCACGCACCGTTGCTGACCGCTTTGGATATTGGTGTACTTAGGGTACGCGCTGACAAAGACTGGGTTGCGATCGCACTTATGGGTGGGTTTGCCGAGATAGAAGACAACGAAGTCACTATCTTGGTAAACGGTGCCGAACGGGGTGACAGTATTGATCTCTCGAACGCTCAGACTGAATACACATCTGCCAAGTCAAACGTAGACCAGGTTTCTGCCGATGACAAACAGGCCGTTATCAGAGCGCGGAAGTCTTTAAAAAAGGCACGGGCGCGGGTGCAGGCAGCGGGCGGTAGCATTTAAGCCAATCAAAATTGTCTCCAAGAAAAAGGTCCGCTTTTCCCATACAGAAAAAGCGGACCTTTTTGGCGTCTAAAGTTAGCTCACGAACTACCGGTAAACGCTACGTTAGGAAATTTGTCAGCTGCTTTTTGCATCGACTGAGTTTTACCCCCTTCCTGCCAGTAGTTGATAATTTCAGTGGCCTGGTTTAAGAGATCGATGCGCTCTTCTTCAACAATCCAAGTCTTGGATTCCAGCTCTGCCTTCATCTGATCCCAAGCATCATTGCGGGGCCAGAAAAAGTAAGAGGTCAGCGGACTCGATCCCTTGCCCACTACCTGGTCTACGGCGAGCGCCACGTCTTTGTCGAGCCAGAGAACCTTTAAGATAAATCGAGACAATGCAAACCTCCGCTGTACGCCACTTGGCTTCAAAACTGTACGGTCTATAATTCTAGCGCATTCGCTGTCGTCAGAGCGTCAAAAATTAGTTTCTCCACCTTTGATAATGCCTAACCCCATTGCCCTAGCTGTTTTTGATATTGATGGTGTGGTTCGAGATGTGAGCGGTTCCTACCGTCGAGCCATCGCTGACACGGTTGAACACTTTACCCAGGGTCACTATCGCCCCACCCCCACCGACATTGACCAGCTCAAAAGCGAAGGCATCTGGAATAACGATTGGCAGGCTTCCCAAGAACTGGTGCAGCGACACGCTCGGGTCTCGAGTCAATGCTACGACACGGACTATGGTGCCATTGTCGAGTACTTTCAAGAACGCTATCGCGGCCGGGGGGATGACCCCAACCAGTGGACCGGCTACATCACCCAAGAGCCCGTCCTCATGAGCGCTCAGTATTTGGCCAATCTGTCTGCTGGCGGCGTGCCCTGGGCTTTTTTTAGCGGTGCTACCCGAGGGTCGGCCACCTATATTTTGCAACAGCGAATTGGTTTAGCCCAGCCCATCTTAGTCACCATGGAAGATGCCCCTAGCAAACCGGATCCCGCTGGCCTCTACCAGGCAATTGATCGGCTCGAAGCCGCTGTACCGGCAGGACTACCTGTGCTGTATGCCGGCGATACCGTGGCTGATATGGCAACGGTTCAAGCAGCCCGAACCCAGTTCCCCGAGCGGCTGTGGCTGGGGGTGGGTGTGCTTCCCCCCCACGTACAAACAGATAGTGACTACCGGCACCGCTACGGCAACCAGCTCAAAGATGCGGGCGCAGCCATGGTTGTCAACCACATCGAGCAGTTAACCGCCAAGACAGTTCAGGGGCTGGTGGCCTAGGCTGATCTTCCCGATGGTTTCAAAAAAACACCTGACGATCCAACACACACCTGGTAATATCAGCTACCGAACCCACTGAATCGTCAGAGTCCAACCAGTCTATGAGCCGTTTGCTGTTTTTGCTCGCCCTGTTTTCGGGTGCCTTTTGGGGTGCTCCATCGCTGGCCCAGGTGTCGGCTGAGCCGGAACCTGCCCCAACATCCCCCGACAGCGGACTGACTCCGCAGGTGATCCCCCGCATCCAGGAGGTGCGTCCGCTACCAGGTCAGCTGGATGATGTACCTGTCTTTAACAGCAACAGTCCCGAGATTATTGAAAGGGAAGGGATTTTGCTCTCTACTTTTCCATCGCGGGGCAAAGCTTATCCGTCTGCCCATTTGGACTATGCCTTTGAGGGTCGCTTTGATATTTTTGCCCATCATGTGGTTAGGGCCAGGGATGAACGCGACACCCGCACCCGCTACCTGGGCATTGTGGTCCATAACCCCAGTCGCAGACCGGTCACCCTAAACTTTCGCGAAGCGGCGAGCTACCTGAGTCAAGATGCCCCCTGGTATGGCCGCAGCGACGTGGAATATAACCTGGCCAGCACCCAATTTTCGGGACCCGGTAGCCGCTTGATGAATGAAATCTTGCGCGATCGCAGACAGACCCACTGGCCAACTAGCCTCACCATTCCCCCCCGCACCAGCCATGTGCTCATGAGTGCGCCGCTGCCGGTGCGCCGTCTGGCGGTTGCCACCGATGGCACCCTGGCCCCCGGTAGCGAACTTTTGCCCGAGCTGCCCAGCCGACTGGAGGGCAGACGCAGCAACGGTCGCTCTACACTGATGCGGCTGGTGAGCGATGGCCCGGTCCACATTGCCAGCTTGGCGATGTATGCTCCAACCACTGCTACCGGTGAGCGCTCCCCCACCCAGGCTGAGTGGCTGCAGGTGTTAGCCAAGGGGGAGCTGTCCACCCCCCGCGATCTGGGGCCAACTCGACCGGGTGGCCAGGACGAGCCATTTATCTATGGCCGGGTGGCCGGTGTGTCCCGAGGCTCCCGTTGGGAAACCACACTGACCGACCGGCGCTCTGAACGGTTGGCCATTCCCGATATTGGTCAGCAAATTTCCTACGCCATCAGTACCGTTGAGCAAAACACCTTTGGTACTGGGCAAATCCAAAGCGCCCCGATGCTCAGACGCTATCCGGATACGGCCTACCGCGCCCATGGCAACTATGGCATTGAATATGCCCTGACGCTGCCGCTGCACAACCCAACGGAACGGACTAAAACCGTTGCCCTCTCAGTACAAACACCTCTGCAAAATGAAACCCTTAGGAATGCCCTAGCGTTTCTAACCCCCTACGACTCCCGCATCTTTTTTCGCGGTACCGTTTTGTTTTTATACACCAGCGACCAGGGGGAGCGCCGGGCGGATTATATTCACCTGGTCCAGCGTCGGGGGCAGGAGGGGCCGCCCCTGGTGGAGCTGAGCCTGGCACCAGGAGAAGAGCGCTCCGTGGAAGTTCATTTTCTCTATCCGCCCGACGCCACTCCACCCCAGGTGCTAACCCTGACGACAGCGTCGCCCGATGATTAGTTCGAGGCGGTGGGCAACCAGCTAGAAATAGGACTCGTGGACTGCACCAGGGTCATACCGGCGGTGGCAAATCGCTGGTAGGCCGCGTCGGCAGCATCAGAAAAATCCACAACACCCGGAACCACCACCGGGGAGCTGCAGTCTTCTAGCAGATAAATTTTATGGGCCAGGGTCGGATCGAGCTGCTGGATTTCGTCTAGTAAATCGGCTACTGTCCAAGCTACACAGTGACTTTTGGCTTGACCTGCGATCGCAACCGCATCAAAGGTCAGCAAATGTTGAATCAGCTGCGTATTTTTTTTCGCTATGGGCTGGCCAGCGGGGTTATTCAAAACCTCTGGCCGCAGCACCGAATAGTTTTCTGTGAGCGGGTTGCTGCCCTTGAGTTCAAAGCGGGTTTGACACTGGCGCGCCATATTATGAAAAAAACAGGCTTCTTCAAAGGCCGATACCAAACTGTGGCCAATCCCCCCCAGCATCGAGTGGTAGGGCCAGACCGTCAGCGGATATTTGCCATCGTCACTGAGCTGTTGCACATAGTGCAAAGCAAAGGTCTCCAGCTGCTCTAGGGGAATACTCAAACTCGCGGCAATGGCCGGATTGACCCGCCATTGGCCGTCGCGCACGGCCGCCAGGTCCACCATGGTCATGGGGGTTGGCATCTGGCCAGCCCCATCCACCCAAAAGGCGGCATGGAAAATTTGAACCGCCCGGTGAGTATCCATGGTCGGGACAATTTCTGTAATGTGTCCCAGGTTTCGGTAGACAAACTCACACAGTCGCCGGGTGTCGTCTACGGCTCCCTGCCCTGAGCTACCCCCTACAAACAGCTCAAACCCAGGAATACAGAAGGTATTTTGCACATCAATGGCCAGCAAGCACAGACGTGGACCGTCATTGCGCGCTGGCTGAATGCCGTGGGTTTGGGACCAGGCCTGGGCTTGAACTGCGCGCTCCTCATAGGGTACACGCCACACGTCACCCACCCGATCGGCGGCAAAAAATTCAGGAATCGTTAGAGCAGAGGTCATTAACCCAGTAGCGAATAGATATTGCCATCAATGAGTAAATGCGTAATCCCTTTAGCCTGGAGGTAGTTTGTTGTTTTGGTAATCAGCTGCCCGTCGGGTACCTTGATCACCCGCTGGTTGCGCCGTGAAAACCGCCGTGCCACCCTGTGGTTGTCAAATATCGGTAAGGTTTGGGCCGATTCTTGCTGAGCTGGAATTTTTCCTAGTTCAGCAAATTCTTTTAGGGGATGGGTAATAAGTTCCGATAGACGATCCACCACCAGATAGCAGGTGCGGGGAAAAACCGCATCCGATAGGGGCATGATCTCCACTGCCGTGCCAAACAGGCCGGTCTCACCGGACTCCTCAAACTCATCGTCGTCAAACTCGTCATCTAGTTCGCTGTCAAGCTCATCCTCATCGAGGTCGTCTAGATCCTCATCGAGATCGTCTAGATCCCCATTGCTATCGTCGTCGCCCCCATGACGAGCGCTGGGATCGTTTAGCAGCTCGGTCGCAACCGCTGACATATCATCCCTGTCTGCAGCCAGGTCAGCATCCGACTCCCTGTCCTCTTCGCTGGAGTCTAACAGTGTAAGCTGACTGGCGGTTTGGGCCTCAGCCGCTGGGTCAATTTTCTCTTTTGATGCTGGACGAGTGCGCACCCGTCGCACGGGCTTATCGGGTTTGGTTTTTTCCTCAGACTGTTTTGGGGCGGGAATGGTAGGTTTCTCAGATGAGCCTGCCCGCTTTTGGGCAATCAGCGCTCGATGCTCGTCTTCAGGAAGCTGGGTTTTGAGGATACGGCTAATGGTGCTAGTGCTGACCCCATAGCGTTTAGCAATGGTCGATGTGGTTTCCCCCGGTTGCCGATATATTTCAATTACATCGCGCTTATCAGCGTCGGACAGTTTTCGCGGTGCCATATCAACAACAAACCCTAGGGTCTGGTAAAAATGTTTCTATAGTATGCCAGGTTTAGGCATGCTCTCATGTCCGACGACGCGATCCTCGGCGTGAGCGTCTAGAAACGTCATATTCAATGGCGGCACCCATGCCAAAGAAAAGCGCTGATAGGGTCCAAAAAACTTCCCACAAGGCCCCCTCAGTATAGCTGTCGCCAACCGCAGCAAAGGCCATGTCGGCAATGTATAGGCAGAAGGTTGCGATCGCAATCAGCTTCCACGATTGGGAAAAACGTCCGCCCCAAAATGCGACCAGCAGCGTAGCGGCAATCACCACCAAAAAACAATCCGCAATAACGTACATCAGGGTTACCGGATCCGCAAACCGCTCAAGCTGGTTATCTAACGTTAGGGCCCAGCCGGGAGCAGGTAGTAGACCTGCCACTATTTCTTCCTCCGGTTCAGCGGTCCCTTCAGCCTCAACCGGGACTTCTACCGGGGCCACCGGCGGTTCATCTGCGGGGGGGGCTTGGGTCAACTGCGGTGCAGCCGCCATGGCCGGTCTTGGCGATAGCTGAGCCGCCACTGACGGCCAGCCATAGTTAAGAACGCAAGCGATTACAACGCCCGCTATGCCAATCGCAAAGATCATGATCCACTGGGGCATGCTCAAATCGATGCGTCGCGGCAGGGCCGCTAGCAGCATGCCCACGATCATAGCGATATAGCTAATAAAATAAAATCCATCCCCCATTGACACAGATGGATCTAAACCCCAAACGGTGCCCCACAGAAAAAAGAAGACATTACCGGCCGCAAAGGCCACCATCCCAATTCCCAACGCCAGCCAGACGGTTCGTCCACTAATAATTTGTGAGCTCCCGGAATTTCGAAAACAGAGAAAAGCTGCCAGGAGAAAGGCAAAAATCTCTAAAAAAGTAATCGATATCAAAAACCAGTCCGGGCGCGATTCTTCTCCGGGTGCAAGCGCTCCAAACAGTAAAAA
>JBCCAQ010000097.1:0-16775 GCA_039814735.1 Cyanobacteria bacterium P01_A01_bin.15
AAGATTTCACGTCATATTCTTGCTGCGAGAGGGCCTGGAGCTCTTTGATCGCGGCGATGGCCTGCGCAGCGGAGGCGTCCTTGGACCCTTCTGGCTTGCGGTGGGTGCGGGAAACCCTATGGATTTTTTTGGTCATGTTTTGGGTCAACTGGGAGCTAGCGGTGATTGCGATCGCAGTTCTCCCCCTCTTTGTCATCACCACCGCCATCATGTCCAAAAAAATCCATAGGGTGGCCCGCACCCAGCGCAAGCGAGAAGGGGCCATGGCCGCCTCGGCGGCGGAGGCCATCGGCGCGATCAAAGTGGTCCAGGCCCTATCGCTGCAGGAATTTTTGGGTAAAGCTTTTGCCAAAAACAACCGTAAAAGTCTCAAAGAAAGTGCCGAGGCCCAGCGGTTGCGGGCCGGTCAGGAACGTCTGGTGGAAATTTTGGTGGCCGTTGTCCAGGCCCTGGTGCTGTGGCGCGGGGTACAGCTTGTGCTGGCCGGTAGCGCTACGCCGGGGGACCTGCTGGTATTTATCACCTATCTCAAGGTGGCCTTTAAACCCATGCGACAGCTAGCCAAGTACACCGGGCAGATTGCCAAGGCCGTGGCCTCCGGTGAGCGGGTAATCGCCCTGCTTGATACGGTGCCCGATGTCTGCGACCTGCAAGGCGCTAAACCCGCCCCCAGCTTTCGTGGCGACGTGCGTTGCAAAAATGTCACCTTTGCCTACGATCCGGCCCAGGGGATTCTACGAAATCTCACATTTACCGCCCAGCCGGGGGAGAAAGTAGCGATTGTGGGACCGTCCGGTGGAGGTAAATCCACCCTGATCAGTCTGTTGTTGCGATTTTATGACCCGGTGGAAGGTGGCGTCCATATCGACGGCCACGACCTGCGGGAATACACCCTGGCATCTCTACGACAGCAGATTAGTATCGTTTTGCAAGATAGCGTACTCTTTGCCGCCAGCGTCCGCGACAACATTGCCTATGGTGCCCTTGGCGCTAGCGAAGCGGAGATTGAATCGGCGGCTCGTCTGGCCAATGCCCATGACTTTATTCAAGCTCTGCCCCAGGGCTACGACACTATTTTGGGCGAGCGGGGGGCCACCCTCTCCGGCGGTCAGCGTCAGCGCATTGCCATTGCCCGCGCCGCCATTCGCCAGGCCCCCATTGTGATTCTCGATGAACCCACCAGCGGTCTTGACAGCGCCAGTGAAGCCCTTGTCAGCGATGCCCTCAAGCGGCTCACCCAATCCAAAACTAGCTTTTGGATTTCCCACAATCTCAGCACCGTTCAACATGCGGATAAAATTCTCTACATCGAACAGGGCCGTATCTTAGAACGGGGTACCCACCCCCAGCTCATGGCCCAGGCAGGCCGCTACGCCGAGATGTACGAGCTACAGTCCGGTAGTTATTCATCTGAAGATCTCTATGCACACTGACCCATCGGCTGCGCCCAGCCGGGTTATCCTAGTCCGCCACGGGCGCAGCACATTTAATGACCAGGGGCGCTACCAGGGGAGTTCTGATACGGCGAGCCTCACGCCAAAAGGTATTGAAACAGGTCAACAGGTGGGGGCCTATCTGCGTCCTACAGCGATTGATGTTGTCTACACCAGTCCCCTCCTGCGGGCGCAACAAACCACCAGTGAGATTCTGAAGGTCATGGCCGATGGTCGGCCCCAAACCATCACCGTCAGCCACGATCTGCGGGAAATAGATCTCTCCGCGTGGGAGGGGCTTACCTATGACCATGTGCGTCAGCACCATGGAGCCGCCTATGAATGCTGGCAGCAGCGACCCAACGAGTTTAAACTGTCGACCTCCGCCACCACCCATTACTTTCCCGTACGGGATCTCTACAAGCGGGCCCAAGGGTTTTGGCACCACACCCTACCCCACCATGGTGGCAAAACCGTACTCATCGTCAGCCACGGTGGCACCAACCATGCCCTGATCAGTACGGCCCTTGGTCTGTCTCCCCACCATCACCACAGCCTGCAGCAGTCCAACTGTGGCATCAGTGTGCTGGAATTTTTGGGGTCGGGGGTGCAGCTGCAACAGCTCAACCAAACTACCCCCATTCGCGAAACTCTCCCTAAGCTCAAGGCTGGCAAAAAAGGTCTGCGGCTGTTGTTATTGGCTGAAGACAGTCTCACCCATACTGCCTGTGAACAGGTGGCACATCGCCTCGCCGCCGTTAAACTAGACTTTTGTCTCTCTTTGCATGCGGCCCAGCCATGGCTGCCGGTCCTGATGCACCATCATCCCAGCACTATTCAGTTTGAAACCGAACAAACCGACTTTTTACAGAACTGGGAACGGGAATTGACCCGGTCATTTCACCCGACCGATGGGCTGATGACCGGACTTGCGATCGCACCTTCCACCAGCATCCAAACCCTCTTGCTCCAGACCCTCGGCGGCCATCTTCGTAGAGGAGCACAGCTCCCGCTAAAGCCAGGCTGCCTCAGCATTATCCACTACCCCAAAAACCACCGCCCCGTTGTCCAAGCAATCAACACATAGCCCCTTCCCCCAGGAACCCCCAACCCATAGTATCCATATCAGCCTAGTTGAGCATCTCCCGCAGCCTCATTGTTTAAAGACGACCCATTAGGTATTGAGAAAATCAAAAAAATACTGATTTATACTGAGTTTTATTGATACAAATCGTCTTATAGTTTTTACAAAGAGGCCATCGGCTGCTGAGCCCCCCACAGCGGTCATAGTGCATATCTTAAATTAGCCGTGCGCTAAAAGCACTGCTGAGCCGGACGGTGATTTGATCTACCAGACGCTGCTAGATCGATTCATTCTTCAAATTAGGAATAAGGATTTTATAAGATCCCAAAATTAATGCTGGAGAGACGTTCCATGGAACGTCTGTACATATAATGGAACGTTTGTATGTTCCATAGAGCGTACATTCAATGGTGAACCCTAATTAATTTTGTTTCCTTAGCAATGGTAAAAAGTTGTTAGTTCCTTAGACAAAGGAGCAGTACCTTTTTTTTGAGCGAGTTGTAAAAGATGCTGGCTAGGGATTTAGATATCTCCGTTGAAGTCGCCTTAGGAGGGGCTTAGCTAGCAGCAATTTGACACAATGATAGAGAGTCAGGGATTCATAAACGGTCACGCCACAGAACAGCGGCTGGTTTGCTGCTGATTGCCAATATCTTTTGTAAACCCCACATGAAAACTCAAGTTCGCACTCTCCGTGCTGTTACCAAAAGGCTCTCATCACCGTCCGTTACCATCGTGGTAGCCCCGCGAGAGCGGTTTAGCTATGTCCAGCCATCCTTAGAAAGCATTTACAATCACACTAAGCTGCCCTTTGAGCTAATCTACATTGATATAGGTTCTCCTCAGCCTGTGCAGCGATATCTGGCCCAAAAAGCCGCTGAGCCAGACTTTACCCTACTGCGGACCAATCGTTTTCTCTCCCCTAATCAGGTGCGTAACCTGGGGCTGAGTCGCGCAACGACAGACTATGTACTATTTATCGACAACGATATTCATGTGTCCCCTGGCTGGCTAGAGCGGCTGTGGACGTGCGCCCAGGAAACCGATGCCGCCGTTGTCTCCCCACTGATCTGCGTGGGCAAACCCCTGCATGAGCGGATTCTCATGGCTGGCGGCGAGGTCAGGATTTTCTTGGAAGCAAACGGAGATCAAATGCATCGTTGCATTTATCAGAAACATTATTTGGTAAACCGGTCGGCCACCATCATTAAACATCAGCTCCAGCGACGGGCCTGTAGCTATGCAGAACTACACTGTATGCTGGTAAAGCGAGAGATTTTTGACCAGATCGGTTTTCTAGATGAAAAACTTTTGAGCACAAGGGAGCACATTGATTTTTGTCTTAGCGTTGCCCAAGCGGGTGGAAAAATCTACTGTGAGCCCGATGCCGTCGTCAGCTATGTACCCGAAATACCACGACACTGGTCGGACCTGACGTATTTTATGCTGCGCTGGAGTGACGCGTGGGAGGTAGAAAGCCTTTTACATTTCCAAAAAAAGTGGCATCTGAACATGGACCAAGACTTTATGCAACGGTTTAGACAGCTGGGTCACCAGCGGCATCAGATTGTTTTGCTCCCATTGCTGCGACGGCTCACCATCGGTCATCGGATACCCTGGCTAGAAAAAATTGCGATTGGTCTAGAACGGTGGTGTAATCGATACATCACGGATCGCCACAGACAGCTACCCACCCCCTTTGTTGAACGCTAGGCACGGTAGGCAACCTTTCTGTGCTACAGGCAAAAAAACTTGAACAGAATTATATCTGGAACAGGTGAAAATTTTTTGTCAATATACTTAAGATACGAGACTCTTCAAGCGGTCTATTGATAAAGCCTGAGGCATCGACAACTTTGGCTCGTACCCGATCGACGATGCCATTGTTGTTAGACACAATAATAATAGGAGTTCTCTTAAAAGCAGGGAGACGTCGGATTTGAGCACATAGTTCATAGCCGTTGCCTACGGGCATGATTAGGTTGAGGAAAATAAGCTGCGGATTGAGCTGTAAGAGCTGCGGTAGTGCTTGCAAAGAATCGGAAATGTCGACGTAGTTATACCCCGCCCTATGGACGACTTTGGCTAGGGCCCAGCTGTCGGTTGGGCTATTGTTTACGTAGGCTACCGTTGGAATACCTGCTTGCCATGGAAAGCGGCTGGTCTCTTCGGCTATCAAATCTGTGCTCAGGGTCGCCTGAGCAGTTTGTGCTTGACCTAGCTCTGTTTGATTGGCGAAACTCCTATCTAATAGGACTTCAATTTTTAATAAGAGATTTTTAAGAGACACGGGTCTTCGGACATATGTGTCAAAGCCGACCTGGGACAATAGCTGACTATCTACGGTGCGATCCGCCATCCCAATCACCGGTATCAGCCATGTGGCCTTGGACTGTTTAAGGGTTTTGATGGCTTGCCAGCCGTTCACTACTGGCGTATCTATATCCATCAAAATTAGCTCTGGAGATTCGAGAGTTGCTAATACCAGCCCTTCATCTCCTTGATTTGTTGTTACTACATCATAGCTATGTTGCCTGAGTTCTTTGTCTAGTATCTGGCAGCTCTGTTCATCCTTGGTTACTAGCAAGAGTTTGACCATAACAAAAATGTCTTGACCTCTTGTAGATCAAGAGTCAAGTTAAGTAGACATAAAAAGTTCAAACTGTAAACGACAGGTGAGAGGTGCAGATCCAAGGGCAATCGCCACAATATTAACCCCATTTACGTGAAATCGCCTAATTGAGCTGCTTTTAGTGTGTTTATAAAGGCTTTGGCATGCCCAGTTTTTCTATAAATCCTGGGGATATCCAAGGTTAAGATGTAGGCCGATTCAGGGGTTAGGCACTTATAAGGTTTCACAATAGAAAGTAGCTGTATCGTTTCGATGTTTAGACTTCGTGTTCAAGTCCTTTTTCCTTTAAAGACGCTTCCACTGAAACGTTGAGAAATCATGGCTGATGCTGTCTATAGTGACCCGGTTGATCCTGAGAAAGCTGTTTTTGAGGTCATTGCGATCGCAACTTCAGCCGGTGGCCTCAACGCCCTTAGTCAAGTCCTGGGCGGCCTACCCGCTAACTTTCCCACTGCCATCGTCGTCGTCCAGCATTTGGACCCTCGCCACCGCTCCCTCATGGCCGATATCCTCAGCCGTCGCACCCCCCTGGCCGTCAAACAAGCCACCGCCGCCGATCGCTTGCAACCAGGCAATGTCTACATCGCCCCACCAAACCGACATTTATTAGTTAATCCCGACGGCACCCTATCACTGACCCAGACCGAGCTGGTTCATTTTGTCCGCCCCTCAGCCGATCTGCTATTTGACTCCGTCGCTGCTAGCTACAAAGACCGAGCCATCGCCGTCGTTTTGACTGGCACTGGCAGCGATGGTGGTACGGGTGTCAAAGCGATTAAAGCCATGGGGGGCACCGTCATTGTGGAAGATCAAGACACCGCTGAATTTTCGGGAATGCCCCAGACCGCCATAAAAACGGGCTTCGTGGACTTCGTGCTACCGTTAGCTGAAATTACGCCTGCATTGATCACCCTGGTGACGACCAGAGACTCAATATGACCTCCCAGGACAGTACACCCATCTTTGAAGCCCTACTAGAGTTTTTAAAGCGAACCCGAGGGTTTGACTTTACCGGGTACAAACGGTCGTCCTTGCAGCGGCGGTTCACCAAGCAGATGCACACCCATGGCATTGACACGTTTAGTGATTATCTTGATTACCTAGAAGTCCATCCCGAAGAATTCGCGCCTCTGTTTAATACTATCTTGATCAACGTCACCTCGTTTTTTCGAGACCGGCCCGCCTGGGAGTACCTGTGGCATGAGTTACTACCCACCCTCCTTAGCAAAAAAGAACCAGACGAGCCTATTCGTCTCTGGAGTGTAGGCTGTGCTTCTGGCGAGGAAGCCTACACCCTGGCTATGATTTTGGCTGAACTCCTGGGGCCGGTACAGTTTCGTCAGCGGGTAAAAATTTATGCCACCGACGTGGATGAAGATGCCCTAACAGAAGCTCGCCATGCCAATTACAAAGCCCAAGATCTCCAAACCATCCCCCCAACGCTGCGAGACAAATATTTTGAACCGTTGGGAGAGGGCTATGGCTTTCGGACAGATTTACGTCGGAGTGTCATTTTTGGCCGCCACGACCTGGTCCAAGACGCTCCTATTTCTCGCCTCGATTTACTGGTTTGCCGCAACACCCTGATGTACTTCAATTCTGAAACCCAAGGTCGCATTTTGGCCCGGTTTCACTTTGCCCTTAGTCCAGAAGGGGCCATATTCTTGGGAAAAGCGGAGATGCTACTAACCCACGCTAGTTTGTTTACCCCCATTAATCTGCAGCACCGAATCTTTAGCAAAGTCTCCAGTGTGACTATGCGCGAACGCCTTTTAGTCTTGGCTCAAAACGGAGACCAAGACGCTAGCAGCCATTTGTCCGTGCAAGGACGGTTAAGGGATGCGGCCTTCAACGCCGGTTCTATTTCCCAGATTGTAGTGGACTTTCACGGCCATCTGGTGATGGTCAACCATCTGGCTCGGCAAACCTTTGGCATCAGCCTACAAGACCTGGGACGCCCCCTCCAGGACCTAGAAATTTCCTATCGCCCCTTAGAGCTACGGTCCCTGATTGAAAAAGTTTATACCGAGCGGCAGGCCCACCAGCTCAAAGATGTGCCCCGCTCCTTACCAGACGCGACCAATCAATATTTAGACGTGCAGTTAATCCCGCTCCAGGAAAACGATAGTGACCTAATTGGCGTCAGCATTTCCTTTACCGATGTCACCCGCTACCATGACCTGCAAACTGAAGTCCAACGCTCTAACCAGGATCTAGAAACCGCCAACGAAGAACTACAATCTAGCAACGAAGAGCTGGAGACTACCAACGAAGAACTCCAGTCCACCAACGAAGAGCTGGAGACCACCAACGAAGAACTCCAGTCCACCAACGAAGAGCTGGAGACTATGAATGAAGAACTCCAGTCTACCAACGAAGAACTGCAAACCATCAACGATGAACTCCGTCTGCGTACCGACGAGGCCAACCAGGCCAATGCCTACTTAAACTCAATTTTGACCAGTATCAAGACCGGTGTAGCGGTGATCGATCAGCAGTTTAACGTCCTCACCTGGAACCATGAGGCTGAAGATTTTTGGGGGCTGCGCACCGAAGAAGTCGAAGGCCAGTCCTTCTGGAATTTAGACATTGGCCTACCTGTCGATCAGCTCCGTGGAGCGATTCGCTCCTGTCTGAACGGCGCGGATCGCGTGGAGGCTGTGCTCGATACCATCAATCGACGCGGGCAACCCTTTAGCTGTCAGGTTACCTGTACTCCCCTCATCGGCGTTGATAATGAACGGAAGGGGGTTATCCTGCTGATGGAAAAAGCCCAGTCCTACGATTAATCATTATGGGCCTTATTAAAATAATTAAAGTCATGACACGGCTTAAGCATTCAGGGCCTTCTCCTACCAAAATTTGGATAGGTTCATCAAATTTCATCTGAAAATTTCCCTTTATCACTGATGGCAGCAGTAACCTTATGAAAGGAGCGACGAGAACTTACTGCCATACATTTTCCAGACTAGACTGAGCCATCAAGGACAGTCTTCAGACAGGATTTATACCCATGATATGGGAGAAACCTTATAATCTCCCAAGTAGTATGTTCTAAACTATGACACTATATAAAGGCACGCCGAGGAGGCATTACATCAATGCGAAGCTCAACTCCGCCTGGTGGCTGATGCCCTGCCCATAACCCTAGCCTGTGTTTATGCCAAGCAACAGGTGACCTACGCCAATCGTGCCCATGAGCATTGGTTAGAGATAGCTAGCACAGACATTGAGGGGCGCTATCTGTGGGAGGTATTAGGTCCGACGCCTATCGGCAGATCAAAATGTCAGTTGAAGACGTTGGCTACATACAGTAAGGCTTATTAGTTTTTTTATAGAGCCCATGAAAAAGAAGATATCGTATCTGGATATTTTTGGTCAGCAGTTTGAGCAGGCGCAACAACAGTTAGACCAGCTGTTACGACAAGCCAAGCAAGACCATGCACCAAAATCACTTCTGACCCATGCTCTAGATGAGCTGACAAATGCCCTAGAAGAGGCCCATGTCCTTTCAGAAGAACTGTCTGAGCAGTATAGTCATCTGCAAATTTCTCAGATGACCCTCGCCACAGAACGCCAGCAATATTTTGATCTATTTGACCTGGCTCCAGACGGCTATATTGTCACCGATGCCCAGGGTATTATTCAGCAAATCAATCAAACCGCTAAAAACCTGCTAAATCGGTCCCAAATACCGCCCGTAGGTAAACCCCTAGCGCTCATGATCGCCCAGGCCGATCTTCATGATTTCTATACGCTGCTGAATCAACTAAAGCAAGGCAAAGCGTTTCAAGATATTAGCCTGCGCTTACAACCTCGCAAAAAGCAGTCTCTGTACGCTTCATTTACCGTTGCGCCGATGCAAGATTATCAGTCTCAGCTGATTGGGTTTCGCTGGTTGTTTCGAGATCTGACCCAGCAACGACGTTCAACCATCGCGCTTGCAGAAAGTGAAGCCAAATACCGCGCCATTGTTGAAGACCAGACTGAACTGATCTGTCGGGTAATGGCTGATGGTCGCATAACGTTTGCCAATCAGGCATTTTGCCAGTATTTTGACTGTCCCTCAGAGTCCGTAATCGGCGAAAGTTTTTTTGATCTAATTGGAGAAACAGCCGAGGAAAGGGTAATGAAGCATTTAGCAACGCTTGATCGGCTAGACCGTAACAATCCTGTTGTTACCCTTGACCATCAGGTAGTATTGCCCGATGGCCAGCTTCGTTGGCAGCAGTGGGTCCATCGAGCCATATTTGACCGCCACGGCGATTTTTTTCAATTTCAGTCAGCGGGGCGAGATATTACAACCCAAAGACAAGCGCAAGAAGTATTACTACAACGAGAAACTCAACTGCGCCTGATGACCGATGTATTGCCTGTACTGCTGACTTACATCAACAACAAACAGCAGGTGGTCTATGTCAATCGTACCCATGAACCCTGGCTAAGCAAGTCTCGAGGTACCATACTAGGTAATTATTTGTGGGATGTATTGGGGGCAAACGCATACCAGCAAATCAGAATTTCGGTTGAAACAGCTCTCTCAGGTACTCGTGTCGCCTTTGAGCAAAAAGTGACCTGGTCCAGTCAAGCGCCCTTCTGGCTCAGCGTTATATTCGTTCCTGATCAGCCCGATGAAAGCCACGTCAACGGATTCTTTGCACTAGTTAAAAGACTTGATTCTAATCATCTAAATACCAGCTCTTTAGATGATGCCTAAATCCGCATCTCTTTGGCTGATGTCCTCTAAGGAAACAAAATTAATTAGGCTCCACTATTGGATGCATAGATGGATGTACAGACATTCCATAAAACATCTATATCTAGTGCGGGTGGTCAATGGTCAGGTGCAGGTCCGGGCCAGTCATGGTTAGAGATAGCTTGCTGTTCTCAGCCAGGGTGTCCATAATTAGACACCATTTGAGGGATATAATGTTGTAGTTGTGCGGCGGCAGATAGCCTCAGACTCTCGACCAAGATCTTTATGCTTCCACACCAACGCAGTGTTAGATAGTGGCATGTTTTCCCTTAGTAAATGGCAAGCACAGATCACAGGGAATTTAAGGTGTTGCGCAGATTCCTTTCAACTTCCTCGGCTGCAGCTTTTGGAGTATGAAGAATTTACTTAGCAAGCCCTAGTTATGCTAACTCTTGATTTCTGCCAAAACTCCCTCAATAACGCGTACAATCTCCTGGCACTTCTGTGGGCTCAATGCATCGGGATGTGGCGCAGCAAACTGACCTCGATCGTTGTCGAAATACTGACCAGAAGCAGATGCAAATTCATCGGCTAGAGCTGCACGGGTGAGTATGTCTGCCCCGATACGGATATCGCCACCTGCCACACCAAACCCTTCTTTTACCATTTTGCTACCTAACATCGAACCGGGATTGACCGCGATGATGACTGGGGTATGATCCTGATGCGAAAGGGCCAGACTGCGAGACCACATGGTCAATGCCAGTTTACTTTGGGCATAGGCGGTAAAGTCTTCAGAAAGTCGGATTTTCCCAATTAATGCATCTAGATTCACTGGAGATTGGGCTGCGGAGGATACATTGACAACCCGCCCAGATGTGGGAATTAGGGGGATAAGACGCTGGGTGAGTAGATAAGGTGCGATCGCATTCACTGCAAAGCGCACATCCAGCCCATCCGATGTAACTGTCTTGGATGTTTTTAAGACCCCTGCATTGTTGATCAAGACGTCTAGCTGAGCGTGGTTTTCCGCCACGGCCCGGGCCAGCAATTCCACGTCGGCCATGCGTGATAGATCAGCGATATAGCTCTTAACCGTGCCCTCTCTTGAAAGGGTAGAGAGTGAGTTTTCAGCTGCCTCCAGTTTTTGAGGATTGCGTCCGTGCAGCAGCACCTGGTGCCCTTGCGAGACAAAACTCTTAGCCGTTTCTAACCCGATGCCATCGGTAGATCCCGTGATCAGAATTGTTTTTGCCATTGTTATTAGTCTCCTCAGCTGGCGAAGTCCGGCAAGATGTCGTTGGCCAGACGTTGTAGTGTTGTTTCGATGTCTGCCTGGTTAAATCGCAAATTCAGCGCCACATGGTTCATGCCGACTTGTTCCAGGGATTTTAGATATTCTCGCAGATGGTTTACCCCCAATCGGAATCCTAGGTGGATGGGTTGCGGTCGGGTATCAGGGTCTGCCGTTAAATCGACATAAAGCGGCTGCATGACTGGCTTATCAGCACGGCTGGCTGTTTGCGATCGCAATTCTTGAATGATGCGCGCCTGTACCGCCAGATTGCGGGGATAGGTCATCCAACCGTCTCCGTTTCGGGCAATCCACTCAGGGTCTTGCTGACTGCCCCCTGTAATGAACAACGGCAGTTTTCCAGAGGTGGGTTTAGGCAACATGTCGATTCCACCCTTGGGGCTGCCAAATTCATTTTCAAAGGCTGGCGAAGATTTACCCATCTGTCTGATGTAGTCAAAACTCTCCCGAAACGCAGTCCCGCGATCGCCAAAGGAGCGATTCAGGGCTGGATATTCTTCTGGGCGATCGCCCGAAGCCACCCCTAGAAGCAGTCGCCCCCCGCTCAGCACATCCGCCGTTGCAGCAGCCTTGGCCACATGGGCCGGATGGCGCAGCGGCAGAATAATGCTGGCAACCCCCAGGGCAATCCGCTCAGTTTGACCCGCCAGTAATCCCAAATAAACAAAGGGGTCATAGGTCTGACCCGCATCCCCAAAGGAGGGGACGTTGAATGGCACATCCCGTAACCAGACGGCAGAGAATCCTAGCTTTTCAGCCAGTTGAACCCGTTCAACATGACGTTCTAGAGTGGGCACCGGCCCCCCGGCATAGGTCTCAATCGGCACCACCAGGCCGAGGCTTAACCGATGCGGACGAAACACAGTGTTATAGGCTCGATTAATGGACTGAAACGGTTTATCTTCTAAAGACTTGAGCATACTGAATTCTGTTTTCTAGGGAGTCTGGGGCGATGTTTACGCCCCAGGTAAGTGGGTGAACTCAATCTTTTGTAAGCTATGACGCATAAGCCTTTAACTTCTTTGTGCTTGCCCCAAACACCCAACACTGAGGGCTTTGAGTCTGGTCTCCCCCAGTCTTGAGGGACGGAAGAGGGCCTCGATATCTGATAGCTAATTGGGATTACGACTTAACTTGTTTAGAATGTTTGGCTTGTTTAGGGCTTAACTGATAGAGCTCATCTCATTCAGCGTGAATGTCTCAACCGCTCCATCAGTCGTTTCCATGTAGGCTGTCAGATGAGGTGCATTCATATGGGTCTGCCAAAGTTCGCGAGACTCCCAATTTTCATAGAACAAGAAGTGTGCTGGATTCTCATTATCCTGATGGAGATCGTACTGAATACAGCCTGCTTCGGCCCGCGTAATCGGAACCAGTTTCACCAATTCAGCCTTGATAAAATCGATCTTGTCTGTTTTGGCATGGATGTGGGCAACAATAGTCAATTTCGACATTTTTTGATCTCCTTGACCTACACAAGCTATTTACAGTCTGCGTCTAACGCAATTTTTCCTAATGTCTAATTTCACGTCATCGCGAAACCATCCAAAACGGTCTTGCCGATCGCCGTCCCGCTTTCCTGAAACTCGTGGGCTGCACGCAGATTTTCAACATTGAGCACACCGCCACGGTTGTTGACGGTCGAGATGAGTGTGCCATTATCTAACAGCTTTGAGACCCGGTTCAGCAGCGTATGCTGCGCATCCATATCCTCTGTTTGGAACATCGACCGGGTAAACATAAATTCCCAGCTCAAAGAAATCGCCTTGCGCTTCAGAGAAATCACATCCAGACTGTCAGGATCGTCAATCAGAGCAATATGACCTCGGGGTTTAATCAGCTCCCGGATGGATGCAAAATGCTTATCCGTATGGGTAAGTGCAGCCACATATCGGGGGACCATCCCCAGCGTCTTTATTTCTTCGTCTAGAGGGTTACGGTGATTGACCACATGATCTGCCCCCATTTTTTTGACCCAAGTACGGGTATCCTCCCGCGATGCCGTGGCAATCACCGTTAGCCCGGTGAGTTGCTTTGCCAGCTGAATCAAGATTGAACCCACACCGCCAGCACCGCCGATTACCAGCAGCGCTTCACCCGTGCCGTCCCCTTCGTTGAGCTTGAAGCAATCAAATAGCATTTCCCACGCCGTAATACTCGTCAGTGGGATGCCAGCCGCTTCTGCGAACCCCAGGGAGGCTGGTTTACGACCCACAATCCGTTCATCTACTAGGTGAAACTTGCCATTGGTGCCAGGACGGGTGATGTCGCCTGCATAAAACACATCATCACCGGGCTGAAATCGCGTGACCGCTGAACCAACAGCCGTCACAACCCCGGCAGCATCAAACCCCAGAATGCGGGACTCACCAGCCGGTTGGGCACTGGCTCGCAGTTTGACATCCACCGGATTCACCGAAACACCTCGGACATCCACCAGTAAGTCGTATGGCCCCGGCTGCGGTGTCTCTGTTTCAAATTCGATCAGAGCATTTTCAGCTGCGATCGGCCCTGCTGTCCTATAACCAATGGCTTTCATCATCTTGTTTCCATGCAAAGTGTAGAACCACTAATCGCATGGTAATTTTTTAGATTAAAAAGATAAATAGGCTTTTTCCAAAATGATAATTCGGATATTTTTGATAAATGGATATTTTATCGCTCCGATTATTTCTGAGGATTGCAGCGCTTGGCGGTATCACAGTCGCCGCGCAGGACCTTTCTCTCTCACCCGCCAGTGCCAGCGCCCGTCTGGTCAAACTGGAAGAAACCCTGGGGGTGCGTCTGTTTAACCGCACCACCCGCGCCGTTTCTCTGACCACCGATGGCGAGGCATTTTTGCCCTATGCCCAAGAGATGATCGAAACCCTAGAAACTGGGCTTAGTGCGGTGAAGGGGCAGGGTGCAAAGGCTGAGGGGAGACTACGCATCACCATGCCAGGTTCCTTTGGCCGGATGTATATTATTCCAGTCTTGGCCGAATTTCATGCCCGCTATCCCCTGGTCAGTCTTGATTTGCGTCTGTCGGATGAAGTCTTGGATGTGGTTGAAGGGGCGTATGACCTGATTATCCGCAATGCTCCGCTGGTCGATAGCCGACTGATTGTACGCAAGTTAGCCTCGGATCGTCGTATTCTCGTGGCTTCGCCCGCCTATCTTGAACGACAGGGTGTTCCTTCTACACCTGACGACCTGGCCAAGCATCAATGTGTCTGCCTTGCCGAATCGACGAAGTGGACGTTTGAAAATGGGCAAACGATAAGCGTTCCTCGATCGTTCGTGGTCAACGATGGTGAGGCCTTACGCACCATGCTTGAGCAGGGCCTGGGTATTGGCATTAAGTCGCTCTGGAATGCTAGTGAAAGTCTGAAAGCTGGACGGCTGGTCGAGATCATGTCGAAATTTCCGCTGGTCACAGATACTGCGATCTGGCTTCTCTATCCGAGTCGCCGGATCATGGCCCCAAAAGTTCACGCCATGATTGATTTTTTAATCGAACAGTTTCATCCTGTTCCGCCCTGGGATTGCTAAATCTGCATCAGATCGTGCTCAGTCCTGCCGATTTTGCCCCTCGGATAAGGTTTGCCCACTTGTTACCTAACGTGGAGTTGAGCGACGGCCAGAATTTTGACATCAAAACCTAGAACACTCATCTCGTCCGTTCCTGCGCAGGGTTAGGCGTCAAGGCCAGAAGCTTTGTCCGTGTCCGCCTCAGAATTAAACTAGGAGCTCCTGCGTCAAGGAATTTATGAGCAGGGCGCGGTCCCCAACATTTATGGGTAAGACATTGCAGCTGCAGCAAGGACCGACCCTTGCGCTTTTAGGTCAATTTAAATATTTTTCATCCAAAGCGAACCCTCGTTCGTATTGATAGTCAAGTAGGTAAATATTGATTGATATGCGGAGGTTTACGTTGGACATCGAGGGTTGGTTTATGGAGCGCTTGCTTTGTGGTGGTTTGTCTAATCTAAATAGAAAACATTCGACAAGTGCTAAAAAATAAAGTCATCCAAGTTTAACTGTTATTCGTATCTATAACTGACAACCAATTGTGTTCTTATCCAGCTTTATGCATACGTGATTTTTTCACGTATGGGATTGTTATGGAAAAGAGCAATTGTTTATGCTCTACCTCAAAAAGATATTTATGGCAATGCGTACACCCTTCTCTGTTAGGGGATTATGAGCGTTTTAATGTCTTTTTGAAATTTTGTTTTAGTCTGCTTAGGAAGAAAGATCCATCGATTCAATTTTTCTCACACTGGATTCTAAAAACAATTTTTTCATGATTTCCGGAATCCAAACAACATAGATAGAAGTAATCTTCTGCGTGGCTCTTTAGATGACCTAGATAAACCTTGTTCACGCCCAGAACTAGTGTTTCCCGTAGAGGAAACTCCAGATTCCAACTTGGACGTGGTTTACATCTAAAGTTGCACCAACTCATTTAAGCCAAACTCAACTTCAAATCTGAGAGTTTTCTTTAGAGAAAACGCTGGTTTTGACGTGGTCAAGGCTCAAGTATTTACATCTGACAACAATTCACAACAGGAAAATCCCATGAAATTCGATGGTGTCGCCATTATTCCCACACAGGATGTTAAAAATCTATCTCGTCTCTCGAAACGTTTTCAAAAGCTACGGACTACTGGCCATACAGGCGTTAAGCTATGCCTGAGTTTTTGCTTGTCTTTAGCGAGTATATTGGCCATTTCAGCTGAAGCGACTGCCATACCGGGTGCTGTCGATGAGATCGCTCAGACCGATCAAACCCAGCCCCCTACCCCAGAAACAATCCCAACAGAGACAGGCGCTGCTGCGCTCCGTCTGCCACACTTTTTCAATCTCAACTACAACGAAGGTGCTGGCTTTACAGGCTTTAGTAGCTTTGGTGGTTTTCTCCCTGTGTTTCAAACACCGGGGCAAAATGTCACCTTTATTGATGGTCGTGTGAGCGTGGATAACACCGGTGACTTTGGCGGTGGCTTGCAAGCTGGCTACCGAGCCCTGCTAAACGACAGTACAATATGGGGCGCTTATGCTGGGCTCGATGCTCGCAGTACGGGCGAGCGCACCTTTACCCAGGTGGGTGTTGGCACTGAGCTACTCGGAGAGAACTGGGATTTAACCTTCAATGCCAACCTGCCTGTGGGTAATGCCCGTCAGGTCGTTGCCACCGAGACCCAGGTCATAAACCCTCAGTTTGTCGGTAATCAATTGGCGTTTGATGAGCAGCAAATTGACCAGGTACAAGCTGCCCTGACCACCGTGTCATTTGACGGTGGCCTTGAGCTGTTTGACTTTGGTAAAGGAAGCAGCTTGTGGGGGCGAGGTGGTGTGTATTATTTGGGTGGAGAAGTCTCTCAAGATAGTTTAGGTATTCGGGCCTCACTAGACTACCGCGTTCAAAATAACTTGCGTATTGGTCTAGGTGTTCAGAATGACGGCGTATTTGGCACGAATGCGGTCTTTTCGGTGAGTGCGTTGTTAGGAGCCCCAGCACAACGTCCATCTGATACGGAAGAGAATTCACAAGCGCGGCTGTGGGCCAGGGCAGGAGAACCCACTGCGCGTACTAACACTGTTTTGGTCGAGGAACGAACGGATGTTTCGGT
>JBCCAQ010000171.1:0-12027 GCA_039814735.1 Cyanobacteria bacterium P01_A01_bin.15
CCAAGCTCCAGGGGACGGTTGTTAGAGGAGGATGGAGAACATCCAAAAAAAGCCCTAATTCATCAGAGGAAGGAAAAATGGGAGAGATTAACAGGCGCACGGATCGCAAAACCCAGGATACTTGTCTTTTCGCTAATCTGGACGCCTTTTGACGGACATTCGACAGGCCCAGCAAAAGTATGCTTGTTTGATACCACCATGATTTTCTCTCGCCAGTGCCACGGTGTCAGTAGGCCCTGTAACGATCACACAGATGTAAGACGGCATCAAGGGAAAGCCATCCCTGTACAAACGCATGTCTAGTCCAATGTGGACGGGGATCAACTGCAGCGCCACATGGAATGAGCAATTCATTTAAAGAGTGGCGGCTCTCTCGCGCTGACTCTGTCCATCGGCGAGGAAGCCAAAGAAGAGAGAGGGAGAGAGAAAGAGAGAAAAAAGAAAGAGAATGACGCTAATCGCGGACGATCGCCGCTGCCCAGTGCAGCTCTGTAACCAAGCAAGCAAGAAAGCAAGCAAAAAGGCAGGCAGGTTCTCTCTTTTTGTCCCGCCACCCAGGCCACGGTCGGAGCCATCATCCTCTAGGGGCGGCGCTGTTTTTCTGTCTCTACTGGGGCAGCAGCATATATCCACGTCCCTGGATTGTCATAATGCGGACTGTGCGATCGCCTAGCTTTGTTCTCAGTCGCGAAATATGAACATCTAGCGCCTTGGTCTCCAGGTTGGCCTTGTCGGTGTAGCCCCACACCTGTCGGAGGATATTTTCTCGAGTAAAAATCTGGCCTGGGGTTTGGGCCAGCAAATACAAAATGTGAAACTCTATTTCGGTCAAACGGATGTGGACAGACTGCTCATAGGCTTTGCGAGTCTGGGGATAGAGCACCAGATCACCCACCGACAGCACCTCTAGCTCGTTGCTCAAGATGGGTGAGCGTTCTTTATCTGACATCAGCCGTCTTAAAATGGAGCGAATCCGAGCAATGAGTTCTCGACTAGAAAACGGTTTAACAATGTAGTCGGTGGCCCCCAGATCTAGACCAGCCACTCGATCGGACGGGCTGCCCAAGACCGTGGCTATAATAATCGGCACGTCAGATTCCTGCCGGATGAGCTGACACACCTGCAAGCCATTTAGCTTGGGCATGAGGATATCTAGCACCACAAGATCCACCGCGTAGGCTCTAAACTGTGCCATTGTTTCCTCGCCATCTGCCGCCAAAATCACGTCATAGCCGGCCTTTGTCAAATTACGCTGTAGGGCGTTGCGGATATGAGCTTCATCCTCGGCAATTAAGATGACGATCTTACGTTTATCCACCTGACCTAACCTCATGCACAGCTCTGCAAAATGAGCCCCACCGGGCGTCAGTTTTGCTCATGGGAGCACCGTAGAGGTTAAATCGGTATGAGCAAAATAGGCCATTATAAAAGACTAAACCAAACAATAGTTGGCTAGCCCGGTGACTGGCTTATAAAAATGCAGACGATTGCTAAAATCGCAGCAAGCATACTCAATCAGTAACTTTCCTCAAAAGAGGAAATAAAAATCAAATTAATTACTGTTCGTCAAATTAAAATTCCTTGAATCTTGCAGCGCTATCTGTGTTGATGAAGTCTAACTAATTTGTTACTTTAGCATTTTTTAAGGTCTTGCATCAGACCTGGGTTTGACCTGGGAGATGGTCTTAACAATTTGATACATTTTTAAATTAATGTGTCGCATAATCGACTTGGTGTAACGACTGCAGTCTAATACGCTTAGTGAGTTCAGGTGAGGTCCTAAATCGGTTGCCCTATTCGCTATGAGTATTTTGGAGAAAGGGTTGAGGTTTGATTTGCAACATACTTGTGCGTCAAACTTTTACATCTTTGTCCTAATTGAGTACCTCCGAATTGAGGCTTAAGACAGTTATTTAAAGGGCTATTGGTTGTTGCTTTCTCCAATTTTTAACTTTTAAAAAGCCCGTCAGTTGATTCCTTGATTTTGCTCGAATTGAACGTGTTGATGCAAGTCTTTGAGCCGCTATCATTTGTGAGTCATAAATCCTTTTTCTTGTTTTCTCGATAGCCCAAGCTAGTGGCTATTTAGGAAAATTTGATTTTATTTATATCTGTTTTTTTTTTTGATATTAGTCGTTGCAACTAACTTGATTGCAGCCTTTTTTGCAGCTCCCAAGAAGTTTTCTGGTGCGATCGCAGGCAGCTTAAACCAGGGCAAGCTGTAATCTGCAGATGGTTTGCTGAATACTTTGGGTGGTATTTGGTGGTGTTTGAGCAGGTTGGCCCCACCGTTTGTCAGGCGGCCATTGGCTCAAAAATTTTCCTTGGCCATTGGCAATACGGGTAGCGCTGTCGAAGGGATGCTCCCTCAGGTCGTTTTTTTACTTGGGCTGCATGGGCCGGTCTAGGCAACTTGCTTGATGTACAGCGGCTAGGAGGCAGGATTGGCTTTGGTAAATCGGCCCCTATTGATAAAGCGGATTTTAGCGATTGCTCAACAGGGCGGTTCGGTCCAAGATATATCGAGCTGGCTACCTGGGGCCATGGTCGAAAATTTTGAGCTGTGCGGCTGCCATATGGAGCTATATGATGCGCATCGGCAGACGGCTACCCTCATTGCTGGGGTGGGGGACGGGTGGCTCGGCCCCACTGGTCAGCCCCGTGCGGTCAGTCACCGTTGGGAGCTGTATAAACCCCTGACCCTGGGACGGTCGCTGCAGTTTAGCGCCCAGGGTACCGGGCCGTCATCGCTGGCTCCTTTGACCTGGCTGGGATGTCCGATGATGGGCCGTACGGATTTATTAGGCAGCCTGTGGCTGACGCGCCCCGGCAAGACAGTATTTGATGAGGTCGAACTCGAACAGCTACAGCAAATTGTCAACTGCTGTGCGATCGCACTCCGCCAAACCCAGCTAGAACAAACCCTCAAAACCCAGCAGGCTGAAATCCATCGGCTGCGCCAGGCCAAGGATGAATTTTTGCAGCTGATTTCCCATGAGCTGTTTGTTCCCCTTGGCAGTATTCAGCTATCGGCCCAAACCCTGGAGAGAATCTTTAAAGACGTCTCATGGCGCAAGGTACCCCAGCGCAGCACCGTCCTCAAGATATTGAGCCTGCTAAGTCAAGAATGTCGGCGACAAAAACAGTTTGTCGACAATCTCATCACCCTGATGTTTCCTGAACATCAAAAAGCATCAGAGCCGATGTTGATGAACCTTAGCGACTGGCTGCCGTCGTTACTGCGCACCTTTGAGGCCAGGTTTGAAAACGAGGCCCTAGCCCTCAGCGTCAGTATCCCCAAAGAGCCGCTGCTGGTGGAGTGCGATGTGGCTGAGCTAGAGCGGGTGATGACCGAGCTTGTGACAAATGCGATTAAATACACCCCCGCTAAAAAGCAGGTGACAATTACGGTTAGGTCAGCTGAGGGGCAAGGGGTGGAAATTGCGATCGCAAATACCGGTGTACAAATTCCCACCAAGCATCAGCCCCATATTTTTGAAAAGTTTTACCGTATCCCTGAGCTAGACCAGCGTCACTACGGCGGCAGCGGTCTGGGCTTAGCCATTGTCAAACAGCTAGTAACCAATCTCAAGGGCACCATCGTTGTCAAAAGTACAAAGCAAAAAACCACATTTACCGTGAAGCTACCCACCTAAACGGTTCGCGCCCGCCGCCAAAATTATTTACCCGCGCCCTTTGACCTAATACACTAGACTGAACTGATGTTGCCATAACCCGCCTAACTATGCGCCTGTCCCAGATGCTGTTTGTCACGCTGCGTGAAGACCCGGCTGAGGCAGAGATTCCCAGCCATAAGCTACTGCTGAGGGCGGGCTATATCCGACGGATTTCGAGCGGTGTGTATGCCTACTTGCCCCTGATGCTGCGGGTACTCAACAAGGTGTCAGCCATCGTGCGCGAAGAGATGAACGCCACCGGTGCCCAGGAATGTTTGCTGCCCCAGCTACAGCCAGCCGAGCTGTGGCGGGAGTCGGGCCGCTGGGATACCTACACCAAGGCAGAAGGGATCATGTTTGCCCTGACCGATCGCCGTCAGCAGGAAATGGCCCTTGGTCCCACCCACGAAGAGGTGATCACCACCGTAGCCCGCGACATGGTGCGCTCCTACCGGCAGCTGCCCACCCATCTGTATCAGATTCAAACCAAGTTTCGAGACGAGATTCGCTGTCGGTTTGGTCTTCTGCGCGGTCGTGAGTTCATCATGAAAGATGGCTATTCGTTCCATGGGGATATGGATAGCCTCAAGGAGACCTATGACCAGATGTACCGGGCCTATAGCAATATTTTGAGCCGCTGCGGTCTCCGGTTTCGGGCCGTGGAAGCCGACTCTGGAGCCATCGGCGGGTCCGGCTCCCATGAATTTATGGTGCTGGCCGAGGCGGGCGAAGACGAGGTGCTCTACACCGAGGATGGTCAGTACGCGGCCAACGTAGAAAAGGCGGTGTCTTTGCCGGCCGATGCCGTACCCTCTAGTTTTAGCGACTATAAAAAGCTAGAAACGCCCAACACCTCAACCATTGAGACCATGGCCAAGTTTCTAGACTGCTCGCCAACTCAAATTGTCAAAAATGTTTTGTACCAGGCGGTCTATGACAATAATCAGACGGTGCTGGTGCTGATCAATATTCGCGGAGACCAGGACGTCAACGATACCAAGCTGCAAAACGCCCTTACCAACCTGGCTGCGGACTACGGTGCGTCTACCCTATTATCCCTGGACGTCCCCGATGCAGCGGCCCAGGCCAAGTGGGCTACCCGGCCCCTACCGCTGGGCTATATTGCCCCTGATATTTCAGACGACTATATTCAAAAGCAGGAAAATCTAGCGCCAAAATTCCTGCGACTGGTGGATAAAACCGCCGTGGAGCTAACCAACTTTGCCACGGGTGCCAATGAAAAGGGCTACCACGTCGTCGGTGCCAACTGGGGCAGCCAGTTTACCCTACCCAAACAGGTCGTGGATGTGCGTGTGGCCACCGCCGGTGACCGCGCCGTCCACGACCCCAGCCAGCCGATTAAAACGGCCAGGGGCATCGAAATCGGTCACATTTTTCAGCTGGGTTCTAAGTATTCAGCGGCCCTGGGGGCCACCTTTACCGACGAGGGCGGCAAGTCTCAGCCCCTGGTGATGGGCTGCTACGGTATCGGCGTCTCCCGGCTGGCCCAGTCAGCGGTAGAACAGTCCCACGATAAAAATGGGATTATCTGGCCGGTTGCGATCGCACCCTACCAGGCCGTTGTTGTTGTGCCTAACATCAACGCTGCCGACCAAATGGCCGCCGCTGAAAAGCTCTACCAGGAGCTAAATGCAGCCGGGGTCGAAACCCTGCTTGACGATCGCAAAGAGCGCGCCGGGGTAAAGTTCAAAGATTCTGAGCTGATCGGTATTCCTTTCCGGGTTGTGACCGGTCGCTCATTGAAAGAGGGTAAGGTAGAAGCGGTCAAACGGGCCGATGGCGAAGCGGTAGAACTGGCCCTAGATGCGGTAGTAAGTACCGTCAGGCAGTGGGTCGATGATGCCATTGCGGGTACCTAGGGCAAGATTTAAACCTCATTACCTGAATCTCTCCCCTCCTGGGAGGGTCTCCGGGGCTGCTCGCTAGCGCCAGCGATCAAGACCCACCCTGCCCGTTGGACACCCCTCCTAGGAGCTACGGTGTACACACAATTACTGGAAACTAGCGTTTGCGGCTGCCTCACCCCCTCTAACTCCCCCTTGGCAAGGGGGAGAACTAGAACTTCCCCCCTTGCCAAGGGGGGATTGAGGGGGGTAAGGCAGGATTATGAGCCCCAGTCCGAGATGTGTGTACACGGTAGCCTCCCAGGAGGGGATGTGTCGCATATATGGCATTCTCCTGATGGAATTTATTTCAATCCTGCTCTCCAGTCTTATTTTTATCGGCTCTCCCATCGGGTTTGCCCTAGATGAGGTGGCCGAAAGCGCTATCCGGTCACGGCTGAGCGATGTTGAAGAGCTTCAGGTGCGGGTGGATAACGGTTCGAATCTCAACCTGCTCAAGGGCAAAATACAGCGACTGCGGATTGGCAGCCGTGGTGTGTATCCGATTGAGGGGCTGCGGCTTGCGATCGCAGATCTCGACACTGACCCCATCGACCTAAATTTCAACAGCCTTACCCGAGGCAACGTTGTTCTCGACGAGCCCTTCAATGGCTCGCTTCACGTTGTTATCACCCCAGCCGATCTCAACCAGTATCTGCTCTCACCGGCCTTTACCGAGCGTCTTAATAACATTCAGCTCAACCTTGGCAATGCGGCCCAGTCCCGCGAAGCGAGCCGCTATCAGTTTAGTAACCCCAGGGCCACGTTTTTACCCAACAACCGCCTGCAGCTAGAGCTAGATCTATCCGACCCCAGCCAGGACGAAGAACTTAAAATCAAAGCCCAAACCGGACTTGCCGTTGAAAACGGTCATCGCCTGGTGCTAGTCGACCCCGAAGTATCTGTAAACGATAGTGCCGCCCCAGAGCGACTGCTCGAGTTCTTGACTGAGAATCTCGGCGATCGGCTGAGTCTAAGACAGCTAGAAGAGTCTGGCGTCACCGCTCGAGTGTTAGATGCCACTATCAGCCCAGAACAGTTTGATCTCGTTATGTGGGTAAGTATTGATCCCAGCTTTACCCGTTGAGGGTCTATCCGCAACAGCATTAACCTGTCTGACTGCGATCTCATTCGCAGCCAGATTTCAGCGTCGCAGGATAGTGCGGCTAGTTGCCACTTGGGGGCCAGCCACGCTATAGTTCAATTGTTCAAAACTTTCGAACTATAGATTTAGGAAAGTTTTCATGACTGCTACCCTATCCCCCACAAATTCAGCATTAGCGGCCCTTTTTCAACCGTTGCAGCTGGGCGCGATCGCAATTCCCAACCGCATTATCATGGCCCCCCTTACCCGAGCGCGGTCTGGGGTATCCCGCATTCCCAACGACCTGATGCTAGAGCACTATAGCCAGCGGGCCAGTGCGGGCCTGATTATTACTGAAGCCACTCAAATTTCTGAGCAGGCGGCTGGGTGGCAGCAAACCCCCGGCATTCACACCGCTGAACAGATTGCTGGCTGGCAAAAAATCACCGAAGCGGTCCACCAGCGCGGCGGTAAAATCGTTGTCCAGCTCTGGCATACCGGGCGCGCCTCCCACCCAGACTTTCAGCCCAATGGCGATTTGCCAGTTTCGGCTTCTGCCATCGCACCCCAGGGTGAAATTCACACCCCCCTGGGTAAAAAGCCCCACGTCACCCCCCGATCCCTCACCTTAGAAGAGATTCCAGCCGTAGTTGAACAGTTTGCCACGGCAACAGTCAATGCCAAAGCCGCCGGATTTGATGGCGTGGAAATCCACGGGGCCAACGGCTACCTGATCGATCAGTTTTTGCGCGATGGCTCTAACCAGCGGACCGATCGGTATGGCGGCAGCATTGAAAATCGAGCCCGGTTTTTGCTAGAGATTACTGAAGCCGTGGTCAACGCCTGGAGCTGCGATCGCGTCGGCGTACGCCTGTCTCCCTATGTCGGGTTCAACGATATGACAGACAGCGACCCCATCGCCACATTTACCTATGCTGCCAAGGCCCTAAACTCCTTTAACCTGGCCTATCTCCATGTGATTGAAGCCTTGCCAGGTCACTTTTTAGCAGCTCCTGAGGGAGTTGAACTAGCCATGCCCCATCTACGTCAGGCATTTAAGGGAGCCATCCTACTCAACGGAGGCTATGACGCCCAAACCGGAGCCGCCGCTATTCAAAATAATGCAACAGATGCGATCGCCTACGGCATTCCCTTTATCGCAAACCCCGATTTAGTCGAACGCTTCCAGCAAAACGCATCCCTAAACGAAGCCGATCCCGACACGTTCTATACCCACGACCGCCGGGGCTACATCGACTACCCAGCCTTAACAAATTAGCCCGAGCCATAGCCAGCTGGCTGAGCGGAGTTGTTCGCAAAGCGTTGCCAACAGCCAACTTTCTCAGCCAGCCCCCCTTCCCCTTTTCCCCTTCCCCTTTTCCCCTTTCCCCCATCCCCATCCAACAAAAATCAGCTAGCCCTTATCGATACGTCCGCACCTTCCTACCCGGCTCCTGCTTCCGAATCCACGCCAAAAACTTTTCCATACGCGGATGGGACCTCAGCCGATCCACCGTATTCAGCTCCTGGGCCAGGTCCTTATTACTAAACAGCGTATGAATCTGTTTATGACACGGCCCGCAGATGTCCGTCGTTGGCCCCGGCTCCTGCTTTTTTCGCCTTGTCTGCTGGCGCGGTACCAGGTGATGTTCTGTCAGCTTTGGGCAGTCACGTTGGCAAAGTTCGCACTGGGGCATAGGAGAGAAATAACAGAATCATCCTTCATAGTAGTGTTGACACGGCTGCTGTGCTACTGAGCGTCACGGCTGAGCAAGAAACGGTTGTTGGCAGCCAGTTCGTACACAGATTCAACTTTTGGCGCAAACCCAGTCTGCCAGTGCCAGGTCGATGCTAGTGGCTATTAAATCGGCGATGAAAGTGCCTGCCATGCTGGATTCTCTGCTAGAAGACCTAGACCAGAGGTGGCGGCCTATGTGCTATCAAAGGCGATTGGCATTGCCCTGATCGATCGCGAAATCAATCAGGACGAAGACAGCGTTCTTAAGTCTATCTATGGTGTGCTTGAAACCAAAGCCAGGGTTTAGACCTTGGGGGATAGACCCAGACGCTCAAACGTCCTGACCTATCCCCAAGATTTACTAATCCACCCGCACCCGTCGGGTCAAAATTGCCATCACTTCATTGGGTCGACCCGTCGCCAGGGGGCGGCTCCAGTCATTGGGTTCGGCATATTGCTTGGTGTGCAGGTCCAAAATGGTGCGCTGCACGGCGGTGAGACTGCCCAGCAGCAGATGGCGCACGTCCTCAAAGTCGTGTTCTGGCAATGGTTCTACCGAGCGGGTAGGGGAAACGGTGGGCGCGCCCTGGGAAGAGGTTTGAAACATGAGTTCTGATCTCCTAGATAAACGAGTAGGAAAGCAGAACCCAAGGAGCTTAGCCACAGGTGCAGAGCACCGTTGCCAAACGGGATTGTGGCCTAGAGCAGGCCAGTCAATGCTCGGCAACGCCCAACGTTAGGGTCAGGGTGGGTGGCTAGGGCATAATAACCCCTAGCACCCAGACTGGCTTTGGCAGTTTGGGTGTGAAGCTGCTGGTAGGTGGTGTGAACACCTATCAGCGGCGCTAAGTCATTGAGTTCTGTAGGACAAGGCCGCTAAATTGCAACCTTGGTTTAGCAGCGTAAGGGGTAACCCAAGCGTCCGTCAAGCCCCCGGTGAGGAATGATTACAGACCAACTTTTCTTGATATGTTGGCGGGTCTAAACGGTTGGAATGAGGTCAGGGGACCTTAAACCAGCAGAGATTTCCGCATAACGTTCATGTTGATAAAGGAACAAGAGTGCCAACGTTATCTCTGCGTATCGGCCCTTGTCTTTGGCCTCGATACAATAGGGCCATTCCCACCAGAGATGAGATCATGACCCAGCCTACTAATCCGCGCGTGCGGTGGGCGACTGCCGATTTGCAACTACTACCCGACAGCAGCAATCGGTATGAAATCATTGATGGAGAATTACTTGTGACCAGAGCACCCCATTGGGGACGTCAAAAAGCTTGCGGTAATGCCTACGCAGCACTGAGAGACTGGTCCTATTGCAACTGGTTTAGGGGAGGCTGTTCAGGCACCGGGCGTCATCTTTAGTGATGCAGACAATGTCATTCCTGATGTGGTTTGGATTAGTAAGGCTCGTCTTGCCACATCCTTAGATGAATCTGGCCATCTGACGGTTGCTCCAGAATTGATTGTTGAAGTACTCTCTCCTGGTGTAGACAACGAACGACGAGACCGTGAAACAAAGTTAAAACTCTACACTGGTTGGGGTGTGCAAGATTATTGGATTCTAGAGTGGCGTCTAAAGCAGATTGAAGTTTACCGCCGTCAGTCGGAACTGCTTCAGCTGGTGGGCACCCTGTTTCCAGGTGACAAGCTAACGTCTCCCCTGTTGCCAGGTTTTGCCTGTGCTGCAGAACGGTTGTTTTTATAGTCTTTAGTCGATGGCTATGGTGGGCGCTGTGCGATCGCACAGCGCCATATTCAACACCCGCTATCCGCCGCAGGTCTTATTCACAAAATCACAGCCAAACACAAACGGTTCCTGCCAGCTGAGGGGAATCTCCAACAGATCTCGCGTGCCGGTGATTCCCTGACCGATAAACAACAGCAGCGCGATACAGTTAAGCGCCACATGCACCTTCCGCCAGGTCTTTGACTTATAAATCTCCGGCAAAATCGCCAGGGAAATAATCATCAGCGTCGCCGCCACCATACCGTAGTAATAGTGGGAGACCTGCCACTCATAACCCCGACGAAACACCCCATCCTGGGCTCCCAAAATCCATAGCCCGGCGGTTGACATGGCCGCAAACAAACCGCGCCAAGGTTTTTGTGGAGCGGTGGCCTGATATAAACAGAATAGCGAGCCGATCGTAAACCCAAACATTACAACAATAAACGCCACCTTACCCGGTGTCTCCGCCAGCACATTGTTTTTGACAATGTGCTTGATGATGGGATGCCCCACCCCCAGCAGGGCCAGACCGGCAACAATGCCTGTGAGCCATTTACCCAGACTGACGTGTTCTTTCCCGACTACGGGTGGGATTTTAGATTTTTCCTTGGCCTGTACGGCCAGACGACGCTGACGGGTTTGCCAGGCAAAGTTAGTCACGATGCCAATGAGCGGAAATACCAAGATCACAGCAAGCGTCGGATGCATCAGTCTTAGCCAGTCGTTAATGGTCATTGTCCTTTTCCTTACTCCATACCCGATAGTTAGTGAATAGCGGTCTATGTAGCTGTAACCGATCTGACCTACAGCATTAACTTTATCCCAGGGTCAACTTACTGTAGGTAGCCTAGCTGATGCTTAGCTGAAAAATATGGGCTGATTTCTTTAAGAAGATCTCAGCAAAATTTCAGCTCTATGTGCAATCTATGGAACAGTTGGGCAACGTTCGCTTGTGTAAGTTTGTGTATAGAATCACTTGATGTCAAATTAAATCGTTTCTATTGGCATCTGGCTATAGTAATTCGTAATAACCTATGGTGAACCAATGGCTCAGATCATCAATAAGCCACCACTGCGACGGACTCTTTCTATCCCCAATGCTACGGTCGTGATGGTGGCCGTGGTTGCGATCTCCCTAGCCGTCGCCTTTGCCTGGTTTGCGGGCGAAGGTCAGATCAGCCGTATTTTTGCCCAGCTGAATATGCTGCAGCAGACCCCCCCCATGTGGCTAGAGGTGCCCATGGTGGCGGGACATTATTTGGTGGTGCCAACCGTAGCGCTGTTTTTGCTTACCGTGGCCATCACCCGAGTATCCCCCCAGCCAAAACCCTGGTCGCGGGCCCTGGTGGTGACCGTGCTGCTGCTGCTGGTGGGGCGCTATGTCACCTGGCGGAGCCTGTCGACCTTAAATTTTGACGATCCCATCAACGGCGTGGCCAGTACGGTGCTGTTTGTCATGGAAATGCTGGGGCTGCTGGTGAGTATTATCCAGCTGGTGCTGCTGCTGCGGGTGCGGGATCGCCACACCCAGGCCGATCAGATGCAGCTAGCGGTGATGGATAAAACCTTTTTGCCGTCGGTGGCGGTCTATATCCCCACCTATGATGAACCGACATTTATTTTGCGGCGTACCATCATCGGCTGTCAGGCCATGGACTATCCCAACAAGACAGTCTATCTGCTGGATGATACCCGCCGCCCCGAGATTAAGGAGCTGGCGGCGGCGCTGGGCTGTGAGTATCGCACCCGGTCCACCAATGACCATGCCAAGGCGGGGAATCTCAACAGTGCGATCGCACACACCGACAGCGATCTGATCGCCTCCTTTGATGCCGATTTTGTTCCTACCCGCAACTTTCTCCTGCGGACCGTTGGCTTTTTCCAAGACCCGAC